>NZ_JBHJWG010000001.1:401651-438250 GCF_042266305.1 Kitasatospora sp. NPDC056076
TATAATTACCTATTAATTTCTAGAACTAAACTTTCTTTCTTTTGAAAATTGGACTAAACGTCCTGTTTTTATTCTGTTAATCCCCCTACCGCCGGGGGGCGCCCGGCGTGGATCACGCCGGGCGCCCCGCTGTCATGACCGGTGACTACTCCTTGCGGAGCATCGCGTCGACCACCCGGACGGAGGCCTTGCCGTCGTCCAGGTCGCAGTACGCCTCACGGAACGCGGCCGCCTTGTCCGCGTACTCGGCCGCCACCGCGTCCACCCGTCCGAGCGCGTCGACCAGCGCCTCGGAGGTGGCCAGCAGCGGGCCCGGGGCCTCGGCCTCGAAGTTCAGGCTGAAACCGCGCAGGTTGTCGCGGTAGTGCTCCAGGTCGTGGGTGAAGAACAGCACCGGCTTCCCGGTGGTGGCGAAGTCGAAGACGCTCGACGAGTAGTCGGTGACCAGCACGTCGGCGATCAGCAGCAGCTCCGCCATGTCGGGGTAGCTGCCGACGTCCCAGATGTAGCCGTTGCCGGCGCCCGGGATCTGGCCGCACATCATGTTGTGCCGGCGCACCAGCAGCACCTGGTCGTCGCCCAGCGCGGCCTTGGCCGCCTCCAGGTCGATCCGCAGGTCGATCTGGTAGCCGCCGTTCGGCCGGCGCCGGTCCTCGCGCCAGGTCGGCGCGTACAGCACGACCTTCTTGCCCTCGGGCAGGCCGAGCCGCTCGCGGACCTGCTCGGCGGTCTTCTCCCGGTCGGCCGCGAACAGCAGGTCGTTCCGGGGCGCCCCGCTCTCCAGGATCTCGCCCTGGTAGTCGAAGGCGCGCCGCAGCACCGGGGCGGACCAGCTGTTGCCGGCCACCAGCAGGCTCCAGTTCGGCACCTCGCGGCTCAGGCCCTTGAGGTAGTTCGAGTCGGTGAACCAGACCTTCTCGAAGTCGAGGCCGACCTGCTTGAGCGGGCTGCCCATCCGGGTCTGCAGGACCACCTGGCCGGGGCGGCGGACGAAGAAGTCGGGCAGGTGGGTGCTGGTGACGATGTACTTGGCGGTCGCCAGCGCCTCGAACCACTCCGGGCTCCACAGCCGGATCGGCTGCGCGGTGCGCGGCAGCTCGGTCTGCATGTCGTCGCTGCCCCACAGGTGCTCCAGCGGCAGGCCGCGGCGGACCAGCTCCTCGTGGATCGCCCGCGGGGAGTCGGCGTAGGCGCTGCCGTGCCCGGCGTTGTAGAGCACCGTGTCGCGCACCGGCAGGCGGCGGGCGGCCGGGTAGTCGGTGGTGCGCAGCCGGCGCTGGCGGAAACCGGACCGCTCCTCGGGCAGCAGCGCCGAGTACGACTCCAGCGACAGGCCGTCGTGGTAGCGGCGCTCCAGCGCGATCCGCTTGCCGCGGGACTCCACCTCCACCGGCAGGGCGCCGAAGCAGTCCGGCGAGATCTGCACGTGGCTGTCCGGCAGGGCCGAGGCCGGCACGCCGACCGGACGGAAGAAGACGTTCCAGGTGCCCTGGGCGAGCGGCACCCGGCCGGCGAAGGTCGCGGTCGGGACAGCGGGCAGCGCAGTGCGGAACCGGCCGTCCGAGATCTCCACCGGGTAGACGTGCTCCTCCTCGCGCCAGTGGTGGCGGACCACCAGCTCCCAGCGGTGCGCGCCGGACTGCGGGAAGGAGCCGCTCAGCAGGAAGCCGTCGGCGCCGCGCGCCGACACCTCGTCCACGATCGGCTGCAGCAGCTGGTCGGAGAGCTGGAGGTGGCCGCTCGGGGAGGGCTTGGTGTAGATCGCCCGGCGCAGCTCGACCGGCGCCTGCGGGTCCAGCGGGACGTGCAGCTGCTCGGGCGCGTTGCGGTCGTCCCAGACCAGCGGGAGGACGCTGTCGTCGGCCAGCAGCAGCGCGGTCTTCCAGCGGTCGCGGACACGCTCGGCGGCCACCGGGTCCAGCTCGGCCCAGGCCTCGCGGACGGCGGTCAGCTCGGCGACCTCGACCGAGGAGGTGAACGGCTGCAGGGTGCCGGCCGGAGTGCCCAGCTCCACCGGGAAGGTCAGCTCGCGGTCCGACTCGAGGTGGGTGAGCCGCAGCCGGGCCCCGGCGAAGCTCGCCCCGGAACGGGCGGCACCGGAGACCTCGATCCGGCCGCCGTGCGCGGCCAGGCCGGTCACCCGGGCCTTGACGGTCTCCACCTGGAGGTAGACGAAGCCGTCCCGGACCCACGGCACGATCCGCACGTCCGGCTCGACCCAGTGCTGCGGGATCGACGCGGCGCTGTCGCTCCAGCCGGCCGAGATCCGGCCCTTGTAGATCCCGCCCTTGCCCGCGCCGGCCACCAGGACGCGCCAGTGGCCGTCCTTCCACTGGCCGCGGTGCTTGAGCTTCTTCGGGTCGACGGCGACGGAGAAGCCGGACCAGTCGCAGTTGTACAGGTCGTGGTTGCAGCTCGCGGTGGCCTCGGGGCTGTACTGGGTCTTCATCGGCACCGCGATCGCCCGGCGGCCCTTGGCCTCGCGCAGCACCAGGGTGCGCACCATGTCGTGCTTGTTCGCCGCGCCCAGCTGCTCCGGGTAGGCGTGCCCGGTCAGCTCCAGCTTCCCGCCGACCCAGGCGCTGCCGTACAGCCGGCTGCGCATGACCAGCGAGTTGTCCAGCTTGAGCACCCCGGACGGGACGCTCTTGCGCCCGCCGCGCAGGAACGGGTAGTCCGCGTACGGCCGCAGCAGGCCGCGGGCCTGCACGCCGCCGCCGCTCTCGCCCTCGTACTTGATCTGCTCGACCAGTTCGTCGACCCGGTTCTGCAGGGTCAGGTGGTACTTGAGCCGCAGCGGCGCGCGCAGCTTGCGGACCTGCTCCTGGCCGATCGAGCGGAGCAGCCGGCTGACGCTCTGGACGTAGGCGTCCCGGTACTCCTTGTCGCCGTCCACGACGGACCAGAAGAACATCGGGATCTCCTCGACGAGGGTGTTCTCGTCGTAGGAGCGCAGGTACTCGGCGAAGCGCGGCTCGGTCTGCTTCTTCAGCCAGGCGCGGACCAGCTCGACCGAGGCGACCCGGTCGACCAGGCCCTTCGGGTTGGTGCGCATCTGGGTGATCGACATCTCGCCGACCTCGCGCTCGCGCCAGTGGTAGATCGGCTCGGAGAGCACGTCCACGCTCTTGGCGAGGTAGTGGTGCGGCACGCTGACCGGCGCGTCCTCGTACAGGATGCCCTCGGGGTAGAGCAGGTCGGCGGCGTCGAAGAAGGAGCGGCGGTACACCTTGTTCCACGCGGTGCGGTCGGTGACCAGCGCCGGGAGCTCGGTGATGTGGGTCTTGAGCCGGGTCTCCTTGAACGGCTTGGAGTGCCCGCCGGACTGGTAGTAGCCCACCGCGCGGAACCGCAGCACGTTGCCGGTGCAGAAGTCCGAGCCGGTCTCGTCCAGCGTGTTGATCATCAGCTCGTACGCGCTCGGCGGCATCGAGTCGTCACTGTCCACGAAGCACAGGAACTCGGAGTCCGGGTCGATGTGCCGGATGCCGGTGTTGCGGGCCGCGCCGAGGCCCTTGTTGACCTGCCGGACCAGCCGGAACCGCGAGTCCTTCGCTGCGTACGCATCGGCGAGCGCCGCACTGCCGTCCTTCGAACCGTCGTCGACCATGACGCACTCGAAGTCCGTGAAGGTCTGGGCGGCGATCGAGTCGAGGCATTCGACGAGATAACGCTCGACGTTGTAGATCGGAACGACGATGGAGAGGCGGGGAGCCATCGGCTACGCAGGCCTTTCTCGGGAGGAGCGTGGCAGCCCGCAGGGGGTCTGGCCGCACTTGGATCGGTGCGTACGTGCCCCCCGATCCTACCTCCGGGGCCCGGACCCCCTCGGGCCCACTACGCTGGCCCCCGTGCCCCGCTTCAGTGTCATCGTCCCCGTGTACCAGGTCCAGGACTACCTCGCCGAGTGCCTCGAATCGGTCCTCGGCCAGGGCGGACCGGACTTCGAACTGATCGCGGTGGACGACCGCTCGCCGGACGGCTGCGGCGCGATGCTGGACGAGGCCGCGGCCGCCGATCCCCGGGTCCGGGTGCTGCACCTGCCGGAGAACGTCGGCCTGGGCCGGGCCCGCAACGCCGGCCTGGAGGTCGCCACCGGCGACTACGTGCTCTTCCTCGACAGCGACGACACCCTCACCCCCGGCCTGCTGGCCGCCGTCGAGGACCGCCTCGCCGCCACCGGCGACCCGGACGTCCTGGTCTACGACTACGCCCGCACCTACGCCGACGGCCGGATCACCCGCGCCGCCGCCGGCCACGTCTTCGGCGCCGACTCCCCGGACGTCTTCGACCTCGCCGCCCGCCCCGACCTGCTCGACCTGCTCCAGGTCGTCTGGAACAAGGCCTACCGCCGCGGGTTCGTCACCGAGCAGCAGCTGGAGTTCCCGGCCGGCTACTACGAGGACACCCCCTGGACGTACCCGGCGCTGCTCGCCGCCGCCACCGTCACCCTGCTCGACCGGGTCGGCGTGCACTACCGCCAGCGCCAGGAGGGCGGCAACATCCTGGCCACCGCCAGCCGCAAGCACTTCGACGTCTTCGCCCAGTACGACCTGGTCTTCGCCTTCCTGGACCGCCGCCCCGACCTGGACCGGTGGCGCCCGGTGGTCTTCGGCAAGATGCTCAACCACCTCAACACCGTGGTCGCCAAGCCCGGCCGGATCCCGCCCGGCGACCGCCGCGAGTACTTCCGCCGCTCCGCCGCGCACTGCGCCCGGCTGCGCCCGGCCGGCTACCGCCCGCCGCCCGGCGTGGACGGCGTGCGCACCGAACTGCTCGGCCACGGGCGGTACGCCGCCTACCAGGCCGTCCGCGCCCTGGCGAAGGCCCGACGGCTCGTCAACCGGTAAGCCCGTCCCCCGGATCCGGCCCGCGCCTGACGGCCGTTCGGGGGACGGACCGGTATAACCGGTCGGGTGGACTTCCTGACCCGCCTTCCGGTCCTGGGCCCGCTCGTGGCCCGGGTACTGCGCAGCCGCCCCTACCGGGTGTACGAGTACTTCTCCGCCGCCCGCGGCAACCGGCTGGCCGGAGCCGTCACCTTCTTCGGCTTCCTGGCCCTGTTCCCGCTGCTCACGGTCGGCCTGGCGATCGCCGTCGCCACGCTGAACGGCAGTCAGGTGGACGACCTCCAGCACCACATCTCCGACCAGCTGCCGGGCCTGTCGGACTCGCTCAACCTGCCGTCCCTGGTGGCGAACGCGGGCACCCTCGGGCTGGTCAGCGGCGCCCTGCTGCTGGTCTCCGGCCTCGGCTGGGTGGACACCATGCGCACCTCGATCAGGGACGTCTGGCAGCTGCCCGAGGAGGACGGCAACCCGGTGCTGCGCAAGGCCTGGGACGTCCTGGTGCTGGCCGGCCTCGGCCTGGTGTCGCTGTTCTCGGTGGCCGCCTCCGCCGCCGGCACCACGCTCGCCGGGCGGATCGCCGACGCGATCGGCCTGGGCAGCGGCTACCTGCTGACCGGGGTCGGCGTGCTGATCGCCATAGCGTGCGACATGCTGCTCTTCGCCTACCTGCTGGCGCCCTTCCCCGGGATCACCGACCAGCGCCGCCGCGACCTGCTGACCGGCGCCCTGATCGGCGCGGTCGGCTTCGAACTGCTGAAACTGCTGCTCTCCTCCTACCTCGGCTCGGTCGCCGGGCGGAGCCTGTACGGGGCCTTCGCCACCCCGGTGGCGCTGCTGCTGTGGATCAACTTCGTGAGCCGGCTGCTGATGTACTGCGTGGCCTGGACGGCCACCGCCGACCCGGCGGCGGCCCGGGAGCGGACCAGGGAGCACGGCCGGGCGCTGCTGGCCGCGGCCGACGAGGCCGAGGCGAAGGACACCACGCCCACGGCGACGCCCCGGCCCCGGACCTGAGGCCGGGACCGGGGCGTCGGACCGCGGCTCAGTCCCCGGCGCGGCCCGACGCCCGGCGCCGGAGGGCCACCACGGCGCCCGCCGCGACCACGGCCCCGACCAGCACGGCCGTCCAGGTGCCCGGGCCCGGCCCGTCGTCCCCGGCCGGTCCGGCGGCGGCCCGGCCCGCGGTGGGGGAGGGGTGCGGCGGCGGCGCGGGGGCACCGGCGGCGCCACCCGCCTGACCGGTCGGCTCCTCGCCGCCGGCCTGCTGCTCGTCGACCAGCCGGCCGACCGGCTGCACCTTGCCCGCCGCGGCGAAGCCCCAGTCCAGCAGCTCGGCCGTCTCGTCGTACACCTTCTGGTAGCTGGCCGGGTGCATCACCGTCACCAGCAGGGTCCGCCCGTTCCGCTCGGCGGCGCCGACGAAGGTCGAACCGGCGTTGGTGGTGGTGCCGTTCTTCACCCCGATCAGCCCGGGGTACTTGCCCAGCAGCCGGTCGGTGTTGGCGATCCCGAAGCTGCCACGCTGGCCGGTGTTCTTGTCGACGGCGCCCGGGAACATCGCGTCCCGGGTCGCGCAGTACCCGCGGAAGTCCGGGTTGCGCAGGCCGGAACGGGCGAACAGCGACAGGTCGTAGGCCGAGGACAGCTGGCCGTCCATGTCGTAGCCGTCCGGGGAGATCACCTTGGTGTCCCGCGCCTGCAGGGCCTCGGCCCGGGCCTGCATCTCGTTGACGGTCGGCTGGATACCGCCGTTCATGTGGGCCAGGACGTGCACGGCGTCGTTGCCCGAACTCAGGAACACCCCGCGCCACAGGTCCTCGACCCGGTAGTCCAGGTTCTCCTTGATGCCGACCAGGCTGCTGCCGGCGCCGATGTTCTGGATCTCCTCGTCGGCGACCCGGTGCACCGCGTTGCGGTCGAACTTGGGCAGCACGGTGTCCGCGAAGAGGATCTTCAAGGTGCTCGCGGGGGGCAGCCTGAGATGCGGGTTGTAGGCCGCCAGCACGTCCCCCGACGTGGCGTCGGAGACTATCCAGGACTGGCCGGTGAGGTCCGTCGGCAGGGCCGGCGCCCCCGTCAGCGGATTGACCTGGACCCCGGGCAGCCCCAGCCGCTCACCGCCGATCGCGGACGGCGGGGGCGGCGCCTGCGGAGCCGCGACCGCCGCGGGCGCGGCGAGCAGGACCGGGAGGGCCGCGGTGACCGCGGCGCACAACTGCGCGAAGGTGTGACGGGGTGTGGACACCAGCTGACCGTACCCACTGCGGAGCGCCGCCGTCCGCCACACCGGACCGGTCCTCCGCAGGAGGGGCCCGCCCTACGCCGATCGGCGGCCCGCGCATACTGGGGAGGCACCCCGCCGCCACCGCACCCCCGCCGAGGACCACCCCATGAAGCTCAGCCGCCGCACCTCCTGGTTCCTGACCGCCTTCGGCGTCTGGTCGATGATCATCTGGACCACCTTCGTCAAGAACCTGTGGAAGGACTCCGGCAACCAGGCCTTCGTGAACGGCGACCACTCCCAGCCCACCGCCTTCTTCTGGATCCACCTGCTCCTCGCCGTCACCTCCTTCCTCCTCGGCATCGCCGTCGGCACCGTCGGCCTCCGCGGCCTCCGCGCCACCCGCCGCACCCCGGCCACGGCCACGGACTGACCCCGAATCCCCGTTGCCGCCGCCGATTCCTCCTGGCAGGATCCCCACCGTTCGTACACGCGGGCGACAAACGACATCAGGGGTGGGGATTCTTTGATGAAGCACGTGCACTTGCGCAGGTTCGGCGGGGTCGCGGCGGCGACGGTGGCCGCCGGATTGCTGGCCACACCGTCCGCCGTGGCCGTCCCGGGCGCGGCGGTCACCGATCCGAAGGCACTGCCCGCCCCGGGCTTCGCCGCCACGGGCCTGCACACCGACGCCTGCGACGGCGCGACCGCCCCCGGCTGGCTGAGTGTCGCCAACCCCGTCCTGACCGTCAGCGCCACCTCCCCGAAGGTGCGCTTCAAGCTCTGGGACGACTCGACCCCGGCGCACGACAAGGTCGCCGACAGCACCGCCGACGTCACTTCCGGTGCCGCCAAGCTCGCCACCGGCGGCCTCGTGGACGGGCACAGCTACACCTGGCAGGCCTGGCCCGAGTACTCCCCGGGCAGTGGCGAGCCCGCGTCGGCCTGCCACTTCAAGGTCGACCTCACCCCGCCCGGACTGTCCGTCTCCTCGACCGACTTCCCGCCGAGCGGCTCCGGCGCCACGCCGACCAAGTACGCGGGCGAGAACGGTGTCTTCACACTCAAGGGCACCGACGCCGCGTCCGGTGTGGCCTGCTACCAGTACTCGCTGAACAGCTCGCTCAGTGTCGGCTGGGACTGCGCCTCCGGGCACACCGTGAAGGCCGGTGCCGACGGTGCCGGCCAGCTCACCCTGAAGCCCAAGGACTGGGGCGCCAACGTGCTGACCGTCCAGGCCATGGACAACGCCGGAAACGTCGGCCAGCCGTTCACGTACAGCTTCTACGCCCCGTCGGACCCGCGCCCCAAGCCGTCCGTCCCGGGCGACGTGAACGGCGACGGTGTGCCGGACGTCCTGCTCCCGGACGCCCAGGGCAACCTGCAGATCATCAGCGCCGACGCCACCGGCACCACCCCGGCCTCGACCGTCCCGGCCGCGCTCTCGCCGCTGCACAACGGCTGGACGGGCGATCTGGTGCTGCACCGCGGCTGGACCGACGTCCATGGTCCCGGCGACGACCTGATCGTCCGACCCAAGGGCGACACCCAGTCCCTGTACGTCTACACCAACTGGAGCAAGGGCGATTTCAGCGACCGCGCCCCCACGACGGTGTGGAAGCCGGCCACCTGCATCACCGCCGAAGGGGAGACCGCCACCTGCCCCGAGGGCTACGCCACCGACTGGTCGGGTGCCGACCAACTCGTCGCGGTCGGCAGCCGGTTCGGCGGCACGTCGCCCTCCCTGCCGACGCTCCTCTCGGTCGAGAGCGGAAAGCTCTACGCCTACATCGACACGAGCCGGGACTGGGGCTACGTCGAGCCCGTCGCCACCACCGGTGACTGGAGCGGCTACGACCTGATCGCCCCGGGCGCGGATGCCTCGGGCAACCTCACCGTGTGGGCGCGGGAGCGGGCGACCGGTGCGTTGCACGCCTACCCGGTGCCCAAGCAGGCCAATGGACTGCTGAACTTCTCCGCCCTCGCCGACCCCGCGACGGGTGTCGTCGCCACCGGTTTCACCACCACCGCCTACCCGACCCTCGGCAGCTCGGGCGACGCCGACGGCGACGGCAAGCCCGACCTGTGGGCCGTCACCGCCGACCGGCACCTGGTGACCTTCAGCGGATGGACCTCGCCGAAGGACCTCGGCACGCTGCGCTGAGCCCGGACGTACGAGCGGCCCCGCCCGGGTGATCGGGCGGGGCCCGCGCGTTGCGCACGCGAACAGCCGGGCCGCCACCTGGAATCCCCGTTGCCGCTGTCAGTGCCCGCTGGCAGGATCCTCACCGTTCTCGCGCGCGCACCGGACGCGCCGAACACAAGGGGTGGGGAACCTTCATGACATTTTCGCGTGCCCGCAGACTCGGCGGGGTCGTCGTGGCGGCTCTCGCCGCCGGCCTGCTCACCGGGCCGGCGGCCTCGGCCGACTCCGCGCCGGCTGTCGTCGGTACCGCCCAGGGCGCGGACCGGATCACCGCGGCCTGCGGTCCGACCACGGATCCGGCCTGGATTGGTCGGAGCGGGACCGGCACCGACCTCGTCGCCAAGGTCACCGGTACCGGTGCCCGGTTCAGCGTCTGGGACGTGACCACGGGTGCGGAGGACCCGGTGTTCACCGGTGAGGCCCAGACCTACGGAACCCCGCAGGCCGGTCTCAGCGTGCCCGGCCTGCTGGACGGGCACAGCTACGCCTGGCACGCCTGGGCCCTCCAAGGCGCCCAGGCCTCCGCCCCCTCGGCGGACTGCCGCTTCACCGTGGACGCGACCGCCCCGACCGTCACGGTCGCCTCGACCGACTTCCCGGCGAGCGGCACCGCCACGAAGTACGCGGGGCAGAAGGGGACTTTCGTCCTCAAGGGCGCCGATGCGGTCCCCGCGGGCGGTGAGGCCTCCGGAATCGCGTGCTTCCGGTACGCCTGGATGTACGCCGGGACCGACTGCAACTCGCCGGAGGCCGTCGAGCCGGATGCCGACGGTACGGCGAAGATCGACCTCAAGGTCCTGCAGTGGGGCAGCAACAACCTCGTCGTCAACGTGATCGACAACGCGGGCAACGTCGGCCGGACGACCTACACCTTCTACGCCCCGTCGAACCCCAGCGCGCCGAAGACCCTCGGCGACGTGGACGGGGACGGTGTCGCGGACATCCTGCTCCCCGACGCCCAGGGCAACCTGCAGTACATCGGCGTCAACGCGACCGACACGACGCCGAACGCCGTCATCGCGGCCAACCGCGCTCCCTCCGGGCAGAGTTGGGCGCCCTACCAGGTCGCCCACCGGGGGTGGGACTACCACGCGCCGTCCTCGGACGACCTGTTCATCCACAAGCCGGGCGACGCCTCCCTGACCGTCTACCGGAACTGGGACTACGGAGGCATGACCAAGGGTTTCGACCGTTCGGGCGACCGCGTGTGCGGCGACCCGTTCGAGCCGCAGCCCTGCCCGGCCGGCTTCGCCGCCGACTGGTCCAAGACCGACCAGATCGTCGCCTTCGGCCCGGTGGCCGGCGGCACCTCGCCGTCACTCCTGACGCTGGAGAGCGGGAACCTCTGGCTGCTCGCCGGGGCCACCTCCGGTTTCGACAAGATCACCAAGCTCACCACCTCCGGTGCCTGGAGCGGCTACGACCTGGTCGCCCCCGGCCCGGACGCGGCCGGCAACCTCGCCCTCTGGGCGCGTGACCGGGCCACTGGCGAGCTGCACGCCTACCCGGTCCCGAAGAAGGCCGACGGCACCTTCGACTTCTCCGCCCTCGCCGATCCGAAGGCTGACGTCGTCGCCACCGGCTTCACCGTCGACAAGTACCCGACCCTCGGCAGCTCGGGCGACGCCGACGGTGACGGCAAGCCGGACCTGTGGGCCGTCACGGCCGACCGGCACCTGGTGATGTACAGCGGCTGGACCGATGCCAACGACCTCGGCCCGCTGAACTGATCCGCCGACGGAGGCCCTGCCCGATCAACTCGGGCGGGGCCTCCGTGCCGTGCGCGGGCCACCGGTCGGAATCCCCGTTGCCGCCGGTGGTTCTCCGCTGGCAAGATCCTCTCCGCTCGTACGCGCGTACCGGACGCGCCGAGCACGATGGGTGGGGGGAATTTCGATGAAGCACGTGCACCTGCGCAGATTCGGCGGGGTCGCCGCGGCGACCGTGGCCGCCGGGCTGCTGGCCACGCCGACGGTGGCGGTGGCCGATGCCGGGCCGGCCGTCCTGGGGACCAGCCAGGGCGTCGACGCCCAGCACCTCGGGGCCTGCGGCCCGGCGGGCGACCCGGCCTGGATCGGCCGGAGCGTCAACGGGCCGGCGCTCAACGTCAAGGTCGCCGGCACCGGCGCCCGGTTCGGGGTCTGGGACGTGACCACCGGCGCCGAGGACCCGGTGTTCACCGGCGAGGCCCAGACCAACGGGGCCCCGCAGGCGGGCCTCACCGTCCCCGGTCTGCTGGACGGCCACAGCTACGCCTGGCACGCCTGGGCCCTCCAGGGCGCCCAGGCCTCCGCCCCGTCGGCGGACTGCCACTTCACGGTGGACACCACCAGCCCGACCGCCACGGTCTCCTCGGCCGACTTCCCGGCGAGCGGCACCGCCCCCAAGTTCGCGGGCCAGTTCGGCACCTTCGTGGTCAAGGCCACCGACCCGGTACCGGCCGGCGGCGAGTCCTCCGGGATCGCCTGCATCCGCTACGGCTGGGGCAACCTCGGCGTCGGTGGCTGCGACTCGCCCGACGCCGTCGTCCCGGAGGACGACGGCACGGCGACCGTCAGCCTGCGGGTCCTGAACTGGGGCACCAACACCCTCAACGTCCAGGTGATCGACGACGCGGGCAACGTCGGCGGGGCGGGCTACACCTTCTACGCCCCGTCGAACCCCAACCCGCCCAAGGCGCCCGGCGACGTCGACGGGGACGGCGTCCCGGACGTCCTGCTGCCGGACGCCGCGGGCAACCTGCAGATCATCAGCAGCGGCTCGGGTGACACCACGCCGTCCGCGGTGATCCGGGCCGTCCAGTCCCCGAACCAGACCTCGTGGTCCAACGTCCAGGTGGCGCACCGAGGTTGGGACGCCAACATGCACGCGCCGATGGACGACCTGCTGATGCACCCGAGCGGCTCGCCGGCGCTGTACTTCTACAACAACCAGGACTACGCCTCGTTCACCGGGTACCCGTCGGCGATCTCCCGGCCGTCCGCCTGCCAGAACGCCGCCGGAACGGCCGCCGCCTGCCCGGCCGGCTTCGCCACCGACTGGCACAAGGCCGACCAGATCGCCCTGATCGGCTCCCTGGACAGCCGGATGGTCTCCTCCCTGATGACCGTGGAGGACGGCAACCTCTGGCTGTTCGCCAACCCCGGCTTCTCCTACCGGCTGCGGACCGCCCGCCAGCTCACCACCGACGGCGCCTGGGCGGGCTACGACCTGGTCGCCCCGGGGCCGGACGCGGCCGGCAACCTCGCCCTCTGGGCGCGTGACCGGGCCACCGGGGAGCTGCACGCCTACCCGATCGCGAAGAAGGCCGACGGCACCTTCGACTTCTCCGCCCTCGCCGACCCGAAGGCGGGCGTCGTCGCGAGCGGCTTCACCGTCGACAAGTACCCGACGCTCGGCAGCTCGGGCGACGTGGACGGCGACGGCAAGCCGGACCTGTGGGCCGTCACGGCCGACCGGCACCTGGTGTACTACAGCGGCTGGAGCGACCCCTCCGGTGCCGGTGCGCTGAAGTGAGGAACACGGAGGCCCCCGTCCGATCGGAAGGATCGGACGGGGGCCTCCGTGGGCGTCGGGCGGGGATCAGAAGCGGCGGGTGACCAGCGCCCGCTTCACTTCCTGGATCGCCTTGGTGACCTCGATGCCGCGCGGGCAGGCCTCGGAGCAGTTGAAGGTGGTGCGGCAACGCCACACGCCCTCACGGTCGTTGAGGATCTCCAGGCGCTGCTCGGCACCCTCGTCGCGCGAGTCGAAGATGAAGCGGTGCGCGTTGACGATGGCGGCCGGGCCGAAGTACTGGCCGTCGTTCCAGAACACCGGGCAGGACGACGTGCACGCGGCGCACAGGATGCACTTGGTGGTGTCGTCGAAGCGCTCGCGGTCCTCGGCGGACTGCAGGCGCTCGCGGGTCGGGTCGTTCCCCTTGGTGATGAGGAACGGCATGACGTCCTTGTACGCCTGGAAGAACGGGTCCATGTCCACGACCAGGTCCTTAAGGACCGTCAGGCCCTTGATGGCCTCGATCGTGATCGGCTTCTCCGGGTCGACGTCCTTGATCAGGGTCTTGCACGCCAGCCGGTTGCGGCCGTTGATCCGCATGGCGTCGGAGCCGCAGATGCCGTGCGCGCAGGAACGGCGGTAGGTGAGGGTGCCGTCCTGCTCCCACTTGATCTTGTTGAGCGCGTCCAGGACGCGCTCCTTCGGGTCCAGGGTCAGCTGGTAGTCGACCCACACCGGGTCCGGGTGCTCCTCCGGGTTGAACCGGCGGATCCGGAAGGTGACGGTGATCAGCTGTACGCCACCGGCCTCGACCGCGTCCAGAGCGGCCGAGTGCTCCACAGTCGGAGTGCTCATCAGTACTTACGCTCCATCGGCTGGTAGCGGGTCGTGACGACCGGCTTGTAGTCGAGGCGGATGGAGGTGCTGCCGTCGGCGGCGACCTCCTGGTACGCCATGGTGTGCTGCATGAACTTCACGTCGTCACGGGTCGGGAAGTCCTCGCGGTAGTGACCGCCGCGGGACTCCTCACGGGCCAGCGCGGAGACGGCCAGCACCTCGGCCAGGTCGAGCAGGTTGCCCAGCTCGATGGCCTCCAGGAGGTCCGTGTTGTACCGGAAGCCCTTGTCCTGGATGGAGACGTGCTTGTAGCGCTCCCGCAGGGCGGCGATGTCCTCGACGGCCTGCTTGAGGGTGGCGCCGGTGCGGTAGACCATCGCGTTGGCGTCCATGGTCTCCTGCAGCTCCTTGCGGATCTGCGCCACGGACTCGGTGCCGGTCGACTCGCGGAGCCTGTCGACCATGCCCTGGACCAGCGTCTCCGGGTCCTCCGGGAGCGGGACGAACTCGTTCGCGTTGGCGTAGTCGGCGGCGGCGATGCCCGCGCGACGGCCGAACACGTTGATGTCCAGCAGCGAGTTGGTGCCGAGGCGGTTGGCGCCGTGCACGGACACGCAGGCGACCTCGCCGGCCGCGTACAGGCCCGGGACGACGTCGGTGTTGTTGCGCAGGACCTCACCCTCGACGTTGGTCGGGATGCCGCCCATGGCGTAGTGCGCGGTGGGCTGGATCGGGATCGGGTCCGTGTAGGGCTCGATGCCGAGGTAGGTGCGCGCGAACTCGGTGATGTCCGGGAGCTTGGCGTCCAGCTGCTCCGGCGGCAGGTGGGTCAGGTCCAGGTAGACGTGGTCGCCGTCCGGACCGCAGCCGCGGCCTTCGCGGATCTCGGTGTAGATCGCGCGGGAGCAGACGTCACGGGACGCGAGGTCCTTCATGACGGGGGCGTAGCGCTCCATGAAGCGCTCGCCGTCCTTGTTGCGCAGGATGCCGCCCTCGCCGCGGGCGCCCTCGGTGAGCAGGATGCCCATGCGCCAGATGCCCGTCGGGTGGAACTGGAAGAACTCCATGTCCTCCAGCGGCAGGCCGCGGCGGTAGGCCACGGCCTGGCCGTCACCGGTGAGGGTGTGGGCGTTGGAGGAGACCTTGAAGAACTTGCCGGTGCCGCCGGAGGCGAACACGACCGACTTGGCCTGGAAGACGTGGATCTCGCCGGTGGCCAGCTCGTAGGCGACGACGCCGGCCGTCTTGCCCTCGTTGATCAGCAGGTCGAGGACGTAGAACTCGTTGAAGAACTCGACGCCGTGCTTGACGCAGTTCTGGAACAGCGTCTGGAGGATCATGTGGCCGGTGCGGTCGGCCGCGTAGCACGAGCGGCGGACCGGGGCCTCGCCGTGGTTGCGGGAGTGACCGCCGAAGCGGCGCTGGTCGATCCGGCCCTGCTCGGTGCGGGAGAAGGGCAGACCCATCTTCTCCAGGTCGAGGACGGCGTCGATGGCCTCCTTGCACATGATCTCGGCGGCGTCCTGGTCGACCAGGTAGTCACCGCCCTTGACCGTGTCGAAGGTGTGCCACTCCCAGTTGTCCTCCTCGACGTTGGCCAGGGCGGCGCACATGCCGCCCTGGGCCGCGCCGGTGTGGGACCGGGTCGGGTAGAGCTTGGTCAGGACGGCGGTGCGGCTGCGCTGCGTCGACTCGATGGCCGCGCGCATGCCGGCGCCGCCGGCGCCGACGATGACGGTGTCGTACTGGTGAATCTGCATGGGGGGTTAACTCGCCTCTGGCCTCTGCCGATGGTCGATGGTGCTCGCGGCTCAGATGTTGGGGTCGAAGGTGAAGATCACCAGGGTGCCCAGCAGCACGGTGAAGACCGTGGCGGTACCCATGAGCCCCTTGAGCCAGAGCCGGGTCGAGTCCTTCTCGGCGTAGTCGTTGATGACCTGACGCATGCCGTTGGCGCCGTGCAGCATGGCGAGCCAGAGCATCAGGAGGTCCCAGCCCTGCCAGAACGGCGAGGCCCAGCGACCGGCGACGAAGGCGAACCCGATCTTGGAGACGCCACCGTCCAGGACCAGCATGATCAGCAGGTGGCCGAGGATCAGCACGACCAGGACGACACCGGACAGGCGCATGAAGAGCCAGGCCAGCATCTCGAAGTTGGTGCGGGTGCGGCGCGGGGTCTTCCCGGTCCGCTTGCGCGGCGGCTCGATGACGAAGGCGTCGGCGGGGTTGCCCGTGCCGAGGCCCTTGCCGGTGTGCGCCTGCTTGGAGGGGACGACGATCGCGTCGGAGTAGTCCGTGGACATCAGTCAGCTCACTTCCCGAACCAGGAGATCAGCGTGTGCTGCAGGATGCCGTAGAAGGAGCCGGCCATCAGGACGACCCAGACCCCGACGACGGTCCACAGCATCTGCTTCTGGTACTTCGGGCCCTTGGACCAGAAGTCCACCGCGACGACGCGCAGGCCGTTGAGCGCGTGGAACAGGATGGCGGCCACCAGGCCGTACTCCATCAGGTTCACGAGCGGAGTCTTGTACGTCTGAATGACGGTGTCGTAGGACTCCGGCGACACTCGCACGAGGGCGGTGTCCAGGACGTGGGCGAACAGGAAGAAGAAGATGAGGACGCCGGTGACTCGATGAGCCACCCAGCTCCACATGCCTTCCCGGCCGCGGTACAGCGTTCCAGCCGGCACGGAAAAACCCTCCGGAAGCGATTGGGGGCTCGGCCGGCTTCGGTGTCGGTCAGCCCGGCCGGGTACGGTCCACCGGCCGCCAGCATCCTATCGACGCCTCGTCGGGAACCGCCTCCGGGGTACCCAGGTGTGATCAATCAGGCACTTCTGGCCTAGTACGGAGGGAACCCGGGCCACTTCGGTCACGCTGAGTGACCAGCCTGGGGCTTCATGGTGACGGGCGGCGATCGGATTCACCCAGGGGGATGAAATCGGGTCCGGCCGCACCGCCCCCGGCGTGGCGCGCCGGGGGCGGGGGCTCAGCGCGCTCCGGCCTCGGAGTGGGTGGCGACCAGGTGCTCCAGTCGGGTGAGGGCGATCCGCCGGAGCTCGTCCGCCGCGGTCAGCCGCTCCTCGTCCGGGTCGTTGGCCAGCCGGGTGCGGATGGAGGAGAGCACGGCGTCGAGCATCTCCTCCGGGTCGACGCCGTCCAGGCAGACCACGAAGACGTGGCCGAACCGGGCCTCGTAGGCGGCGTGGGCGGCCCGAAGCGCGGTGTGCGCGGCCTGGCTGCCGGGGGCGCGCATGCCGAGCAGCGGCTGCGGCATCCAGCTCTCGTCGGCCAGGGCCTCGGCGAGGTCCGCCGGGCGCAGGTCGTAGGAGGCCTCGCTGGCGGCGGCCAGCAGGGACTCTATGTCGGGGTAGGGGCGGTGGGCGGTGAGGCGCAGGGCCCAGCGGTGGCTGCCGCAGCAGGCCAGCAGGGCCTCCTCGGCAGCGCCGGCGTCCGCCTCGTTGAAGCGGTGCAGGCCGAGGAGGGTCGGCTCGCTGCGGACGTCGGGCCGCTGTGACGGGATGTCGCTGGCCAGCGGGTCCTCCTCGTGAGGGCGGGAAGCGGCTGGTGTGGGGTGGTGGAGCAGGTGGAGTATGGGGCTGCGGAGGGGGCGCGCGGCGCCGTTCTGGCAGCTCCTCAAAGGTAGTTGAGCGCTCATCAGTTGGGGAGGGCGCGCGCGGAATTCATCCGGACGAGCTATCAAGTTGTGACGTTGACACCTTCTCGTCAGCGCCCTCCCCGTACGGATCTGCTAGCGGCTCAGCCGCAGCGGGTGCCCTCGGCCGGCATGGTGCCGTCGGTCAGGTAGGCGGCCATGGCGAGGTCGGTGCAGGCGCTGCCCTTGCCGAAGGCGCCGTGGCCCTCGCCCACCCGGGTGAGCAGGGTGGCCCTGGCGAAGCCCTGGGCCAGCTTCTGGGCGGAGGAGTACGGGGTGGCCGGGTCCCCGGTGGTGCCGACCACCAGGATCGGGGCGGCGCCCTCGGCGCGGATGGTGTGCGGCTTCTCCTGGGTCTTGAACGGCCAGTAGGCGCAGCCGGGCTCGGTGTAGTCGTCCACCGTGACGTCCTTGGAGAGCAGCGGCGCCTCGGCCCGCAGCCGTTCGACGGCCTGCCGGGCGTGCTCGGGGGTCGGCGCGGGGCGGGCCGCGTCGGCGCAGCTGATCGCGCTGTTGGCCTCGTCCATCGGGCTGTAGTGGCCGTCCTCGTCGCGGCCGTTGTAGTCGTCGGCGAAGGCCAGCAGGTAGTCGCCCTTATCGCGCTTCATCGCCCAGCCGAGGCTGGCCCGCAGGTACTGCCAGGAGGTCTTCTCGTCGCCGTACAGCAGCGAGATGACGCCGGTCCAGGCCATGTCGCGGCCGAGCTTGCGGCCGTCCTTGGTGGTCAGCGGGTGGTCGTGGAGGCCGTCCAGGAAGTCGGCGGCCTTCTTGGCGGCCTTGGTCCGGTCCGTGCCGAACGGGCACTCGTCGGGGTGGTTGTCCACGCAGTCGGCGGCGAAGCGTTCGAAGGACTTCTCGAAGCCGACCTGCTGGTCGACGCCGTGGTCCAGGGTGTCCTGGGCCGGGTCGACGGCGCCGTCCAGGACCAGCCGGCCGGTGTTCTGCGGGAACTCCTCGGCGTACAGCGCGCCGAGGTAGGTGCCGTAGGAGATGCCGAGGTAGTTGAGCTTCCGGTCGCCGACGGCGGCGCGCAGCACGTCCAGGTCGCGGGCGGTGTTGCGGGTGCCGACGAAGGGCAGCAGCTTGCCGGACCTGGCCTGGCAGGCGGCGGCGTGGTCGGTGGACTGCTTGACGTGGGCGGCCCTGCGCTCGGCGGGGTCGTCCGGCGCGTCCTCCTGGTTGGCGGCGTCGAGCTGCTTGTCGTCGTAGCAGACCACGGGCGCGCTGTCGCCGGTGCCGCGAGGGTCGAAGCCGATCACGTCGAAGCGGTCGTGCAAGGTGCCGTCGAAGTCCTTGGCGCCGTACTTGACCATCTCGACGCCGGAGGCGCCGGGGCCGCCGGGGTTGACCATCAGTGAGCCGACCCGCTTGCCCCGGTCGGCCGCCGCGTACTTGATCAGGGCGAGGTCGATCGCGTCGGTGGCGGGGTTCGCGTAGTCGAGCGGGACGTGCAGCTTGCCGCACTGCATGCCGGAGGTGTCGATCTTCGCCTTGTCGGCCTTGGGGTCGGCCGGGCAGTCCGCCCAGGTGATCTGCTGGCCGTAGAAGGCCTTGAGCGCCGGGTCGGCCTCGCCCTTGGGCCCGGCGGTGGGCGTCGGGGCCGTCGTCGGGCTGCCGGCGGCGGGCGCGGTGGTGCCGGAGGCCTTGTCCTGGGCCGTCGTCACGGTGTCGTTGCAGGCGGCGGTGAGCAGGAGGGTGCCGGCCGCCAAGGCGGTCAGCAGCACCCGTGGGCGGGCGGCCCGGAAGATCGTCATCGCACGTGTGTACCACTCGTGTACGACACGTGTTCGATCAGGGGGTGTCGTCGGGCCGCCCGTCGGGGAGGGGCCGGTCAGCCGCGGTGGACCTTGTGGTTGGCGGCCTGCGCCCGCGGGCGGACCACCAGCAGGTCGATGTTCACGTGCGAGGGCCGGGTGACCGCCCAGGCCACGGTGTCCGCGATGTCCTCCGAGGTCAGCGGCTCGGCCACGCCCGCGTACACGGCGGCGGCCTTCTCCTCGTCACCGCGGAAGCGGGTGACGGCGAAGCCCTCGGACTTCACCATCCCGGGCGCGATCTCGATCACCCGGATCGGCTCCCCGCACAGCTCCAGCCGCAGCGTCGCCGCGATGGTGTGGGCGGCGTGCTTGGCCGCGACGTACCCGCCGCCGCCCTCGTACGCGGTCAGCGCGGCGGTCGAGGAGAGCACCAGTACGGTGCCGTCGCCGGTGGCGCGCAGGGCGGGCAGCAGTGCCTGGGTCACGTGCAGCACCCCGAGCACGTTCACCTCGTACATGGCCCGCCAGTCGGCCGGGTCGCCGTGCTCGACGCTCTCCGCGCCGATCGCGCCGCCCGCGTTGTTCACCAGGACGTCCACCCGGCCGACCTCGGCCGCGAAGGCGTCCACGGCGGCCCGGTCGGTGACGTCCAGCGTGAGCGCCCTGGCCGAGCCGCCCCGCTCGGCGATCTCCTTGGCCAGCGCCTCGATCCGCTCGGTCCGGCGTGCGGTCAGCACCACCTCGAAGCCCTCGGCGGCCAGCCGGCGGGCGGTCGCCGCGCCGATTCCGCTGCTGGCACCGGTGACCACGGCCACCTTCTGCTCGGTCATTGCCACTCCCTGGGGCTCATCCGGTCGTTCGTCCGATCATCTCAACCGGGTGCGCGGAGCGAGCGCTCCGGTCCGGCCCGTCAGCCGGGCGCCGGGCGTACGACGGGGGGACCGGCCGCCGAACGGGCCCGCTGAGCGGCCGTCAGGGGGTCCGGCCGTCAAGCCGGTGGCGGCCGTGACCACCGGCCAGGGTGATCGTTGCACAGGGCAAGCAACCCGGGGAAGGCGGCTGAAACGAGATGTCATACCCACCTGTCAGGCCGGTATGCGCCCATCCGGGGACTAGTTTTCCGGAAGTCGGGCCAAATCCCCCCAACGGGCCTACTCTTGGGGAGATGAACCGTCCTGAGCCCGCTCAGCCGGGCGTCACTCCCGCCGTCGCACGCCCCGCCGCCGAACTGCGCGCCCGGGTGCGGAGGCTGGAGCCCGAGCTGATCGCCTTCCGCCGTGATCTGCACCGGCACCCGGAGCTCGGCCGCCAGGAGTTCCGCACCACCAACCTGCTGCGCGACCGGCTGGTCGCGGCGGGCCTGGAGCCGCGGGTGCTGCCCGGCG
The DNA here is from genome assembly GCF_042266305.1 of Kitasatospora sp. NPDC056076. Lineage (NCBI taxonomy): Bacteria > Bacillati > Actinomycetota > Actinomycetes > Kitasatosporales > Streptomycetaceae > Kitasatospora > Kitasatospora sp. NPDC056076. The sequence continues at coordinate 422,063 of NZ_JBHJWG010000001.1, forward strand.
GCACCGGGCTGCTGGTCGACCTCGTCCCGGCCGGCACCGCTCCGGGCACCGAGTTCCTGGCCTTCCGCGCCGACATCGACGCGCTGCCGATCGACGACGCCAAGACCGACGTGCCGTACCGCTCGACCGTCCCCGGCCGGGCCCACGCCTGCGGCCACGACGTGCACACCTCGGTGGTGCTCGGCACCGGGCTGGTGCTGGCCGGGGCACTGCGCTCGGGCGAGCTGCGCCGCCCGGTCCGGCTGGTGTTCCAGCCGGCCGAGGAGGTCATGCCCGGCGGGGCGCTGGACGTCATCAAGGCGGGCGGGATGGACGGCGTCGGCCGGATCTTCGCGGTGCACTGCGACCCCAAGGTGGAGGTGGGCCGGATCGCCCTGCGGGTCGGCGCGATCACCTCGGCCTGCGACCGCCTGGTGCTGCACCTGGACGGCCCCGGCGGGCACACCGCCCGTCCGCACCTGACCACCGATCTGGTGACCGCGATCGCCCGGATGGCCGCGGACCTGCCGGCCGCCCTGGCCCGCCGGATGGACCCGCGCTGGGGCGTCAGCCTGGTCTGGGGCCGGATCGCCTCCGGTTCCGCGCCCAACGTCATCCCGCAGCACGCCGAACTGGAGGGCACCGTCCGCTGCCTGGAGCTGGACGGCTGGCGCGAGGCGCCGGACCTGCTGCACGAGCTGATCGCCAAGCTCGCCGAGACCTACCGGGCCAAGTGGACCCTGGACTACCACCGCGGGGTGCCGCCGGTGGTCAACGAGGCGGTCTCGGTCGCGCGGCTGGAGGAGACGATGACCGCCCGGTTCGGCGGGGACGGCGCCGAGGTGGTGGAGGGCACCGAACAGAGCCTGGGCGGCGAGGACTTCTCCTGGTACCTGGAGCAGGCCCCGGGCGCGCTGGCCCGGCTGGGCGTCCGGGCCCCCGGCGACACCACCGTCCGTGACCTGCACCAGGGCCGGTTCGACGTGGACGAGCGGGCGATCGGCGTGGGTGTGGAGCTGTTCTCGGCGCTGGCCCTGGAGGATGACCGGATCTGACCGTTTCAAGGGGGTTTGCGGGCGACGCGTGAGCACGTTGTCGAGATTCGGGGTTTCGAAACGGTTCCGTAGACTGGGCCGGACCAAGTCTCGGATTCACCGTCCGCGCACGGGAAAAGGGCTCGGGGACGGCCGTCAGACCACGGTTTGATAACAACCCGAATGCTCCGGCAGCCCGTAACCCAACCGTGTTCTACGCGCGTTACGGTGGCGTCCGACCACGCTAATCGGGTGCGTGTGAGAAGGAGAAACTCCCTTGCGCCGTTCAATGAAGCTCGCCGCGGTTGTGCTCTCGGGTTCCCTGGGCATGGCCTCGCTCGCCGCTTGCGGCGCAAAGAGCAATGACACCAACGCCTCCGCCGGGTCTTCCGACGCTCTCAAGGTCGGCATGGCCTACGACATCGGCGGCCGCGGTGACCAGTCCTTCAACGACTCCGCCGCGCGCGGTCTCGACAAGGCCAAGGCCGACCTGGGCGTCTCCGTGACCGAGGCCGAGGCCAAGTCGGGCGAGGCCGAGGCCGACAAGGAGACCCGCCTCAAGAACCTGGTCGACGCCGGCTACAAGACCATCATCGCGGTCGGCTTCGTCTACCAGCCGGCGGTCAACAAGGTCGCCAAGGACAACCCGAACGTCAAGTTCGCGATCATCGACTCGAACGACAAGGACCAGCCGTCCAACGTCACCTCGCTGCTCTTCGCCGAGCAGGAGGGTTCGTACCTCGCCGGCGTCGCCGCCGCGAGCAAGTCGAAGGCCCACCACATCGGCTTCATCGGCGGTGTGCAGTCCGAGCTGATCAAGAAGTTCGAGGCCGGTTACAAGGCGGGTGCCAAGTCCGTCGACCCGAGCATCCAGGTCGAGACCACCTACCTGACCACCCCCCCGGACTTCACCGGCTTCAACTCGCCCGACAAGGGCAAGGAGGCCGCGCAGGGCCAGCTCGACAAGGGCGCGGACGTCATCTACGCCGCCGCCGGCTCCTCCGGCAACGGCTCCATCGAGGCCGTCGCCAACGCGGGCAAGTGGGCCATCGGCGTCGACTCCGACCAGGCCAACCAGCCGGCCCTGGCGAAGTTCAAGAACAGCATCCTGACCTCGATGGTCAAGAACGTCGACAACGCGGTGTTCGCGTACATCGACTCGGTCAAGAAGGGCACGCCGTTCACCGGCATCAAGCTCTTCGACCTCAAGGCCAACGGTGTCTCGCTCGCCACCACCGGCGGCAAGATCGACGACATCCAGGACAAGCTCAAGGCCGCCAGCGACGCCATCACCAGCGGCGCGACCACCATCCCGACCGCGCCGACCTCCTGAGGCCGGCGCGTCCCGGGACGCGACCTGACGCTGCCGCCTGCCCGGCAGCGTGACGATCGACTCGATCAACGGGAGGGGCCCGGCAGGGTGCGCTCGACGCGCACCCCCGGGCCCCGTTCCGTCTCCACGTTTCCCCCCTGTCCCCCCTTGGCCCTCCGAGCGCAACGACGCGCCTCCAGACCACCAGGAGACCGCCATCACCGCATCAGACCCCGTCCCCCTGCGCAAGGACGGAACCCCCAGCGCGGGGACGGCGACCCCGGCCGTCGAACTGCGCGGCATCACCAAGCGCTTCCCCGGTGTCGTGGCCAACCACGACATCAACCTCACCGTCCGCACCGGCACGGTGCACGCCCTCATGGGCGAGAACGGCGCCGGCAAGTCGACGCTGATGAAGATCCTCTACGGCATGCAGAAGCCGGACGAGGGCACCATCGCGATCAACGGCGAGCTGTGCGAGTTCAACACCCCCGGTGACGCCATCGCGCGCGGCATCGGCATGGTGCACCAGCACTTCATGCTGGCCGACAACCTCACCGTGCTGGAGAACGTCGTCCTCGGCGGCGAGAAGCTCCACGGCATCGGTGCCAAGGCGAAGGCGAAGATCAAGGAGATCTCCGACCAGTACGGCCTGGGCGTGCGCCCGGACGCCCTGGTCGAGGACCTCGGCGTCGCCGACCGCCAGCGCGTCGAGATCCTCAAGGTGCTGTACCGCGGCGCCAAGATCCTGATCCTCGACGAGCCGACGGCCGTGCTCGTCCCGCAGGAGGTCGACGCGCTGTTCGACAACCTGCGCGAGCTCAAGGCCGAGGGCGTCACCGTCATCTTCATCTCGCACAAGCTGCACGAGGTGCTCGCGGTCGCCGACGCGATCAGCGTCATCCGGCGCGGCACCACGGTCGGCGACGCCGACCCGAAGGCCGTGACCGCCCGCCAGCTGGCCGAGCTGATGGTCGGCGCCGAGCTGCCCTCCCCGGAGAGCCGCGAGTCGACCGTCACCACCACCGAGATGCTCAAGGTCGAGGACCTGAGGATCGCCAAGACCGACGCCGAGGGCATCGAGCGCGTCGTCCTGGACGACATCTCGCTGCGCATCCACAAGGGCGAGATCCTCGGCATCGCGGGTGTCGAGGGCAACGGCCAGGCCGAACTCGTCGAGGCCATCATGGGCATGCTGCCGCTGGACGGCGGCACCGTCACCCTGGACGGCAAGGACCTCTCCGGCACCCAGACCCGGGCCCGCCGCGAGGCCGGCATCGGCTACATCCCCGAGGACCGCCACAAGCACGGCCTGCTGCTGGAGGCCCCGCTCTGGGAGAACCGGATCCTCGGCCACGTCACCGAGGCGCCCAACTCCAGCGGTGTGCTGCTCAAGCCGGCCGCCGCCCGCGAGGACACCGCGCGGATCGTCCAGGAGTACGACGTCCGTACCCCCGGCATCGAGGTCACCGCGGCCTCGCTCTCCGGCGGCAACCAGCAGAAGCTGATCATCGGCCGCGAGATGAGCCACCAGCCGAAGCTGCTGATCGCCGCCCACCCCACCCGCGGTGTGGACGTCGGTGCGCAGGCGCAGATCTGGGAGCACATCCGGGTCGCCCAGCGGGAGGGCCTGGCCGTCCTGCTGATCTCGGCGGACCTGGACGAGCTGATCGGCCTCTCCGACACCATCCGGGTCATCTACCGCGGCCGCCTGGTCGCCGACGCCGACCCGGCCACCGTCACCGCCGAGGACCTCGGCACCGCGATGACCGGTGCCGCCGCCGGCCACATCGAGTCCGAGCCGGAGGCCGTCGCCGAGGCGCAGGCCGTCGCCGCCGAGGGCACCGAGGCCGCGGCCGAGCACCCGCACACCGACACCGCCGACGACCCGCAGGCGGGGGAGTAACCCATGACCAGTCCCAACCCCGCCGCCAAGCGCAGCCTGGCGCAGCGGATCAGCGGTGAGCGGATCGTGCTCGCACTGGCGGCGCCGGTGCTCGCGGTCGTGCTCTCCGTCGCGATCTGTTCCGTGCTGCTGGCGACCTCGGGCAAGAACCCGTTCGACGCGTGGAACGTGATGATCACGTACGCCACCAAGTCGGACGGCCAGGTGAACATCCTCAACCGGACCACCACCTACTACCTGGCCGCCGCGGCCGCCGCGTTCGGGTTCCGGATGAACCTGTTCAACATCGGCGTCGAGGGCCAGTACAAGGTCGCCGCGCTGTTCGCGGCCTTCGTCGGCGCCCAGGTCGACCTGCCGTCGTTCATCCAGATCCCGCTGCTGCTGGTCACCGCGATGCTGGTCGGCGGCCTGTACGCGAGCATCGCCGGTCTGCTCAAGGTCTACCGCGGCGTCAGCGAGGTCATCTCGACCATCATGCTGAACTCGATCTCGCTCGCGATCGTCGGTCTGCTGCTCGTCCCCGGCATCTTCGCCCCGAAGGTCAGCGGCACCACCAACTCGATCCAGACCGACCCGGTCTCGCAGTCCAGCCACTTCTTCACCATCCCCACCGCCGGCGGGGACCTCTGGGGCTTCATCTTCATTGCCGCCCTGGTCGGTGTGGTCTTCCAGTTCACCCTGAGCCGCACCCGCTTCGGCTTCGACCTGCGCGCCACCGGCCGCTCGGAGTCCGCCGCGACCGCGTCCGGCGTGAACGTCAAGCGCATGGTGGTCACCTCGATGGTGGTCTCGGGCGCCATCGCCGGTCTGATCGGCCTGCCCGAGCTGCTGCAGAACTCGTACTACTACGGCCAGAGCTTCCAGCCGAACCTCGGCTTCCTCGGTATCTCGATCGCCCTGCTCGGCCGGAACAGCCCGATCGGCATCGCCTTCGCGGCCCTGCTCTTCGCCTTCCTGGACGCCACCGGTGCCCAGCTGCCGCTCAAGGGCGGGTTCCCGTTCGAGATCGTCGACGTCATGAAGGGCACCATCGTCATCTGCGTCGTCGTCGCGTACGAGCTGGTGCGCCGCTACGGCTTGAAGCGCCAGCAGCAGAAGGTCGGCGCCCAGCTCGCCGCCCAGCTCGCGGCCACTGAGAAGAAGGAGGTGTCCGCGTGAGCACGGCGACTGCCGCTCGTCCGAAGGCGCCGGGCGCGCCCGCGAAGAAGCGCAAGCTGTCCTGGCCCGTGGTGCTCCTGCTGATCGCGGGCGCCCTGGTCCTCTTCGCCGCCGTGGGCATGGCCACCGGCAACCACTCGCTGACCTCCTCCGGTCAGGTCGCCGCGGCGCTCGGCTCCGCCGTGCCGATCGGCATGGCCGGTCTGGGCGGGCTCTGGTCCGAGCGGGCCGGTGTGGTCAACATCGGCCTCGAAGGCATGATGGTCGCCGGCACCTTCTGCGGCGCCTGGGCGGGCTACCTGGTCAACCCGTGGGTCGGCCTGCTGGCCGGCATGCTCGGCGGTGCGCTCGGCGGTCTGCTGCACGCGGTCATCACGGTCACCTTCGGCGTCGACCACATCGTCTCCGGCGTCGGCATCAACCTGCTGATCCCCGGCATCTGCGCGTACGTCAACCGGATCTACTACAAGGACTACATCTCGGCCGGTGCCGGGGCGAACCAGTCCCCGCCGGCGGACCCGCTGCCGTACATCACCGTCCCGGGGCTGTCCTCCGGCTTGAAGAGCATCGAGAACCACCACTGGTTCCTGGTCTCCGACGTCGCCGGCGTGCTCGGCGGCCTGGTCACCAACCTCTCGGTGGTCGTGGTGCTGGCGGCCGTGCTGATCGTGGCCAGCTACTTCCTGCTCTGGCGCACGGTGTTCGGCCTGCGGCTGCGCTCCTGCGGTGAGAACCCGACGGCCGCCGAGTCGCTGGGCGTCAACGTCTACAAGTACAAGTACCTGGCGGTCATCGCCTCGGGCGCCTTCGCGGGCCTCGGCGGCGCGTACCTCTCGCTGGTCGCCGCGCACTTCTACAAGGACGGCCAGACCCTGGGCCGCGGCTTCATCGGCCTCGCGGCGATGATCTTCGGCAACTGGATGCCCGGCGGCCTCGCCATCGGCGCCGGCCTGTTCGGCTTCACCGACAGCCTCCAGCTGCGCGACCCGGAGTCGGTGCACGTGCTGATCCTGGTCGTCGCGATCGCGATGGCGCTGTTCGCCCTGTGGCAGCTGTACCGCCGCAAGTTCACCGCGACCGTGGTCTCCTTCGTGGTGGCCGGCGGCCTGGGCGCCTGGTACGCGCTGACCGACGAGGTGCAGCGTCCGCTGATCGTCGCCACGCCGTACCTGATCACCCTGGTGGTGCTCTCGCTGGCCTCGCAGCGTCTGCGGATGCCCAAGGCCGACGGTCAGGTCTACCGCAAGGGCCAGGGCAAGTGACGGCCCCCGCGGTCGACTGGGAGCGGCTGCGCGAGGCGGCGCGCGAGGCCATGGGCCGCGCGTACGCCCCGTACAGCAAGTTCCCGGTCGGCGCGGCGGCGCTGGTCGACGACGGTCGGCTGGTCAGCGGCTGCAACGTGGAGAACGCCTCGTACGGGCTCGCGCTGTGCGCCGAGTGCGGGCTGGTGTCCGCGCTGCACGCCTCCGGCGGCGGCCGGCTGGTCGCCTTCACCTGCGTCGACGGCGCGGGCGAACTGCTGATGCCGTGCGGGCGCTGCCGCCAGCTGCTGTACGAGCACGGCGGGCCGGAACTGCTGGTCGACCTGGCCTCCGGCGTGAAGCCGATGAGCGAGGTCCTGCCCGACGCGTTCGGTCCGGAGCGGCTCTAGCCTCGGCAATTGTTACGCGCGTAGAGTGTCGCGAGTGGGCCGGAACCCGGTCATCTCGCGGCACTCTTCGCTTTCCACGCATCTTCTCGACGCATGTGCACGACGCATGTGCACGACGCATCTGAAACCCCTCTTGGAGCACGCATGGACGCCATCTCCGTCATCAGGACCAAGCGCGACCGCGGAGAGCTGAGCGACGCTCAGATCGACTGGGTCATCGACGCCTACACCCGTGGCGAGGTCGCCGACGAGCAGATGTCCGCGCTGGCCATGGCGATCCTGCTGAACGGCATGAAGCCGCACGAGATCAGCCGCTGGACCGAGGCCATGATCCGCTCCGGCGTCCGGATGGACTTCTCCTCGCTGCCGCTGCCCACCAGCGACAAGCACTCCACCGGCGGCGTCGGCGACAAGATCACCCTCCCGCTCGCCCCGCTGGTCGCCGCCTGCGGTGCCGCCGTCCCGCAGCTGTCCGGCCGCGGCCTCGGCCACACCGGCGGCACCCTGGACAAGCTGGAGTCCATCCCCGGCTGGCGCGCCCTGCTCTCCAACGACGAGATGATGGACGTGCTGCGCGACGCCGGCGCGGTCATCTGCGCGGCCGGCGACGGCCTCGCGCCCGCCGACAAGAAGCTGTACGCGCTGCGCGACGTCACCGGCACCGTCGAGGCCATCCCGCTGATCGCCTCCTCGATCATGTCGAAGAAGATCGCCGAGGGCACCGGCGCGCTCGTGCTGGACGTCAAGGTCGGCTCCGGCGCCTTCATGAAGAACCTGGACGACGCCCGCGAGCTCGCCCGCACCATGGTCGGCCTGGGCACCACCGCCGGGGTCAACACCGTCGCCCTGCTCACCGACATGTCCACCCCGCTCGGCCTCACCGCGGGCAACGCGCTGGAGGTCCGCGAGTCGATCGAGGTGCTGGCCGGCGGCGGTCCCGCCGACGTCGTCGAGCTGACCCTCGCCCTGGCCCGCGAGATGCTCGCCGCCGCCGGCGTGCACGGCAAGGACCCGGCCGACGCGCTGCGGGACGGCTCCGCGATGGACCACTGGCGCCGCATGATCGCCGCCCAGGGCGGCGACGTCGACGCCCCGCTCCCGGTCGCCCGCGAGCAGCACGTCATCCCGGCGCCCGCCTCCGGCGTGCTCACCGAGCTGGACGCCTACGCGATCGGCGTCTGCGCCTGGCGCCTGGGCGCCGGCCGCGCCCGCAAGGAGGACCCGGTGCAGGCCGGCGCCGGCGTCGAGATGCACGCCAAGCCCGGTGACACCGTGGTGGCCGGCCAGCCCCTGCTGACCCTGCACACCGACACCCCGGAGCGCTACGACTACGCCATCGAGGCGCTGGCCGGCGGCATCGGGGTCTCCCCGGCGGGCACCGCGTTCACCCCGAACCCGATCGTCCTCGACCGCATCGCGTAGTGGTCGGACGGGGGCGTGGCGCGACCGCATCGCGCCGCGCCCCCCGCGGCCCGGCTACTCCGCCGCGGCGAGCATGATTTTGAGGAACTCCTCCGGCGCCTCCCGGACCAGGTCGTGGCCGACCGGGAGGGCGTGCACCGTCCACGCCGGGTCGTCGCGGAGCCGGCCGTAGGTCTCCAGGAACGGGGTGCCCTCGAAGCGCTCGGCGTGGATGTAGACGCGGCGGGCGATCCCGTCCACCGCCCCGGTGAGGCGCACCGGCTGGAGCAGGGTCCCCATCGGGTGGACGGTCGCGCGCGGGTCGAGGGCCGGGTGGAGCCCCACCATGGTGTGCCCGTTCCCGGCGGCGGCACCGGCCAGGTACCGCTGCTTCCAGAGGTCGTCGACGATCGCGTGGGCCGACTCGCCGTCGCGCGGGACGAAGGCGTCGGCGTGCACCAGCGCGGCCACCCGCTCCGGAGCCCGGTCGGCGACCGCCGAGATCACCATCCCGCCGTAGCTGTGCCCGACCAGCACGGCGTCGGTGACCTGCTCCGCCTCCAGCAGGCCCAGCACGTCCTGGACGTGGGTGTCCAGGTTGATCGCCCCGTTGTTCAGGTGCCCGCGCTCGCTCACCCCGCTCAGCGTCACCGGGTACACCTCGTGCCCGGCCGCCCGCAGCCGCCCGGTCAACGGCCGGTACCACCAGCCGCCGTGCAGGACGCCGGGGACGAGGACGAAGGTGGCCATGGTGAATTCCTCTGCTGTTCGTACGAACTGACGAGAGGAAACCTACGGGCCCGCCGGGCGGGTGTCAGGCGTACGTGAGCAGGCCGCTGGTGTCGAGGGTCCAGGGGCCGACGGTGATCTTGTCGCCGAAGACGAACTTCTCGCGGGACTCGTAGCCCGGTTCGGAATGCACGATGCCGGTGCCGGTGCGGGGATCCACGAGCAGGTAGTACGGAATGCCCATGGCTGAGTAGTCGCGGACCTTGTTGAGGTAGTCGTTCTCAGGGTTGGACTTGGAGACGATTTCCGTGGCGAGCAGCACCTGGTGCGGGAGAACCGCCGACTGCTCGCTCGCCAAGACCGCCTCGGGGAAGACCATCAGGTCCGGATTGCGCAGTTGGCCGAGGCCGACGTCCACTAGGTCCGCACCGTGGTACGCGATATGGCCCGGGTGGGTCGTCGACAACTGCGCATTGAGCTGCCTGGCGATGTGCAGTACAGCGAGTTCGTGTCGCATGACCGGTGACATCATCATGACGATCTCGCCCTCGGCGATCTCGACCTTCCCTATCCCCGGCACCTTCGGCAGCTGATCCGCGATCTCAAGCAACCGGGCGAACACTGCAGGATCGACGCTCATACTCCGGAGTGTATCCGCGCCCGCTGTCAAGCGTCCGCGACCGCTCGCCTCGTGGTACGGGCCTGGTGGGTGGCGTGGAGGGTGACGGCGGCGGCGAGGGTCATGGCGGTGAGGCCGACGGCGGCGGCGCCGGGCCAGCCGGTGGAGTGGTAGGCGTCGGCGCCGAGGGTGCCGCCGAGGCTGTTGCCCAGGTAGTAGGCGATCAGGTAGAGGGCGGAGGCCTGGGCGCGGCCCTCGGTGGCGGTGCGGCCGACGGCGGCGGAGGCGGTGGTGTGGCCGGCGAAGAAGCCGGCGGTGATCAGCACCAGGCCGAGCAGGGCGCAGACCAGGGAGTCGGCGAGCGAGAGCAGCAGCCCGGCGGCGGTCACGCCGACGGCGACGTAGAGGGTGCCGCGCCGGCCGAGCCGGGCGGAGAGGCGGCCGACCGCGGCGGAGGTGCCGGTGCCGACCAGGTAGACGACGAAGATCGAGGCGGCGATCGACTCGGGCAGGTGGAAGGGCGCGGCGATCAGCCGGTAGCCGACGGTGTTGTAGACCGCGCCGAACACCGCCATGAACAGCATGCCGAGCGCGTACAGCCGTACCAGCAGCGGGTTGCGCAGGTGCCGGCCGACGGTGCGGGCGAGGGCGCGCGGGTCCACCGGGGCCGGGGTGAAGTGCCGGGCGGCGGGGATCAGCAGCCGGAAGGCGAGCGCGGCGAGCAGGGCGAGGGCGGCGGAGGCAGCGAGGCCCCAGCGCCAGCCGAGGGCGGCGGCGGTCCAGCCGGAGATCAGCCGGCCGCCCATGCCGCCGATGCTGTTGCCGGCCACGTACAGGCCCATCGCGGAGGCCAGCGCGCTGGGGTGGACCTCCTCGGCGAGGTAGGCCATGGCGGTGGCGGGGAGCCCGGCGAGGGCGGCGCCCTGGAGGACGCGCAGCACGACCAGGGTAGTGAGGTCGGGCGCGAGGGGCAGGGCGACGGCGAGGGCGCAGGCCGCGAGGACGGAGGCCGTCATCACCGCGGTGCGGCCGTACCGGTCGGCCAGCGCACTGGCCGGGAGCAGCCCGAGGGCGAGGCCGAGGGTGGCGGCGGAGGCCGTCCAGCTGGCCTGGCCGGGGGTGAGGTCGAGGTCGGCCGAGAGGACCGGCAGCAGGCCCTGGGTGGAGTAGAGCAGGACGAAGGTCGCGACACCGGCGGCGAACAGGGCGAGGTTGGCGCGGCGGAAGCCGCGCCCGCCCGGGCGGTGGCGGTCGTCCCGGTCGAGGGTGTGCTCGGTGAAGGCATCCGGGGTGGCCGCGGATGCCCTGGTATCGGAGGGCTGCATGGCTCCGACGCTAGGCCTGGCGCGGCTGATGCGTCCAATGCATGAAGAGGGGATGATCGATGCACTGGTGTATGAGTCGAGGTGGGACGGGGATGGCCGTGGCGGACGGGTCGGACGGCACGGAGCAGCCCTACCGGGCGGCCGAGTTGGGGCCGGAGGAGCCGGCCGTGCTGCTGGCGCCCAGGTTGGCGCGGTTCGCCGCGGTGGCCCGGCTGGAGCACGTGACCCAGGCGGCCGCGCTGCTCGGAGTGCCGCAGCCGACGCTGTCGCGCGCGGTGTCCCGGCTGGAGGCGGAGCTGGGGGTGGGCCTGCTGGCCCGGCAGGGCCGGACGGTCCGGCTGACCAGGGCGGGCCGGCTGCTGCTGGCCTCGGTGGAGCGGGCGCTGGCGGAGCTGGAGCGCGGTGCGGAGGCGGCCCGGGCGGAGGCGGACCCGGCGGTGGGGCGGGTGGCCTTCGGCTTCCTGCACACGATGGGCCCGGACGCCGTCCCGGCGCTGCTGCGGGGCTTCCGGGCGGCGCACCCGCAGGTGCGGTTCCAGCTGGTGCAGGACTACGGCGCGGCGATGCTGGAGCGGTTGCGGGCGGGCGAGTTGGACCTGTGCCTGGTCGCGCCGCTGCCGGACGACCCGGCCTTCACGGCCCGCCCGCTGGACGAGCAGCGGCTGCACCTGGCCGTCCCGGCGGACCACCGGCTGGCTGGGCGGCGGCGGATCCGGCTGGCGGAGGTGGCCGAGGAGCCGTTCGTCGGGCTGGAGCAGGGGTACGGGCTGCGCATGATCACGGACGGCTTCTGCGCGCAGGCCGGCTTCGTGCCCCGGCTGGCCTTCGAGGGGGAGGAGGCCGAGACCCTGCGGGGGCTGGTGGCGGCCGGGCTGGGGGTGGCGCTGCTGCCGCCGGCGCTGGTGCCGCGGCCAGGGGTGGTGGAGCTGGAGGTGACCGCGCCGCGGACCCGGCGGGCGATCGGCCTGGCCTGGGCGGCGGGGCGGCCGCTGACGCCGCCGGTGGCGGTGTTCCGGGACTTCGTGCTGTCCCGGCGGGGGCGGCTGCTGCACCACGACTGAGGTGGTCGGCGCGATGCGGCCTGTTTGGCGGATCCTATGGACCGGGCGGTGGAATTCCGGTCCTGCTTTGGACCATCCGGTGGTGTTCCCGGTGGTAGGTCTACGCGCGTAGGGGCTATATTTCCGCAATGGAGAAGCAGATCCCCGTCACCACCGCGGGCACCGGCCCGCGCATTCCCACCCCCGACCAGATCCGCCGCGCGCCGAAGGTCCTGCTGCACGACCACCTCGACGGCGGGCTGCGCCCGGAGACCGTCGTCGAGCTCGCCGCCGCGACCGGCTACGAGGGGCTCCCCACCACCGACGCCAAGGAACTCGGCGAGTGGTTCCGCGAGGCCGCCGACTCCGGCTCGCTGGTCCGCTACCTGGAGACCTTCGCGCACACCTGCGCCGTCATGCAGACCCGCGAGGCCCTGGTCAAGGTCGCCGCCGACTGCGCCGAGGACCTGGCCGCCGACGGCGTCGTCTACGCCGAGGTCCGCTACGCCCCCGAGCAGCACCTGGAGGGCGGCCTGAGCCTGGACGAGGTCGTCGAGGCCGTCCAGGAGGGCTTCCGCCTGGGCGAGGCCAACGCCCGCGCGGCCGGCCACCGGATCCGCATCGGCACCCTGATCACCGCGATGCGGCACGCCGCCCGCTCGCAGGAGATCGCCGAACTGGCCAACCGCCACCGGGACTCGGGCGTCGTCGGCTTCGACATCGCGGGCGCGGAGGCGGGCTACCCCCCCACCCGCCACCAGGCCGCCTTCGACTACCTCAAGGGCGAGAACAACCACTTCACCATCCACGCGGGCGAGGCCTTCGGCCTGCCGTCGATCTGGGAGGCCCTGCAGTGCTGCGGCGCCGACCGGCTCGGCCACGGCGTGCGGATCGTCGACGACATCACCCTGAACGAGGACGGCAGCGTCGAGCTGGGCCGGCTGGCCGCGTACGTGCGCGACAAGCGCGTCCCGCTGGAGATGTGCCCGACCTCCAACCTCCAGACGGCGGCCGCCGCTTCGTACGCCGAGCACCCGATCGGGCTGCTCAGCCGGCTCAAGTTCCGGGTCACCGTGAACACCGACAACCGGCTGATGAGCGGCACCAGCATGAGTCAGGAGTTCGGCCACCTGGTGGACGCCTTCGGCTACACCCTGGGCGACATGGAGTGGTTCACGGTGAACGCGATGAAGTCCGCGTTCCTGCCCTTCGACGAGCGGCTGGCGATGATCAACGACGTGATCAAGCCGGGCTACGCCGAGCTCAAGGCGGAGTGGCTGTTCAGCGCGGGCACCGCCGGCAGCTGAGCCGACGGCCCGTCCTTGCGGTCGGATGAACGCGGCTTCCGGGTACGGAAGTTGGCGTTCATCCGACTACTCACTCGGGTGAGTGAACGCCCTTTGGTTCTCGCGCGACCCTGTCACTACGGTGTGCCAGTCAATGCTGACAGGCCGTGGCGGCACTCGCCCGTCCGTCGCCCCGTGCGATGTCGGCCACCGACGAGGACCCAAGGGGACGAACCATGAAGCAGGCTCTCAAGGCCGCCGGTACCGCGGCGCTCGGCATCGCCATCGCGGCGGTCGGCGCCGGCACCGCCTCCGCGGCGGCCGGCCAGGCGGCCGGCGGCCTCGGGCTGCCCACCGGCGCGGTGACGAACCCCGCGGTGACCGGTGCGGTCACCGACACCGCGGCCAAGCTGCCCGGCGGCGACAAGGTCGCCGGCACCCTCGGCACCCTGACCCCGAGCGCCGGCCAGCCCGCCGCCGCTCCGGCCGCCGAGGCCGCGCCCGCCGCCCCGGTCGCCGGCCTCACCCAGCAGCGCGTCGGCGGCCTGCCGAACGTCCCCGGCCTGGACAAGACCCCGATCGGCGGGGTTGCCGGCGCGCTGGGCGGCCTGGGCGGCTGATCCGGCCACCCGCACGACGACGGGCCGCCCGCCCCCGGAACTCCTCCGGAGGCGGGCGGCCCGTCGTCGTGCCCGCCGGTACGGCCTCACGGCTCCTGGGGGAGCAGCACCCACAGCGCGAGGTAGATCAGGAACTGCGGGCCGGGCAGCAGGCACGACAGCAGGAAGATCAGTCGGACGGTCCACGGGGTGAGGCCGAAGCGCTCGGCGATCCCGGCGCAGACGCCGGCGATGACGCGGTTGTGGCGGGGGCGGGCGAGGCGGGCGCTCATGGGAACTCCTTGGCTGGCTGGCTGCCGGTGCCGGGTGGTCCGGCGGGCGTACCTCCATACTCCGCCGCCGCCGGCCCGGAAACCTCCACCCACCAGGCGATCCTCGACCCCGGTAGGTCACCGGGAAGACGGAGACCCGGATCGGGGTCCGCCTCAGGGATGACCCGGAGGTGCGGGTACGGAAAAACCCGTTCGCGAAGGTGTCGGGGCGGAGGGATATGATTCCGCGGTCGCTGATGGTGGGGGGAAATCCGGCGGCGCCGTCACGGCCTCAAGAGGCCCCTCACGCCTGCGATTTCGCACTTCTCTCGGGCTGCGCCCGAATTCTCCCGTGAGGTCCCCTTGCGCAATCAGTCCCGCAGAATCCTCGCCGTGGCCGCCGCTGCCGCGCTGGCCTCCGGCGCCGCCCTGACCTCGGCCCCGGCGGCACTGGCGGCCCCGACGGCCGGTCCGACGGCTCCTGCGCCGCAGGGCCAGGGCTCGCTCGTCACGATCACTACGAGCGGTATGCCGAAGACGGTCACGGCCGGCACCTCGGTCGAACTCACCTCGACCCTCAAGAACACCGCCGACCACCAGGTGGACGTGACGACCGACTTCGTCGTCAACAGTTCCAACCTCAAGGAGGAGCAGCTCAAGCTGCAGGTCCAGAAGCCCGGCAGCACCCAGTGGCAGGACGCCAAGCTTCGTCCGGGCTGGAACACCGGAGCCTGGTGGGAGCTCGACCCCTTTGCCACCGAACTGCATCTGCCGGCGGGTGGATCGGTCACCTACCAGTTGCGGCTGACCTTCTCCGCGGATATCTCGGGCGGCGAGGCCGGGAGCGGTCTGAGCGCGGTGGTCTCGGACCCGACTCTGCCGCCCGAGCAGCGCGGCGCCCCGGCCTGGGGCAGCACCCCGAGCTTCACCGTCGTTCCGGTGGGTGGCCCGACCACCCCGCCCCCGGTCGGGCTCCCGGACGTGAAGGTCGAGGACGTACCCGCCTCCTTCACCGCCGGAGGCGAGGCCAAGGCGTTCAAGGCGGTCTACAGCAACCACACCGGCAAGGACCTCCGCATCGTCCCGGCGATCGTGTTCCAAGGCGAGCACCCGCTCCCCGCTGATGTCGTCAAGCTGGAGTTCCAGACCCAGCAGGGCCAGTGGCTGGCGGCCACCCCGGCGCCGCTGGGAGACATCCCCAGCCCTCAGCTGGGCGTGGAACTGCGCACCGGCAACAAGGACGCGGACGTCATCCCGCTGCCCGACGGCGAGACCCGTACGGTCAACCTCCGGCTGGCCTGGAGCAAGGGCGCGCCGGTGGGCGCCGAGTCGGTGTTCGCCAACGGCTACAGCCTGGCCGGTCCGGGCGGGACCGAGCGGGGGACCTCCAGCCCTGCGGTGGACTTCGCGATTCTGCCCGCCGCGGCCGCCACCGGCACCCCGGCTCCCACCACCCCGGTCACCTCCGCTCCGGCGGCCCCGGCCACCGTTGCCGCCGCCGTCCCGGCCGCGCAGGTCACCACCGGCGCCCCGAGCCCCGCGGCCGAGCCCGTGCAGGTGGCGGCGGCCGCCGCCCCGGCCCCGGCGGCCGTGGAGGCCACCCGGCTGGCCTCGACCGGCGGCGGGTCCTCCTCCGCCCCGATGGCGATCACCGGCGCGACCGCGATCGCCCTCGGCATCGGAACCCTGGTCGTCGCCCGCCGCCGCCAGCGCGCCCAGGGCGCCGGGAACTGACCCCGGACAGCACGAGGCCCGTGCGACCCCCCGCGAATGCGGGGGGGGTGGGGCCACGGCGCGGTACGGGGGGCAGCCCGCCCGCGGGTGCGGGGGCAGCGGCGGGGCGGTCGGGGTGTGCGCCACGGGCAGCGGCCGCGCCC
>NZ_JBHJWG010000002.1:0-264766 GCF_042266305.1 Kitasatospora sp. NPDC056076
GCCGCCGGACGGGCCGGGGCCCCCCAGCCGCCGCCGGCCGGGGCCGGGGCCGCCGCCGGCGCACCCACGCCGCCCGACGGGTCGACGATGCACTCGATCCGCCAGTCCACGCCCAGCGCGTCCGACAGCGCCTGGCGCAGCACGTCGTCGCTGTTGCTGCCGACGAAGCTGTCCCGGGCGCCGGCGTTGATGAACGAGACCTGGAGCACGCTGCCGTCGAACCCGGCCACCTGGCCGTTCTGGCTGAGCAGGATCCAGGTGAAGCGGCGGCGGTTCTTCACCGCCTCCAGGATCTGCGGCCACAGCTGCCGGACCTGCCCGGCGCCCTGCTGCGCGGCCGCGGACGGCTGACCGCCGGGGGCGGGGGCCGGGGTCGGCTGGACCGGGGACGGGGTCGGCGCGGGCTGCGGGGCGGCCTGCGGCTGCGGCACGGGGGCGGCAGCAGCAGCGGGGGCCGGTGCGCCACCGGCGGGCGGGAAGCTGCGCGCGATCGGCCAGGCGCCCGGAGCGGGCCCGGCCGGGGCCGGGGGTGCCGGGGCCTGCGCGGGGGCGGGGGCCGCCACGACCGGCGCGGGCACCGGAGCGGGCACCTCCACCGGCGGGGCAGCCTGGGGGACCGCCGGCGCCGCCGTCGCAACGGCCACGGGGGCCGCCATCGGGGCCACCCCGGCCACCGGTGCCATCGGTGCCATCGGCGCCATCCCGGCCGGTGCGGCGAAGCCGCCCGCCGCGGCCCGGCGCTCCAACTTGTCCAGCCGCGCCTGCAACGACAGCTCGTCGCTGTACGCGCCCGGCAGCATCACCCGGGCGCAGATCAGCTCCAGCTGGAGCCGGGGCGCCGCGTTGCCGCGCATCTCGGTCAGCCCGGTGTTGACGATGTCCGCGGCCCGGCTCAGCTCGGCCGCGCCGAAGGCGTCCGCCTGCGCCTGCATCACCGCGACCCGGTCCGCCGGGGCGTCGATCAGCCCCTTCTCCCCGGCCTCCGGCACGGTGGCGAGGATCACCAGGTCGCGCAGCCGCTCCAGCAGGTCGGTGACGAAGCGGCGCGGGTCGTGCCCGCCCTCGACCACCCGGTCGATCACCTGGAACACCGTCGCGCCGTCCTGCGCGGCGAAGGCGTCCACCACCTCGTCCAGCAGCGCCGAGTCGGTGTACCCGAGCAGCGACGTCGCCATCTGGTACGTCACGCCGCCCTCCGCGGCACCGGCCAGCAGCTGGTCCATCACCGACATCGAGTCCCGCACCGAGCCCGCGCCGGCCCGTACGACCAGCGGGAACACCGAGTCCTCGACCTGGATGCCCTCGCGGCCGCAGACCTCCGCCAGGTAGTCGCGCAGGGTGCCGGGCGGGACCAGCCGGAACGGGTAGTGGTGGGTGCGGGACCGGATCGTCCCGATCACCTTCTCCGGCTCGGTGGTCGCGAAGATGAACTTGAGGTGCTCCGGCGGCTCCTCGACCACCTTGAGCAGCGCGTTGAACCCGGCCGAGGTCACCATGTGCGCCTCGTCCAGGATGAAGATCTTGTACCGGCTGTGCACCGGCGCGAAGAAGGCCCGCTCACGCAGCTCGCGCGCGTCGTCCACACCACCGTGCGAGGCGGCGTCGATCTCGATCACGTCGATCGAGCCGGGCCCACCGGTCGCGAGGTCCCGACAGGACTGGCACTCCCCGCAGGGCGTCGGCGTCGGCCCCTGTTCGCAGTTCAGGCAACGGGCCAGGATGCGCGCGCTCGTCGTCTTGCCACAGCCGCGCGGCCCGCTGAACAGGTACGCGTGGTTGACCCTGTTGTTGCGCAGGGCCTGCTGGAGCGGAGCGGTCACGTGCTCCTGCCCGATGACCTCCGCGAAGGTCTCGGGGCGGTAGCGGCGGTACAGGGCTAGGGACACACCCCCGACGATATCGGGACGGACGGACAAACGCGTCGCCCCTTCACCCCGGCCCCGCTCTCCCCACGGCCCACACGCCCCCGGGAACGCAAAGACCCCTCGTGCACCCGCCAGAGCCCTCCTACCCTTGCTGCCTTCCGGCCCTGGGGGGGTTCAGAGAGATGACGCCACACGAGGGGCTGACCCCCACAGTACCGGATCCCGGCCCCGACGATCCACAGGCCACCCCCACCCCTCAGCCTGCGGGACAGCTGGTCGCGAGCACCCCGAAACATGTACTAAGCTCTCCCACGGAGGATTCGCCTAGAGGCCTAGGGCGCACGCTTGGAAAGCGTGTTGGGAGCAATCCCTCACGAGTTCGAATCTCGTATCCTCCGCCAGCACCACATAGGGGCTGACCTGCGAAAGCAGGTCAGCCCCTTGTGTTTTCCCAGGTCGGATTACAGCACCGTGTCAGCACGGACCGGTGTACGTTCAGCACATGGCATCCATTCGCGTTCGCGAACGCAAAGACGGCGGCATCACCTACACGGTCACGTGGCGTGACGGCGGCAGCCGCAACGGCAGGCAAGACGACGAGAAGTTCGACGACGAGAAGTCGGCCGAGCGCTTCCGCGACCTGGTGAACGGCCACGGCCAGCAGTGGCCGCCCGGCTGGGTCAAGGGCAAGGGGTTCGTCGAGGAGCAGCCGGCCGAGCCCGAGGCAGAGGTCGACCCCGAGACGATGTTCGAGGCGTACGCGCTCAAGTACGTCGACCTGCTGACCGGCGTGCAGGGCGGCAGCAAGGCGAAGTACCGGCAAATGGTCGTGTGCAACATGGTCCCGTGGTTCCGCGACTTCTCGGTCGCCGACGGCGAGCTGTCCATTCCCGGCGACGCGATCAAGCTGTGGGTCAACGACCTCGAAGAGGGGCGGTGGGGACCGTACCCGCCCGAAAAGGCGCGGAAGCGTCGCAAGTACCGGGCGAAGACAGTCCGGGACAACCACGGGTTGCTGTCGGGCATCCTGAAAGCCGCCGTGGTGGCCGGCCTGCGTGCCACCAACCCGTGCGCGGGCACCCGGCTGCCGCGCCCGGACGACACCGACAGTGATGAGATGTGCTTCCTGGAGCACTGGGAGTACGCCCTGCTCCACAAGCACTTGAAGGCCGACGCCGCCGACATCGTCGAACTCGCGGTCGGGACCGGCATACGGTGGGGCGAGTTGTCCGCCCTGCAGAAGCGGGACATCGTGCGCCGGGGCGGCCGGCCCGCGCTGCGGATCCAGCGGACGTGGAAGCTCGACGAGAACGGCAAGCGGTACACG
This sequence comes from Kitasatospora sp. NPDC056076, assembly GCF_042266305.1. Classification (NCBI taxonomy): domain Bacteria; kingdom Bacillati; phylum Actinomycetota; class Actinomycetes; order Kitasatosporales; family Streptomycetaceae; genus Kitasatospora; species Kitasatospora sp. NPDC056076. The sequence continues at coordinate 3,193 of NZ_JBHJWG010000002.1, forward strand.
GGGCCGCCGAAGACGAAGAAGTCTCGGCGCACCATCGTGCTGACGCCCCGCCTGAGTGCGATCGTCCAGCGTGCGGCCCGGGGCAAGGCGGCGGACGAGCTGCTGTTCCTTGCGCCGGAGGGCGGCGCGTGGCTGCCCGCGACGTTCCGCCGGCAGCGGTGGCTGCCCGCGATCGAGAAGGCGCAGGCGGAGGGGCTGACCAAGACTCCGCGTGTCCACGACCTGCGCCACACCCACGCCTCGTGGATGATCGCCGCGAAGATTCCCCTCCCGGCGATTCAGGCCAGGCTGGGACACGAGTCGATCCAGACCACCGTGGACCGGTACGGGCATCTGCTCGACATCCTCGATGACGAGGTGATCGCCGCCGTCGACCACGCGTTCACCCTGACATTGGCCGCTCCTCCGGCCGATGTCCTGCTCGTCCGTGGGGACGTCGCCGCGGCGGCCTGACCCCCGGCAGCACAGTGCCCCCGGACCGTGATCGGTCCGGGGGCACTCTCGCGTCGTCTTAGGACGCAGGCAGGACGAGGGGCTCGCCCTTGATCAGGCACTCGATCTGACCGGCCAGAACATCAGCCGCCCGGCCGGCGTCGCCCCCGCCGCCGGCCATCCACGCCCGGACGTCCGCAGCATGCCGCAGCAGGTGCTCGGCCGGCACGACCCGCGGGTCACCCACCAGCACGAGCCGACCGGAAAGCACCACCAGCATGACCGGAACGCCGTCGTCGAGTTCCGCCAGCGCGTGCGTGACGGTGTCCACGCATCCCCCCTCCTCCGGGCAGCACGCGGTCGGCCCCCGCGGCTGCGCCCACCTGCGCAAAACCTGTCCGACCATACGCCCGCGTAACGGTCAGTGCTAGGACGATCCAATTGCGTGAAGGGGCGTGTATGCGGAGGAATCAGGACGCTTCGGGCGAAGATTCGTTCGATTTTGTACTGAGTGCCTCGATGACGGCGCGAGCCTTGGACAGGTCCCCCGGCTTCATCCCCGACAGATGGCCGAGAATGGCCCGCACGTCTTCCGGCAGCCCGGAGAGTTCGGTGCTGGTGTACTGCAGCCACTGCTCGGCCGCGGCCCGCTGCACTTCGAGCAGCGGCACGCGCAGTGCCGCCGCAAGGGCCCGCAGGACCCGGACCTCCGGCGCGCGGACCACGTTGCCCTGAACCAGCTTGTGCAGCCAGGTAGTACTGACGCGCTCGCCGCTCTCCGGGTCGACCGCAGCGGTCGAGAGCGCCTGATAGGACATGTCGGGCCGGTCGAGCGCGGCGCGCACCATCTGCGTGAGGGCATCGCTGCCCGCTGTGCCGTTGGACATCCCCGGTTCCCTTCGCACGCTTCCTCCGACGCCCCGCATCGCGCCGAAGTACTGACAGCAGGGTCTAGACAACTCCCGCCGCGTTCGCGAATGAGGCTAACAGTCAACAACGGGTAATCCCACATCGGTCCAAGCCAACATGCGGCGAACACGCCAACACGGAACCGGCGTGGCGCCATTGGACTATGCCGGCGACACTCGCCCCGAAAACATTCGCGTTCGCGAACGCGAAGCTGTAGCGTCACGGAGCAGAACGGAAGCAACACCAACGGGCACAAAGGAGCGCAAATGGCTACCCTGCTCGACTACGCCGGCGCCGCGGACTTCCTGGACCTTCCCGAGACGTGGCTGCGTCGGAACATCAGGCGGATTCCGCACGAGAAGTACGGGAAGTACGTCCGCTTCGGCCCCGAGCACCTCGAAGCGATCCGGGCCATGCACGCGGTGATACCCGCGATCCGCCCCCGGCGCGGCTCGGCCGACCTTGTACCGCGGGGCGCCCGATGAGCAACCCGCGCACCGGACACCTCCGAATCACCGCCGACCCCGCGCTCATCGATGCCGTGCTCTCCGCCCTACGGGCGAACGCGAACCTCATGATCGTCCGAGTCTCCAAGTCGTACCCGGACACTGACGGCCGCCAGCGCCTGTATGTGAGGGTCCGATGATCCGTGCGTTCTTGCACCCCGACGGCTACACCGTCCGCCTCGACGTCACCGATGCCGCTGAACGGCTGCTCGACCTCGTCGCCGTCGCCTACGTCGACGACGAGCAGCACGTCGGCGAGCTGCTGCGGGCGCTCGCCGCCGCAACCGGCCGTCACCAGGCGCGGCGAACCAACCCCGCCGCAGTCGAGTACGACGTCGACTCGGCGGCCGCGGCGCGGGACGCAGCCCGCGAGGATGCGCGCCGCGGCCTGCGGCTCACGCTGTCGCGCATGCGGCGGCGCCGTCCGTGGTCGGCCCTCGTGCAGCGGCGCCAGGCCGCGTTGCTCGACCAGCTGCCGCCGCTCGACGGTCTGCTCGCCGTCGACCTGTCCTACCGCACGGCCGTCGAGCTAGGCGACCGGCTGCGCAGCCTCGCCGCGCAGACCGTCGCCGGCCGCCGCCTGGTCGCCATCGAGGGTGACCGATGAACCCGGCGACCGGCCGTGCACCGGCCTCCGGGTCGGGGCGGCTGTTCCTCGCCGAGGCTGCCGTCGCTGCGGGAGTTGAGGACGTTCGCCGGATCTGGCTCGCCGCCCGTGCGGCCGGTCAGCCGCGCTGGTACCTCGACCGGATCGCCGCCGTTGGCCGCGCCCGCTCCGACGCCGGGCCCGTGCCGATCGCGGCATGAGCAGCGACCGCCCGCCGGCCCTACAGCTTGCGGTCGACGGTGGCGCCGTTCCCTACCTGGAGACGGTCCGAGCGCCCGTCTCGCCGACCCGCCGTCGACGGCGCCGCCCGGCCGCAGCGGACGCAGAACTGCCCATTGTTCCGGGCCAGTTGGATGGCCTCGACGTCATCACGTCGCTGGCCGAGCCCGCGCCGACCGCCCGCCCAATCCCAGATGAGGGGTCCAAGTCCCGTGCCGTGGTTCAAAGTTGACGACTCTACCTACTCGCACCCTAAGCTGATCAAGGCCGGAAATGCGGCGGTGGGGCTGTGGCTACGCGCCGGCGCCTACGCCGCGCAGCACCTAACCGAGGGACGCGTCCCGGCCGTGGTCGCCGCCATGTTCGGCACCGGCCCCCAGATCGCCCGGCTCGTCAAGACGGGGCTGTGGCACGAGGCCGGCCACACCTGCCCGCGATGCCGGCCCGTCGACGACGGCTACCTGATGCACGACTTCCTCGCCTACAACCCGACCCGCTTGGCCGTCGAGGACACCCGCCGGCGGGAAGCCGAGCGCAAGCAGCGCGGGCGCACCCGCCAGCGAAAAGGCGCCGATTCACCAGCGAACGCGCCACGAACCGGTGCCGATCCGAACCCGGACGCCGACGAAACGGGCACGGATTCGCTCCCGGATTCCGAAGATTGTGCAGGTCACGGCGGGGCGTCCCACCCGGACCGTGCGGGAGCGTCCCGCCTGTCCCGGCCCGGCCCGACCCGGGCCGTAAGTGGTGGGGGTAGTAGAGAGAGTGCAGACCGTAGGGGGCCGGCACCTGCTGCTCTCTGCGCCCTGCCACCCGACTGGGAGCCCGACGACGCGCTGCTCGCCTGGGCCATGGCCGCCGGCCACATGCAGCGACTGGGACTCGACGGGGTCGATCGCGCCACGGTGAAGTGGCGCACCCACCGGGCTACCGGGCCGCGGCGCACCGTCGAGCAGTGGCGCCTCGACTGGCAGCAGTGGATCACCCGGGAACGGCCCGAGACGCCGCCGCCCGGCCGCCACCTACAGGCCGTCCCGTCCAACCGGCTGTCCCGTGCCGACCAGCACGCCGCCGCGCTGCAGGCCGCCCTCGACCAGATGAACACCGGCAACCGGACGGAGGGCACCGCGTGACCCGCGAACAGGTGGCCGCGCTGCTCGCCTACGCCGGCCGGATCGACCCGCGTACCGCCTACCTCGACGCCGCCGAGACCGCCGCCCAACTCACCAACTGGTGCGAGATGCTCGCCGAGGTGCCCGCGACCGCGCCGGGCGGCTGGGACGCCGGCGCGGTGTTGCATCGGCACGTGGCGAGCAGCCCGTACCCGGTGCTGCCGGTGGACATCACCCGACCGTGGGCCGCCCACCGCCGCACGCTGCTCGCCCTGCACACCGACCCGCGACCCGACGTCGACCCCGACGACGTCGCCGGCTACCAGGACGCGATGCGGGCGCAGCGGCACGCGGTCGCCACCGGGCAGGCGGCGCCGAGCAGCGCCCGGCAGCTGACCGGCGGCCCGCACCCGGCCGTCGCCGGCCGCATCCCGGCCGGCCGCACGCTGCCCGCGGGGCCCGCCGCCGCGCTCGCCCCGTTCCGACCCGCCCGCGCTGCCCGCGAAGCCGCGGCGGCGGCCGGCCGACCGGATGCCTTCGCCGTGTCGTGCGGGTGGTGCCGGGCCCCTGTCGGGGAGCAGTGCCGGCGCCGCACCAACGCCGCCGGCGACCGGCCGGGCAGCTGGACACGGCGCCGCACCCCGCACCCCAGCCGCATCGAGGACGCCGCCGCCCGCACTTCCCGAAGGGAGCACGCCGCATGACCACCACCACCGAGCGGGACGTCGAGGCGCTGTTGCACCTGGTCGACCGGGCCGAGCGCGGCGCGCTGCTCCCGGCCGAGGCCGAGTTGCTGCGCGCTGGCGTCCGCGACATGGCCACCTACCGCGACTGGTGCGCGCAGTGGTCCCGCCACGCCGTCGCGGCCCGCGTCCGCATCGCGATGCTTCGCCGGGCGCTCGGCCGGGCGCTCGGCCGGGCCCGGCGCACCGCGGCGGCCGAGGCCGAGCTGCGCGGCCTGCGGGCGGTGCTTGCCGAGGTCGAACCGGTCCAGGACGCGTACGAGCAGCTGCTCACCGCCCAACTGCTGCCCCGCCTCACCACCGGCCGCCGCCCGGCCGCCGTCCCGCCCGGTCGGGCGGCTTCCTGACCGGCCCGGGCGCCCCCGTAACCCGCAGAGGGGCGCCCGGGCCCGCCAACTGCCCAACCGGACAAGCATGGAGAGAATCGCGTGTACCCGCCTGCCCGCCTTCACCGAGCCGTCGCCCAACTGCGCACCGTCCGCGAGGAATGGGGGGCGCTGCTGGCCGCGATCGAGACTCCGCCCGCCGCGGTGTGGCCGCCGGCGCAGCTGTCCACACACCTCGCACAGCAGCAGGCCGGCGACGACGATGCCGGGGCGTCGGTCGTCGACCGCACCCCGCTCGTCCTGCGCCGCCACCCCGCGCCGCTGAACCTGGATGCCCTCGACGCCGCGACCCGGGCCGAGCGGCTGCTGTTCGATACGGCGGACACGTTGGCCGCCGCCGTGCAGCGCCCGATCGCCCGCCGCCTGGTCAACTCCCCCGGCCGGATACCGGTGTGGGACGACGACCCGGTCGATGCCGCCGACCCGCGCCGGTGGCGCTTCCCGAGCGCCACCGATCCCGGTAGCCGCGCCCACGGCGTGCACTGGGCCGCCGTCTGGGTCGAGGGCCGCCTGTTGTCCGAGGACACCGCCCCGGAGCACCACGGCGACAAGGTCCTGCGCCCGGCCCTGTTCGGCCTCCTGCCCGAGCACCTCGCACACGAGGCGATCCGGGTCGCCGGCCAGTGCGAGTGGCTGGTGCTGCGCGCGCTACAGCTCGACGCCCGCTCGACCCCGGCCGGCCGGCCGTGCCCGTGGTGCGGCGGCGACATGGTGCTGCACACCGCCGACGGCCAAGCGCCCCGGGTCACCTGCTCGACCGGACCGACCTGCCCGGCCCCCGTGCCGCTCGACGACCAACAGCACCGGGTGTGGGGCGTGACCGACCTTGGGCCGCTCGCCGCCGCCTTCGAACAGGCCGGCGCCGCCGACCGAGCCGCGTAGCGGATCACCGGGGTTCGTGCGCAGCGGAAGAGGAACCGGCCGGATCGCCAACTCACGATCCGGCCGGTAGATCCTCAGGGGGTTACGCCCGCCGGCTGACCTTTTCGACGAGCACCAGGAACGGCGCGATGTAGCCCGCGGCCTCGACCGGCGAGACCTTCCCGACCAGGATGAGCAGCACACCCGCGGCGAGTGCGCCCCAGTACATGGTTACGCGCATGATGAGTACGGACTGATCCGTCCTGCTTTCGGCCATACTTGACCTGCTCCTCTTCTCGGATTGGAACTGGAGCACGAGCCACCCGCACGTTTCCTAGGCGCCGCGGGTGGCTCACGCTTTTGTGCAGCAGGACACCAGGGTCCTGCAGTTCTGGGGCTACGGAGCAGAGCGGGTGCTCGTCCGCGGCTGGCGATCACCGGTGCTGTGCCACGCTCCGTCGACCGGCCATATGACCTCGACGTCTGCGTAGTCGCAAAGGTCGAGCAGATCGGGACGGGGCTCGGACGGCACCAGGATGGCGAGCGAGGGGGTCGGCTCGATGTGGCGCGAGTAGTCCAGCAACTGCCCGAGGGCCATGCGGACAGCCTCCCGCGTCACGGTGCCCTTGGCCTCGATCAGCTTGCCCGTCGTGACGTCGTACAGGTCGGTCAGAAGGGGCTTGAGCTCGCCCGCTGGCTTGATCATCTGGCGGCGCACCTCGTGGCCCTCCAACCGGAGGTAGCCGGCGTACTCGGCTACGAGGCTCGCCTCACGACGTTCGGCCTCGTACGGCTCGTGCGAGGGATCGACGAAGTACTGTTCGGTCCGTTGCTGCTCGACGTCAACGAGTTCGACCGAGCGGTGAGCCGTCGGGGTGTGCGGCAACTTCGGCCCCGTCGACGCCCCCACCGTGACTGGCCGAAGCTTGAACATGATCACTCGGCGAATCGGGCCGCCGTTCGTCTCAGGTGCATCCGTCTGGTACCAAGGCTCATCCGCGTCGAGCTCGAACTCACCGAGGTACTCGACCATGCCCGGCGCCACCCCGGCGCGGAAGAGGCGCAGCGCCCGGCCCTCTTCCTTGTGCTTGAGGACGGACAGGTTCCCCTGCGTCATCCTCTGGTCGCCGACTTGGCCTTCGCCGGCGTAGTGGTAGCAGCCGTCGGTTGCCCAGCCGTCGAAGTAACCGTGCTTGTGGCCGGTGGCCGGGTCGGTGAAGAGCAGGACGTTCTCGGACACGCGGGATGGACCGATGCCCCCTTGACGCCGTCCCCCGTAGGTCTCATGGATCGCGACCCGCTTGAGCCGTTCGCCGAGCTCGATGCCCCAGTCCACCATCTGCGCCCCCTCCCATTCTTGTTTAGGTCTGATCCGGAGCCTAAAACTCTAGCCCAAAGGGTCGAGCAACGGAAGGTGTCATGCATCAAGCCCCCGAAGCCCGAACCCTCTTGCGCCGTTACTAATCCGTGATCTAAAGTTCGAAGCGCTTCCGGCGTGCCCGAAAGTTCAACGACGTCAGCCCCGCCCCTCGGCGGGGCTTCTCGCATCCCCAGGGCGGCCCAGACTGGCGCTCGTCGCGCCGCCGAGAACGCTATGGGCGCGGCCGGGGTGCAGCAAGAATTTCTCGATCGCCGCAGGTCGGTGGCGTGTTACCGGCGGTATCGATCAAGAAGCGAGTTGCGCCGACGATCGGCGGCGGCGAACCAAGGCCACGCGGACCGGCAACGCCCGGGCTGACCGAGTCCGGGGGTGAGGTTCCGTGGTCCACCGCCCCCTGGGGCAAGATTCCTGCCCCGGCCTGCGGGGGCATAGTCGCAAGGCTCAAGAGGAGGTGGCCATGCGCCGTCGTCCCTGTCTCGTGTGCGGCCGACTCACCCGCAACCCCTCCCGGTGCGATCAGCACCAGGCCGAATGGCAGACCGAGCAGGACCGACGGCGGGGAAGCGCCACCCAGCGCGGCTACGGCGCCGCCTACCAACGCAACGCCGCCGCCGTGCTGGCCGACCACCGGCGAACCCACGGCGCGGTCTGTCCGGGCTACAGCGCGCCGGCGCACCCTTCGACCGATCTCACCGTCGACCACATCCTGCCCAAGTCCCGCGGCGGCGACGACGAGCGCGAGAACCTCACTGTGCTGTGCCGCGCCTGCAACAGCCGCAAGCACAACCGGTGACCCGCACGCAGCGCAAACGGGGTGACGCACCGTAGCGGCGGCCCCGCCCCGCAGCCGAATACCGGGGGGTGGGTAGATGTCGCGGGGATGATCATCCCCGGACCCGGCCCCCCGCCCCAAAGTCTTCTGTACGGGTTCTGCCCGGTTTTTTGGCCGCCGGCGGCGCCGCCCGGCCCTCGCCCGGCAGGCACGGAGTGTGACCGGGGGCGGTGATCGGATGCCGGGCCCCCTCCCCAAGCCGCCCGAGGAGCGCCAGCGCCGCAACGCCCGGGACCTCGGCGCCGTCACCGCGCCGCCCGGTGAGCCGCCGCAGCCGCCCGACGGACTGTGTCGACCCGCGGCCGAGGGGTGGTCGGCGTACTGGGGAGACGTGGTCGCCGGCGCGCTCCGCCCGAGCGACGCGTCGCTCGTCGACAGGTGGGTGCGCAACCTCGACCGCTACCACCAGACGCTGGCTCTGGCCGACGCCGAGCCGGTCGTCACTGGCTCCACCGGCCAGCCCAAGCCCAACGGCCTGTACGCCCTCGCCTACCAGATCGAGGCCAGCATCCGGGCCGACGAGCAGCAGCTCGGCATCGGCCCGTTGAACAGGTTGCGCCTCGGGCTCAAGTTGGCCGAGGTGCAGACGTCGCTCTCCGACATCACCGCAGATGATGCGGAGGCGGGGGGCGACGATGACCCGCTCGCCTTCCTCGCCGGCGGGCCCTGAGGAAGTCCCGTGGCCGGCCGGGGTGCCGCGCCCGCTGTCCGCGCCGCCCCTGACCGCCGCCCGCAGCGACGGCGCCAAGGTCGCCCGCTGGATCGAACGGCACTGCCGGTACGGCGAAGGCGACAAGTTCGGCCAGCCCGTCCGGCTGGAGCTGTTCCAGAAGATCTTCCTGCACTGGCTGTTCGAGCTGAAACTGGACGGCACCCGGCGCTACCGGCGCGCTCTGTTGGAGGTGCCGAAGGGCAACGGGAAGACCCCGATAGCCTCCTGGGTCGCCGCGTACCTGCTGGCGACGCAGCGCTCGGCCGTCATCCCGGTGGCCGCCGCCAGCTACGCACAAGCGGAGCTGCTGTTTGGCGACCTGCGGACCACGATCGCCGAATCCCCCACCCTCCGGCACCTGTTCCGCGCCTTCGAGGGCGAGGTGCAGGTCGCCGACGGCCCCGGCCGGGCGTACAAGATCGCCGCCGTCGCCGGCACCAACGACGGACAGCGCCCCTCGGCGTTCTTCGCCGACGAAATCCACGAGTGGACCGGCAACAGAGCGCGCGTCCACCTCGTGATCGCCAACGGCGCGGCCAAGCGCGCCGGCTCGCTGGTGGTCAACACCACCACACCGGGCGCCGACCTCGACTCGATGGCCGGCCGGCTGCACGAGTACGGCCTGCGGGTCAACGCCGGCGAGATCGACGACCCCGAGTTCCTTTTCGCGACGTGGGGCTGCCCGGAAGACCGCTACGACCTCAACGACCACGAGCAGCTGCTGCAGGCGGTCCGGGACGCGAACCCGGCCGCCGACAGGTTCCTGAACGTGGCGGACGTCGCCGCCCGCTTCTACCAGATTCCCCGGCACGAGTTCGCCCGCTACCACCTGGGCGTCTGGACGACGGTCGCCGAGCGGTGGCTGCCCACCGGGGCGTGGGAGGCGTGCGAGCGCCCCGGGCCCATCCCCGACGGCACGGAAGTCGTCCTGGGGTTCGACGGGTCCTACAACGGCGACAGCACTGCCCTGACGGTCGTCTCGTGCCCCACGGACGACGGCGAACTGCCCCACGTGGACGTGGTCGAGGCGTGGGAGCGCCCCGACACCGTCGTCGGCGACTGGCAGGTGCCGATCCTCGACGTCGAGGCCGCGATCCGGGCCGCCTGCGCACGGTGGCAGGTCCGGGAGATCGTCTGTGACCCGTACCGGTGGGCCCGGACGTATCAGATCTTGGAGTCCGAGGGCCTGCCGATCGTCGAGTATCCCCAGTCTCCGGCCCGCATGATCCCCGCGACGCAGAGGTTCTACGAAGCGGCCGTCAACACCCAGTTGAGCCAGTCCGGCGACCCGCGGCTCGCCCGCCACATAGCGAACTGCGCGATCAAGACCGACGCCCGCGGCACCCGGCTCACGAAAGAGCACCGCCACAGCACCCGGCGCATCGACCTCGCGGTGTCCGCCGTGATGGCACTCGACCGGGCATGCCAACCGCCCGAACTCCCCCCGCCACCACCCCAGTTCTACAGCTGGGCCGACCTGTAGAGGGGGTGCCGGATGCGGTTGCGCATCTCCCGCAAGGCCGTCTCCGAGCTGCTCGACGTCGCCGGCCTCGCCGCCCTCGACGCCGCCGCCTGGTCGTGGTGCACCACGGCCGGCCTGGTCGTCCTGGGCGCCGCGCTGGTCGTCGCCGGGTGGGTGGTCGACCGGTGAGCCTGCTCCGACGAGCCGCCCGCGGTGTTCGCGAGCGGCGGTTCTTCGTGCCCTCCGGCGGCGGCGACCCGTGGACGATCCCGACCAACGGCTCGCTGGCCTCGTACACGGCTGCCGGCGTGCCGGTCACCGAGGAAACCGCGATGCAGCTCATCGCGGTCTATGCCTGCGTCCGAATCATCTCAACTGCCCTGTCCGGTCTGCCACTTGACGCCGTCCGGATGCAGGGAGAGGTGCGCCGGCCGCTCGACCCGCCCCCGCTCATCGTTTCCGACCCGTTCGGCGGGACGAACAGCCTGGCGCGACTGACCCGCCGGGTCGGCATCCAGCAGATGGCCGTGTCCTGCCTGCTGCGCGGGAACGCCTACGCCGTCGTGCTGCAGCGCGACCGGTACTACCGGCCGACCATGCTGCAGGTCCTGCACCCCGACCGGGTCGACGTCGCGCTCGACGCGACCGGCCGGCGCCAGTACACCGTGAACCGCCTGCCGGTGGACGCCGACGACATCGTGCATATCGCTGCCATGGCGCCGCCCGAATCCCCGAAGGGCGTTTCGGTGATTCAGGCCGCCCGCCAGAGCATCGGCTTGGGTCTCGCAGCCGAGGAATTCGGAAGCCGATTTTTCGGCTCCGGGGCGCACATGTCGGGCATTGTCCAGGTGCCCGGAGACCTCGACCGGGAACGCGCCCGGCAGCTCAAGGAATCATTTCAGGCATCGCACGGCGGACTGTCGAACGCCCACACTGTAGGGGTCCTGACCGGCGGCGCAGAGTGGAAACCGATCTCCGTCACCCCCGAGGACGCGCAATTCCTGGGGACCCGAGCAGCACAGAATCTTGATATCGCGATGCTTTTCGGAATTCCGCCTCACATGCTCGGGCAAGTGGATCGCACCACATCGTGGGGAACCGGAATTGAACAGCAATCCCTGGGATTTCTGAAATACACTCTCGCCTCTTGGATCGGCCTTTTCGAGGACGCGTGGAGTGCAATGCTGCCCGCCCCTCAGGTGGCCAAATTCAACGTCGAGGGGCTGTTGCGCACGGACACCGCCGGCCGGTTCGCCGTCTACATGATGGCCCGCAACGCCGGCCTGCTGACGATCGACGAGATCCGGGCGAAGGAAGACCTCGCCCCCCTTCCCGACGGGCAGGGCGCCGACCCGTTCGTCCCGCTCAACTCCTCCGCCACCACTCCGACGGACGGCGCCGACCCGGGCGCGCAGACGCCCAAGTCGGCGGCTGAATCAGGAAAGGAGCCGTAGTCGTGGACCTGTCCCACCGCGCGGCCGGCCGCAGCGTCCAGCGCCGGGCCGTGCCGTTCACCGGCATGGAGCTGCGCGCCGTCGACGCCGGGACGCTCCGGTTCGAGGGATACGCGTCGATCACCGAGTCGCCGTACGAAGTCGAGGACTGGGCCGGTCAGTTCACCGAGATCATCCGCCGGGGGGCGTTCGCCAAGTCCCTCGGCGAGGCCGCCGACGTCCCTTTCAAGGTCAACCACAGCGGGATCACGCTCGCCCGCACGAAGAGCGGGACCATGCGCCTGGCAGAGGACTCGACCGGCCTGCACGTCGACGCCGACCTCGACCCGCGCTCGCCCGAAGTGCAGAGCCTGCAAAGTGCCATGGAGCGCCACGATCTCGACGAAATGTCGTTCGCGTTCCGCCCGGTCCGCCAGACCTGGAACGCCGACTACACCCAACGCGACATCCACGAGGTCAACCTGAACCGCGGCGACGTCTCGATCGTCAACTACGGTGCCAACCCTGCGACTTCCGCCCACTTGCGGGCCCGGGACGTGGCGACCGCGCTGCGCGAACTGCGCGCCGGCCAGACGCTCACCCCGGACACCGTCGAGACACTCGGCCAGGTGCTGCAGCTGATCGCCGCCGCCGACGGCGCGGTCGACGTCGCGCAGCCGCTGCTCGCCTCCGTGCTCGACGTCCCGAACCCCGACGCCGACCCCGACCCGGGCGACGGCGAACGCGCCGACGGCATGGAGCTGTTCGAGCTGCGCCGCCGCCTGCTGGCCCTGTAACCCCACCGATCCGCCGACCCGGCGCCGCACCGCGGCGGCCGGGCGCTTCCGCCTGCCCGGCCGCCGCGCCGGAGCCCGCGCCGGACCCCCGCCGCGGGGGCACCACCCGGGCCACCACCCGAGCCCCCGACGGCAGGCACACCGCCAACCACCCGACCAGACAGGGAGATTGCCCGTGAACAAGCGGGACATGATCAACGGTCTTCTCTCGCGGCGTGCCGAGATCCGTTCCGGCCTCGATTCGCTGCTGGAGACCGTCCGCACCGACCAGCGCACCACCCTCACCGAAGAGGAACGCGGCCGGTTCGACGCCGGCGAGGGCGAGATCCGCGAGATCGACGCCCGGGTCGCCGAACTCGACGAGCAGATCAAGCGTGACGAGGCCGCCGCCGACGTCGCGAAGCGCTACCTCACGCCGCGCGCCACCATCACCAGCGAGCCCGAGGTCTACCGCAAGGGCGGCGAACGCAGCTACTTCCGCGACCTGCACCTCGCCCGCAACAAGGGCGACCGCGACGCCGTCGAGCGCCTGCTGCGCAACGACCGGATGGTCAACGAGCAGCGCGCCATCTCCACCGTGAACGGCGGCGGTGGTGAGTTCGTCCCACCGGAGTGGCTGGAGTCCGACTTCGTCAACTTCGTGCGCCCGGGCCGCATCACCGCCAACTTGATCCCCACCGAGGGCCTGCCGCCGGGAACCGACTCGATCAACATCCCCAAGGTCAACAGCGGTACGGCGACGGCGCCGCAGGCCGCCCAGAACACGGGCATCCAGCAGACCGACATCACCACCACCAGCGTGTCCAGCCCGGTCGTGACGATCGCCGGCGGACAGACGATGTCGCTGCAGCTGCTGGAACAGAGCCCCGTGAACATCGACGGCATCGTGCTGCGCGACCTCGCCGCCGACTACGCCCGGCAGCTGAACACGCAGATCCTGAGCGGCACCGGCACCGGCGGCACCCTGACCGGCGCGCTCACCCTCGCCGGCACGAACGCCGTCACCTACACGTCCGCCACGCCTGCCCTGGGCGCCCTCTACTCCAAGTTGGCCGGCGCGATCGCCGCGATCCACACCCGCCGGTACCTGCCGCCGGACGCGATCATCATGCACCCCAACCGGTGGGCCTGGATTGAGGCCCAGCTCGACGCCAACAACCGGCCGTTGGTCGTCCCGGCCGCCGGCGGCCCGTTCAACGCCGTTGGCAACCTCGGCGCGCAGGCCGCGCAGGGCTACGTCGGCTCCATGCTCGGCCTACCGGTGTACGCGGACGCCACGCTGCCGACCAACCTGGGCGCCGGCACCAACCAGGACGTCATCCTGGTCGCCCGGATGTCCGACCTGCTGCTCTGGGAATCCACCGTCCGGGCGGAAGCCTTCCAGCAGACCTACGCCGCGAATCTTTCGGTCCTGGTGAGGCTCTACAACTACGTGAGCTTCCAGCCCGGCCGCTACCCGCAGTCCATTTCCGTCGTCGGCGGCACCGGGCTGACCGCCCCCACCTTCTAACCCCGCCCGGGCGGCCCGGCCGACTACTCCGCGGCCGGGCCGCCCCCTCCCGAAGAGGACCACCGCCCATGAACCTGATCAACTACGTCCGCGGCCTGCTCGACGAACTCGACGGCGCCGTGCGCACCGAAGCGAAGGCCGTCGCCAACCGGGTCCGGGCCGAGATCAAGCGAATCGCGCCCGACGTGAAGGCCGAACTCCCGCGCGCCGCGGCCGCGGCCGGCGCCGAGGTCCGCACCCTGTCGGACCTGCACGCCGTCGAGCACCCGGTCGCCGCCGAGCTCCGTGCGGTCGACGAGCGGCTCGACCAGGCGCTCGCCGACGCCAAGCCCGCCCCGGCGAAGCCGGCAGCCGGGTTCACCCCGCCGGCCACCCCGGCGCCGGCCGAGCAGCCGGGCCCGCCGGCCGCGTAGCCGTGCAGCGCGATCCGCTTGGCAGCCACCTGCGCCGGGTCCGGTCCGAGCACCGGCCCCGGCGCCCGGCCTCCGGCCACCGAAGCCGGGTCGGCACCACCCACCGCCGCCGACCCGGCGCCCACGGCCACCACCACAAGCAGACCCACCACCACAAGCACCGCCACCACACCGGACCGCGGCTTCGGCACGTCAAGCGCCATCCCAAGGGCCGCCACCTGCGCCACGCTCACCGGGTGCGGCGCCACCACCGCACCCACCTGCACCACCGCCGGCACGCCCGCGCCGAGCACCGCCACACCCGCCACGTCCAGCGTCACCGGGCCCGGGCGCGCCACCGGCGAACGGTGCACCACCACCGGCTGACCAGCGCCCACCACCGGCGCCAACGCCGCAGCCACCTCGCCCACCGCCGGGCCCACCACGGCGCCGGCCACCACCGCACGGCCCACCACCAGCACCGCCGCGGCTCCACCCACCGGCAGCACCGTCGCTACCGGTAGCCGAACGGCGCGGGGCCCGGCGTCCGAGGACGCCGGACCCTGTCAGTACTCGTTAGTGCTTGCTGCGCCGACCATGGCGACGGGAACGCCGCCCGGGCGCCGCGTCCTTCTGCGGCGGGCGGGTGCTGCCGCCCGGCCGACGGTTCCCCGTCGCCCGGCGGCCCCGGACGGCGCGGGTCTGCTCGTCCTCGCGGCCCTTGCGCTGCTGCCGGAGGCGAACCAGCGCCTCAGCGCCCTTGACGATCAGGTTCGCGAGCAGGCTCGCCGCGAACTTCTCCACCGACCAAGGAAACTGGTCGTCCTGCATAACAACTCCCGTTGCTCAAAGGAAGATTGAACGGGAGAGCGTCTACCCAGACGATCTAGGCAGCCAGACGGAAACCGCTCTGGGGGCATGCGCTCGCACTCCCTGGTGCGCCGCCACCTGCGGCGACGCACCCCGGAGCCCTGGGCACCAAGGCCACCCGCAGCCGTGTGAGGCCACAGGCGATCGACAATCGGTCTACCGGCGGCCAGTCCGGTGCGACCACGGTGGGCTCTCGTGGCAGCACATAGGGACACCACAGGGAGTAGAACAGCAGCGCGGCGGAGAGAGCGACGGCGAATCGGCGCAAGACCCGCGCACCCGAGACCACAGCAGCGTCCATTGCCGGGGCCGGGATCGGCTCAGCCTCCACCCTCTGGCCAGCTTCCACCGCTCGGCGAAGGGGGCTGGGCGGTGAGTGCGGCTCCGGGCCCCGGTCGAGGAAGCCCAGCAACCTCTGTAGCGAATCCGGTTTGGCAACCCTGTGGCGCCGACTGCCAAGCAGCTCGCGCCAGTCAGGTTTGGCGGTCATTTCCATGATGGCGGACCAAAAGGCCCCCGACAGCCTGGTCTTGCCCGATCCGGGTGCAGTACTCACAAGGATGTGGGCAGGGGCTTGATCGTCGCCGTGCCATCCGGGGGGTGTCACAACGGTCCGGAAGTTGCCCACCGAGACCGCGCTGAGCCATGGCTCGACTGAGTGCTCCGGCGTCTTGCGCGACGGGCGTCGCAAGCGGGAGTGGTCGGGCGAGGTGATCTGCGGAACCTCGATCGCGATCGGACGGGACACCCGTTCAGCATAGGGCCTCACCGCCCCCGGATGTGTTTACCGCCTCACCAACCAACTTGACCTGCAGCGTTGTTGATCCGGTGAGTGCCGGCCTGGAAGGGGGGCGGTGCCTCGTGCCTCTCGTCTACTTCTCCGGGCAGGACGTCGGGCTGACGACCGTCGTCCTGACCGACGCCGGGACCCCCGCGGCCGGCGCGGTGGTGGTCACGCTCACCGTGACCGACCCGGCCGGCACCATCAGCACACCGGCGGCAGCGGCGACCGGCGGCGGGTACGCCGCGGTGGTGCCGTCGGTGTCCGTCGCCGGGGTGTGGCTGTACCGGTGGACGGCCACCGGCCCGGGCATCGCCGGCAGCTGGGCGGCCGAAGGGCAGTTCCAGGTAAGGCCGTTGGGGGTCGAGCAGCTCGTCGACCTGCCCAGCGTCAAGGCGCATTTGGGCATGCCGGCCAGCAGCACGGCCAACGACGACGAACTCGCCGGATTCGTGCTCGCCGCTGGTGAGCTGGCGAGGGACGTCTGCGGCCCGTTCCTGCCCGAGCAGCACACCGAGTTCCACGACGGCGGCCGGGGCGTGATCGTCCCCGACTGGTTGCCGGTCGCGACGGTGCAGAGCATCACCGAGTACTACGGGCTGTCGGCGTTCCCGCTCACCGAACAGCCGCTCGGCAGCCAGATGAACGCGTTCGCGTTCACCGTCGACTACCGGACGGGCGCGATCGTGCGGCGCACCTTCGGCGGGCAGTCCGCGCTGTTCGCCGTCGGCTCGAAGAACGTCAAGATCGTTTACACGGTCGGGAGGGCCGGGCAGGTCCCCTACACGGTGCGGCTCGGGGTGCTGGAGTTGATTCGGCATCTGTGGCAGCTCACCCAACAGGGCGGCCGGCCCCGGATCGGCGGCGGCGCCTTGGACGGCGGCGAGGTCCACGTCCCCTCGGGGTTCGCCTTGCCCGACCGGGTGGTCGAGTTGTGGGCGCCCTACCGGCGGCCCCCGGGGATCGCCTGATGTCGGCCCCTGTGATCCCGTCGAGTTCCATCCCCGCCGCCCGGGCGTGGCTGCTTGCCCAGCTGCAGGCGACGCTCACCGCCGACCCGCAGTCCCCGGCATCCGAGCTGCTGGTGTGCGACGGCGAGCCCGGACCGTGGCAGCCCGACGACATCGTCTACCTCGGCGACGTCCACCAGACCTACAGCCCTCACGCCAACTCCGGTTCGGGCGGCGCGCAGTGGCTGACCGAGGACTACACGGTCACCGTCCACATCGACATTTTCCGCGGCGGTGACAACCCGGTCGCCGTCTTCGCGCGCGCCCGCGCTCTGGCCGACGCCGTGGTCGCCGTCGTGCGCGCCGACCCCTCGCTCGGCGGCGCCGTCGACCGCGCTCGTCCGGCGAGCGCCACCCACGCGACCGGGTGGGAGGCGGACCACAAGGGCCGAACCGCAGCGATCGAGCTGCACATCGACTGTCTCAAAGTCCTTTAAGGAGCCGCTAGTTGACCTCCTACACGTACACGGGCGACCCGGGCCGCTACTACCCGGCGCTCGCCCTCACTGCCCAGCCCGGCGACACCACCGACCTGCCCGTCGACCCCGGCGACGGCCGGTGGACACCCGCCGCCCCCACCGCGGCCGCGCCGCCGGCCGCCGACCCGGCGCCCGCCACCGCCAAGCCAGCACAGAAGGGGGTGAGCGCCGGTGCCTAAGCCGTCCCATCTCGCACAGTTCGGCCTCGGCAAGGAAGCGGTGCCCGGGACCGCCGTGCCGGCGACCATGTGGGCGCCGTGGAAATCCCTCGCGCCCAAGGACGAGGTGAAGATCATCAAGGACGAGGGCAACCGCGGGGCGCCGGTCGCCACCATGGGCGCCCAGGCGGGCCCGCGCGGGTCCTCCCTCGACTGGGGCGGCGACGTGATCGCCGACGTGATCGGCTGGCCGCTCGTCTCGCTGCTGCCCGACGTCGTCGTCACCGGCGCGGCCGCCCCCTACACCACGGCGTTCAGCGTGCTGTGTACGGGCGACACCCAGCCCCCGGCGCTCACCGCCACCATCTACGACCCGCTCGGGACGTGGCAGTACCCGGGGCTGCAGGTGTCCGAGCTGCAGATCAAGTTCAGCGCCGACGGGTTCGTCGAGTACTCGGCCAAGGGCATCGGCTGGGGCTACGTCATCGGCACCACGCCGACGACGTCGTACAGCGCGCTGCGGCCACAGCCGAACTGGGGCATTACCGTCAAGATCAACAACGTGCCGGTCTTCGTTCAGGACGGCGAGCTGACGATCAAGCGCAAGGTCGAGGCGATCCGCGGCGCCAACGGCACCCAGAACCCGTACAGGATCTGGTCCGGCGACGTCGAGGTCGACGGGAAGCTGACCCTGGTCATGGAGGACACCAGCCAGCGAACCGCGTTCCAGAACGTCACCCCGCAGAGCCTGGACGTCTCGTTCACCCAGGGGTCCGGCGCGACGCAGAGCGGCCTCGCTTTCCACTGCTCCCAGGCGGTCTACACCGAGGGCAGCCCGACGTACGGCAAGGACTACATCGAGCTTCCGGTCACCTGGGAAGGCCTCGGCAACACCGCCGACGTCGGCGCGTCCGGCGGCTACAGCCCGATCAAGGCCACGGTGACCAACGCGATGCCGTCCGGCACCTACAAGTAAGGGAGCAACTCCTGATGCAGCACGTCATGTTGAAGGCCGGCGGCTGGGTCGACCTGCGCCCGCCGGCGGAGGTGCCCGAGCGGCTGCGCCGTCCGGTGCGCCGCCTGCAGATGGCCCTCGCCGCCTCGCCGGCGTTCGCCGACGTCGTCAAGGACGCCACCACGAAGGGTGTGGCCGCGGTGTCGGACATCTCCGACGAGCAGGCGGCCGCCATGGTCACGCAGATGGGCGACTCCTACGACCTGATCGACCAGCTGAACGACCGCCTCGTGATCTCGCGGGTCATGGGGTGGTCGTTCGGGCCGGACGTCACCCTCGACGCTCTGCAGGATCTGCCCGGCGCGGCGTACGACGAGCTGCGCGCGCTGTGCGCCGACGGTGCTCTCGACGCAGGTCTCGACACCGGCCCCTCCCAGGACGAGAACAGCCCTACCGTGCCCTCCGCCGCCTGAGGTACGCGCTGGAGGGGCGATTCTCCTACACCGCCGACCAGTTGCCGATGGAGGCCTACCGGACGTGGCGCCTGTGTCAGGTGGTCGGGCCGCCGGATTCCTGGCTCGACCTGCCGGCCGAGCAACTCGACTGGGTGCTCGCCGTCGACGACACCGTCGCCGAGGCCCGGCGCAACCTTGAAGAGGAGGCGGCCCGTGGGTGACGTCTCCGCCGTCGTGCGCGGCGTGGCCCAGGCCGAGGCCGCGATCACGCGGGCCGAGCGGCGCATCGACGTCGCCTCGCTGCGGGCGCTGCGCGCGTGCCAGAACCTGGCGAAACGTTCCATTCGGGCGGGGATGCGTGCCCGGCCGCGGTGGGACCACCGCGGCGCCTCGACCCGCACCGGCCCCGCCGTGAACCTCGACTTGAACCCGCACCACGCGGCCCGCGGCGGCGGCCCGGGCCGGCTGTCCGGCGGCCTGCACCGCGGCGTCGGCGGCGTGCGCCGCCCGACGATCAACCCGGTCGCCGGCACCGTCGCCGGCGGTGTCGGCGTCGGCGGCCGGGCCGCCAACCTCTACAAGAAGCGCGTTGAGGCCCGATTCCCCTACGTCCAGCCCGGGTTGAGGGCGGCCGAGCCGCAGATGGCCACCGTGTGGGCTGCCGCATGGCAGCGTGCCACGGCCCGGTGGGACTGACACGGGCCTCTTGAACAACAACTGAACAGCGGTCGGGGGGTGGCGAGTTGTCGAGCCTGCCCCCGGTTTTCATCGAGTTCCTCGGGTCCGCCAAGGGCGTCAAGACCGCGCTTGCGGACGTCAAGACCTCCCTTGCGGCGGCCGACGCCGAGGGCGCCGGCGCGTTCCAGAAGACCGGCCAGCTGGGGAAGGCGGCGCTCGCCGGCGTCGCGGTCGCCGCCGCCGAGGCCGCCAAGCACACCATCACGGCCGCCGCCGATTTCGAAACGCAAATGGTCAGGGTGCGCACCGGCGCCGGTGAACTCGCGGGCAACATGCGGGCGGTGTCCGCCGGCGTGCTGTCCATGGCCGGCGAGGTCGGCCAGTCGACCGAGCACCTGACCGCGGGTCTCTACCAGGTGGAGAGCGCCGGCTACCACGGGGCCGACGCGCTCACGGTGCTGCGCAACTCGGCCGAGGGCGCCCGAGTGGGCGCGGCGGAGCTGTCAACGGTCGCGGACGCGACCACGACGGCGATGAACGCCTACAAGATGTCGGCGTCGGACTCGGCTTCGGCGACGAACGCCCTGATCGCGACGGAGAGCGAAGGCAAAACGAACCTCGAAGCGCTCGCCGCCTCGATGTCGTCGATCCTGCCGACGGCCGCCGCCGCGCACGTGGGCCTGAACGAGGTGCTCGGCGCCATGGCGACCATGACGTCGCAGGGCACGCCGGCGGCGGTCGCGGCGACCTACCTTCGCCAGACGATCGGGGCGCTCAGCAACCCGACCGGCAAGGCGGCCCAGCAGATGAAATCGCTGGGACTGGACGCCGTACAGGTCGGCCAGAACCTGGGGAAGAACGGCCTGGCGTCGACCCTGGAAATGCTGACCAACGCGATCGAAAAGCGCATGGGCCCGAGCGGCACCGTGCTCATCGAGCATTTGCGGAAAGCTGCCCAGGGCACCACCGACTACGAAAAGGTCCTCGCCGACCTCAAGCCCGAGCAGCAGACCTATATCGCCTCTCTGGCGAATATGGTCGGCGGCACCAAAAGTATGATGGCGGCTCTGCAGCTGACGGGCCCGCACATGGAGGATTTCAAGGCGAAGACCGCCGCGATCTCCGAGCACGTGAAAAAGGGCGGAAAGGAGATCGAGGGCTGGGGCGACGTTCAGGGAACGTTTAACCAGAAAATGGCGGAAGCCAAGGCGGCGACCGGCGCCATGGCTATTCAGGTCGGCCAGTACCTCATGCCGGTGGCATCCCGAGCGGTGGCTCTGATCGCCTCGGGCGCCAGCTGGCTGGGACGGCACAAGGTCGCCTCGCAGGTCGCCGCGGGTGTGATCGGCGGCGTCCTGGTGATTGCCCTCGCGGCGGCCACCGCCCAGATGTGGGCGTGGACCGCCGCGGCCCTGGCCAACCCCGTGACCTGGGTGATCGTCGGGATCGTCGCCGTCATCGCGGTGGTCGTCCTGCTGGTCACCCACTGGCGCAGCGCCTGGGGGGTGGTCAAGGGCGTTGCGGTCGAGGTCGGTCGGGTCGTCACCGGCACCTGGCGGTGGGTCGCAGACGAAACGTCGTCGATCTGGCGTCGGCTGACCGGCTGGCTGTCGGACACCTGGCACGGAATCGCGAATTTCTTCACCACCGCCTGGCACGCTGTCGCCGACCCCGTCGTCGCCGGCTGGCGGTTTGTCGAGAATCTGACGACCGCAATTTTCGGTGGAATAGCCGCGTTTTTCCGCAAATGGTGGCCGTTGCTCCTGGTCATTTTCGCGCCGCCGATCGCGATTCTCCTGGCGATCTGGAACCACTGGCATGAAGAGATCATCGGAACGGCGAAATCCGTGTGGTCGGCCGTGGCCGACTTCTTTTCGGCGATCTGGCGGGCCATCGCCGCGGCGGCCGATTTCTCCTGGCGCTACACGCAGATGCTGATCATTCAGCCCCTTCGCGAACTCTACGCGGACATCGTCTCGTTGTGGCAGATTTGCGCCTCCTGGCTGTCGGAGAACTGGCAGCGGATATCGAATCTCGCGGCGCGAATTTGGGCGCAGATTCGTGAGCGAATCCTTGAGCCGGTGCTGCAGGTGTGGCGCGATGTGTCCGGCGTGTTCGGGAAGATCGCGCACGCCGTCGGCTCCGCCCTGTCGGCCGCGCTGCACAGCGCCGCCGACGTCGGCGGGCAGTTCCTCGACGTCGGCAAGAACATCGTGATGGGGATCGTGCACGGCATCGAGGGCGCCGGGCACTGGGTCGTCGACAAGCTCAAGCACCTGGCCTCCGACGCGCTCGCCGGGGCGAAGAAGTTCCTCGGCATCAACAGCCCCAGTCGGGTCATGGCGGACGAGGTCGGCCGGTGGATTCCGCACGGCATCGCGCAGGGCGTTGTTGACCACGCCCACGTGGCGGCCGGCGCTGTCGCCGCCCTGTCCGCCGGCCTGTCCGCGCAGACCGTCACCCCGCAACTCGCCCTCGCCGGAAGCTCGGTGGGCGCAGCAGGTGGCGCCGGTTCCGGTGGGGCCGTGGCCGAGGTGACGACGATCGTGCAGCTCGACGGACACGAGCTTTTCCGCGCGGTGCAGCCGCACGCGCTGCGCAACGACCGCCGCAACCCGCGGCCCGGCCTGGTCTACGCCCGGGCCGCCGCCTGACCGAAGGGAGGAGCGTTCACCATGTCCGTTCAGATGTTGGCGAGTTGGCCGCGGCTGTCGTTCGCCGTGGCGTTCAACGTCGGTGGGACGAGCGGGACGGTGCCGTTCTTCACCGACCTCACGGCAAGGTTGCGGGAGACGTGGACCGCCACCCAGGGCGGCCGGCAGTACGAGCAAGACGCGGTGCAGGCCGGGACGGCGACGTTCACCCTGGACAACACCGACGGTGCGCTCGACTCCGCCAACGCGGCCGGGCCGTACGCCGGCAGCATTCAGCCGTACCGGCGGGTGAGGCTCACCGCGACGTGGCCGCCTTCGCAGAACCTGCTGCCCCAGGGCCTGGCGAACGGCAGCTCGCTGGCCGATGTGCAGGCCACCAACGGCACCCGCACCGTCGCCGCGGTGGCGGCCGCGCCGTCCGGCCACACCCAGGCGATCGCCTGGGTCTACCCGGCGATCTCCGGCGGGCAGGCCTGCGGGCTGGGCGCCACCAACAACAACTGGGTCGGCTGCGACTCGGACGCCGTTCCGGTCCTGGGCCAGCCCGGGCAAGTCCCGGGCCAACCGTGGACGTTCACCGTGTACGCCGCGGTCGCCGCCGGCGGACAGGCCGGGCTCCTGTTGAACGCCCGCATCAGCTGGTACCGGCAGGACGGAACC
This sequence comes from Kitasatospora sp. NPDC056076, assembly GCF_042266305.1. NCBI lineage: Bacteria > Bacillati > Actinomycetota > Actinomycetes > Kitasatosporales > Streptomycetaceae > Kitasatospora > Kitasatospora sp. NPDC056076. The sequence goes on from NZ_JBHJWG010000002.1 coordinate 26,187, forward strand.
CGGATCGCGCCGAGCGACGCCGCCGCCGTCACCGTCGCAACGGCGCCGGGGTGGACGCGCCTTGCTGTGACGGCCACGGCCCCGTCCGGCGCTGTCTGGGCGCGCCCGGCCGTCATCAGCCCGGCCCCCACCGTGACCACCACCGCCACCACCGTGTACCTCACCGGGTGGCAGTTCGAGCAGGCGGCCGCGGCGACCGGGTGGGCGGACCCGGGAACCACCTACCCGTTGTGGGCTGGGTTCGTCGAGCGGTTCCAGCAGCGGTGGCGGGGCACCGCGTACGGCACCGTCACCCTGCCGTGCGTCGACCCCCTCGCACCGCTCGCCCGCCTCACCCTGCAGCCTGGCTTTCAGCAGTCCCTCGCCAATCTGGGCCCGAACTTCCTGTACCCGTTCAACGAGCCGGCCGGGTCGAGCCAGTTCGCGGACGCCACCGGCCGGCGCCCGGCGTGGACGGTGGCCACCTCGCCGTCCGGCGCGGGCGGGGGGACCGTGGCCGCCGGCAGTTCGCTGCAGGGTGTCGGGTTCGTCGGCGCGACCGGGCCCGTGGTGACCCTCTCCAACCCGAACGCGGGCGCCTCGAAGTCGCCGCCCGGCGTCATGCTCAGCGCACCGGCCGGCGCCGCGGTCGGCCCGCCGTCCAGCGGGGGTTGGACGCGGTTGATCGTCTTCCGGACCACTGCGACTCCGGCCGGGCCCATGGCGTTGTGGTCGAGCCACGGGCCCGGAGCCCTGATGAGCGGCGGCGCGCAGGTCTACGCCGGCCCGCGGTCCGGGTTCGTGCTCCTGATCAATGCGGACGGCACGGTGACCGCGAACGTCAACAACGCCGACAGCTCCGCCAGCATCTCCGTGACCGTCCCCGGCAACGTCCGTGACGGGAACTGGCACCTGGCGCTCGCCAAGGTCAGCCCCGACGGCAGCATGGTCACGCTTAGCGTGGACAACACGGCGTACTTCAACACCACGACGGGGGACTGCCACCCCACCGGCTGTGTTACTGACATCATCGCCGGGGTCATGGTCACCGGCTACAGCACGGCCATGTTCACCGGCGACATCGCCTACGCCGTCGAGGTGCCCGTCGAACTCGACGTCGGCACCGCCTTGGACTTGGGCCGCGGCTTCGCCCAGGGCTGGGCCGGCGAGTCGAGCGCCACCCGGGCGCAGCGCATCCTCACCGCCTCCGGGTACCCCGGGAGCGTGGCCGCGCTGGACACCCAGACGGTCATGGGCGCGGCCAACATGGCCGGCCAGAACGCCGGCGCGGCCCTGCAGATGGTCGCCGACTCCGAGGCCGGGCAGGTCTACGCCGACCCGGCCGGCACCATCACCCTCGCCGGCCGGCGCTGGCGCTACCTGCAGAACGCCCCGGCCGTCGTCTTCGGCGAGCAGGCCGCGGCCGGCGAAGTGCCCTACCTGGGCGACGTCGAGGTCGACCTCGACCCCGACCACGTCTACAACACGGTGCAGGTCACCAACCAGGTCGCCCCCAACGCGCCCCAGCAGCCGGACAGTTACGCGAGCAATGCGGTCAGCCAGGCCGCGTTCTTCCCGTCCAGCCTGGCCCGGACGATCAACGTGCAGGACCCGAACGAGGCCCGGTACGCCGCCGCCTACCTCGCCGGCCAGTACGCGGCCCCAGTACCGCGGGTCTCACGCATCACCATCGACCCGGTCGGTACCCCCGGCGTCTGGCCCAAGCTGCTCGCCCTGCAGTTCGGCACCCGCGCGCGCACGATGCGCCGCCCCAACGCCGCGGCCCCGATCCAGCTCGACACCTACGTCGAACAGGTCGAGTGGAAGGGGGACGACAAGGGCGGGCTGACGGTGTCGGTGCAGCAGGGCGCCGCCGCACCGTACTCCGGGTGGATGGTCGCCGCCGCCCTGCACACCACCCTCGTCGCACCGGCCGCCGCCGGGGCGAAGGTGGTCACGCTCGCCGCGCTCACCGGCGCCGCGGCGAACCCCGCCTCCGCGGTGCTACCCGCCGGCACCGTGCTGACCGTCGGCTACGGCACCGCGGCCGCCGAGCAGGTCACCGTCGCGCCCGGCGGCGTCGCCGCGACCAGCCCCGGCTACACCACCGTCGCCGTCACCCTCACCGCCCCACTCGCGAACGGCCACATCACCGGCGAGGCGGTGTGCCAGCCCCTGCCCGGCCCGGTCACCCTGCCGGCCGGCGCCGTCTACCCGGCCGCGCTCGACGCCTCGGCCACCCTCACCGCCACCGGCGGCCCCCGCGCCGCCTACTGACCACGGGAGCCCCTGTTGGCCAACCTGCCCGTACCCGTGCCCTACTCCTGGTCGGTGGGCGACACGTTCACCGCCGCCATCGGCAACACCACCCGCGACGCCCTCCTGTTCCTGATCAGCCCGCCCGCCTTCCTCGGCGTCCAGACGATCGCCCAGTCCCTGCCGAACGGGACCTGGACCGCGCTCGCGCTGGACACTGCGCCGCTGGACAGCTACGGCGGCCACAGCACCACCAGCAACACCAGCCGGTACGTCGCCCCCGTGACCGGCTGGTACACCTGCGCCGGCGTCGCCTGCATCTCGCAGAACGGCACCGGGCCGCGCGGCGCCCGCCTGCACGTCAACGGCGCGCCGGTGCAGGGCACCGGGGCGTTCATCCCGTCCGGGGCCGGCGTCGACATGGCCGTTCCCACACCCACGCGGGACGTCCGCCTCAACGCCGGTGACGTCCTCGAAGTGGCGGCCTACCAGAACTGCGGAAACCCGCTCAACACGGCGGTCTACTCCGACATCGCGTCGGCGCTGTGGGCCCGGTGGTCCCATGTCTGACCTGCTCCCGGGCACCGCACCGGCGCCGGCATGCGGCGCGTGCGCAACGCCCCCGGTCGTGCAGTGGCGGCGCCGTCACGCCGCCCTGCCCGACGTGACGGTGCCGGTCCTCGCCTGCGCGGCGCACGCCATCAGCCTCGCCGCCGCGGCCCGCATCCACAGCCCCGCCTGCGCTGCGCCCGGGCCGGCCGGCTGCACGTGCACGCCCGAACCGCTCCCGGCCCCGGCCGCCCCGGCGCCCGCTCCCACCACGCTTCCGACCGGGTGGGCCGTCCCCGCGGCCGCCACCCCGACAACGCCGCCAGCCCCGGCCCCGGCGACGCCGTCCCTCTGACCTGTCCTGCCCCCGGCGGCGCCGGGGGCTTTCTCATGCCCGGAGACGCCGTGATGAACCGTCACCCGCACCGCACCGTCGCCGCCCATGCGGCGACCACCACCCACCGGTACACCATGCACTTCCCCGACCACGCCCCGCGCGCTGGCGACCCGCACTACGCCGCGTTCAACGCATTCCGGCGCCACCACCGCGCCGGCGCCCGCTGCTACGTCGGCGAACGCGCCGGCCACGCCCAGTGCACCGGCCAACTCGAACTCCACCACTCCGTGCTGGAGTTCGCCGTCGCCAACGCCGCCGACCCGGCCGCCCTGCACAAGGACTTCCCCGAGATTGCCGCGGACGCCACGGCCGACGAGATCGCCCGGTGGCTGGAGAGTTCCCCGGGCGAGTTCCGATGGCTCTGCTCCTTCCACCACAGGGGCGCCGGCGGCGCCCACGTCGCCAGCCACGCCGACTGGCAGGCGCAGCTGTACGTTCCGGGGCTGATCACGTGACCCCCTTCAACGAGCGGCTTGCCGTGGTCGCCACCCGCGGGTTCGGCACCATGTGGGCCTGCTACGCCCTGGTCGCGTTCAGCCTGCTCCCGCTCGTCTTCCCCGACCAGCAGGCCCAGCTCCTCTACTGGTCGAACTGCGTGCAGCTCGTCGCGCTCCCGCTCCTCATGGTCGGGCAGCAGGTCCTCGGCCGGGCCGCCGAACGGCGCGCCACCGAGACCCACGACGCCGTGCTCGAAGAACTCGCGCTGCTGCGCGAGGAACGCGACCAGATCGCCCAACTCACCAACACCACAACGAAGATGGAGGGCGCGTGATGGCGCCGCAGTGGCAGCAGCTCACCGACCATGTGATGAACGTCCCGGAGAGGATTTACGAGGGCTGGAACAGCTCGGACGGCTGGGACAACATCACGCCGTGGGGCGCCGAGTTCGGAGAGAACGGCGTTTCGTGGTGCGTCATTTGGGCGTGGGACATGTTCCACGACCTCGGACTCGACGACATCGTGCCCCGCACCGACAACGTCTCGGTGTTCACCGACTGGGCGCGCGCCCACGGACAGTGGAGCGAGTACCCCAGCGTCGGCAGCTGGACGAACTTCGGCAACGGCCAGCACTGCGAGGTGGTGATCGGCTTCGACAGCCGGTTCGTCTACACCAAGGGAGGCAACTCGGTCGCCGACGGCGCCACCGACCGCGGGCAGGGCAACGGCGTCTGGTCGCACAGCCACCTGCGGACCGACTCCTACGTCACCGGCTACCTCGCCCCGCACTTCGGCGACGGCGTGTGCCCGCCGACCGCGGACCCGGCCGACCCCCGCGGCGGCCCGGCCGTCACCGAGTGGCGGTGGAGTCCCGCCCCCGACCCGACGCCGAGCACGCCCGCCCCCTCCCCGGACCCGGCACCGGCTATCCCCGCCCGCTACCAGGTCACCATCGGCGGTCTCGCCTACGGGTACGGCGCCGAGGGCGCCCAGGTGACCCGGGTCGGCGAGGCGCTCGTCGCCGCCGGCTTCGGCCAGCACTACGCCCAGGGCCCCGGCCCGACGTGGACGGACGCCGACACGCTCAACTACGCCGACTTCCAGCGCAGCATCGGGTACACGGGTGCGGACGCCGACGGCGTGCCCGGCGAGGCCTCCCTGCAGCGCCTGCTCGGCGACCAGGGCGCCGGCGACGAGCCGTTCCCCGGCGCCGGTTTCTTCCACCCGGGCCAGAACTCCGACGTGATCACCCGCATGGGCCGGCGCCTCGTCGCCGTCGGCTGCTCCCACTACCGGGTCGGTCCCGGCCCGTCCTGGGGCGCGGCCGACCAGGCGTCCTACGCCGCATGGCAGCGCCAGCTCGGCTACACCGGGTCGGCCGCCGACGGCATACCCGGACAGGCGTCCTGGGAGGCCCTGCACGTTCCCGCCGCCTGATCACCCACCGACCCGAGAGGTAGGTACCCCGTGACCGACTCCACCCGGCGCACCGTCCGCACGGTCCTGCAGACCGTGCTCGCACTCGCCGCCGGCCTCCCCCTGATCATCCACGCCGCCGGCCTGCCCGAAGCCCTGCCCGGCGTCGCCCTCGCGCTCGCCGTCGCCGGCGGCGTCACCCGCGTGATGAACCTCGACGTCGTCGACCAGCTGATGCCCGCCTGGCTCCGCAAGACCTCGACCACCCCGTCGACGCCACCGGCCGCCGTCCCGCCGGAGGCCCGATGACCAGCCCGCCCGGCGAGATCCTCACCCCGCCCGACCCGGTCTACCGGGAAATCCAAGGCATCCGCGAGGCGCTCGTCCGGGTCGACGGAAAGCTCGACGCCCTCGCCGAACACCGCGGCCGGATCGCCGACCACGAAAGCCGACTCCGCGGCCTGGAGGAACGCCGCCTGCCCCACTCCGCACTCAGCATCGCGTCCGCCGTCGCCGCCGCCGTCGCCCTCATCTGGCAGGCCGCCGGCCACTGAACACCAACGCCCCCTGTACCGGCTCCGGCCGGTACAGGGGGCGCTTTCGTCGTTGCTGGTACGTCAGACGGCGCCAAACTCGCCAGAGCGAACCGAAGCAACGAAAGACGACCAGGCGCCGGCCGGGAAGACCAGCACGGGACCCTCGGGGTCCTTGGAGTCCCTGACGGGGGTGGCATCGGGCAGTCCATTGGCCACCTCGATGCAGTTTCCTGCCTGGGTACTGTAGGAGCTTTTGTACCAGGTAACACGTTGCAGATCATCCATGCTCAAGACCCTTCCGGACGTCTCTGATGAACTCCAGGCTCGGCGCCCGCGGCAACGCCTCGGCCTGGAGGTGATCGTACTCACTGGTCCACGCGGCTAGCGTTGCCGGATCACGTTCGAGGAAGCCTCGCCGCTCCGTCTCGCCATACCCCAGGGTGGCCCGATTCGGCATGGTCAGCAACGTAATTGGATGCCCGAACGGCCGGTTCTCTCCTGCCGAGGCAGGGCAGATCTGCACCAGGTAGCGTGGTTGTGCGGCAAGGGTCTCTAGATGTTCCAGTTGCGCGATCATGACGTCACGGCCCCCGATCACCCGCCGTAGTGCGCTCTCGTCTATCACCGCCGTGATGACGGGCGCAGGATCACGGGCGAGTACCAGTTGTCTGCGAAGTAGTCGCTCCGTCCGGTCGTCAGCTTGCTGGCGGGTTGCGGCGCCCCGGATCACCGGCGCGTTTTGGTAGGCGGTGGCGTACTCCCGAGTCTGGAACAGGCCCGGCAGGATGTTGACTTCGAAGATTCGAAGCGACACAGCCCTCGCCTCGCTACGCAGGTACTCGTCAAAGCCTTCGAACAGGGCGTGTCCCCCTGATTTCCCCCACTCTCTAAGGAACTGTTCTCCGGACTCAAACACGCGGTCAAGTCTGGTTACAAATGGTTGACTTGGTTTCTTCCTGCCGTTTTCAAGCGCCGAGATGTACGCCGCACTGCACCCCAACAGGTGCGCAAGGTGTTCCTGCGTCCAGCCTCGTTGCACTCGTGACGTGCGGAGCAGTGTCCCGAACTCGATGGCGGAGTCGCCTTGTGGATCGGACTCGCGTTCGCTCATGACGATTCGTCCTACCAATCTAACCAGCTAGGACTGGTTGATAACTGCGCAAGCCTAGAGCACAGTTGGCGCACCCGGTAGCCATTGCGTTACGGAACGGAGCCCTGCTGTGTTGCGTCAGCGACCCCCCACGCCCCCCACCGCGCAGTTCCGCGATCCGGCCATGGACGAGACCGCCGGCCACCCCCGCCCTCGCAGACAGAACCACCTGCGGTGACCGCGGGTCCGCTCTGCCCCGGGAGGGGTTGCGGTAGGCCGGCGACCCTGCGGGACGATGCCACCGAGACTGGCCGCACGTGGAGTTGCGAGTGCGGTCGGTGGGGCATCGCGTGGTCGACCGCGTACCTGATTGACCAGCCGTTCGAGGAACCGCTCGCCGTCCTCGGTTGGAACCGCAGCGCGCACCGAAACGCGGTGGCTTGAGTTGGACCGCAACCCACCCACCGAGTTCCACCACCGTTACACCGGTTGGCAGTTCGGCACCTGCTTCAAGTGCGAACGTGCCGTGCAGGTGACCGTGATCGGTGAGCTGACAGTCGGCGCCGTGGCCGTACAGCTCGACGCCTGCCTCGCCTGCGCGTGGAAGCTCGAACGACTGCACCACAACACCCGACCGACCAGCCTGCACACCGGCACCGCCGCAGCCTTCGCGGTCGCGTACGCCGCAGCCAGGCGGGAGTTGGCCGCGTGACCCGCCGCCCCCGTTCCCGCCGGCCGCCCAACCGACCGCGCTGAACCGCAGAGCCCGACCTAGGACTCCGCCCGACGCACCACGGAAGGAAGCCATGCCCGCGCCGCCCAACACCGACACCGAGACCATCACGACCACCGGCACCCCGGACACCCCCGAGGGCGACAACCCGCCCGAGGACGACACCCCGGCTTCGTTGGCCTGCTCCGGCACGCAGAACACCGCGGACGCTGCCGCGCTCGACGCCGCGGCCGGGCTGCTCGCCGCCTAGCGCCCGCCCCAAGCCCCCGTGCCGGTCCCGTTCGCCGCGGGACGTCCCCGGTACGGGCTGAGGTACCGCCCCGCAGCTCGGCGGTATCCGGCTCGGCCCCGGCTGATCGCCCGACACCCGGTCGGTCGGGGCCGAGTTCCCCCAAGTCCCCCGCTCTCGTCACGCGCACGCCCACCCCTCCCCCTAGGTGACGTGCCCCCCAGATCCGTGACCCGAGCGGGCCCCCGGTGCGACGGCTGGAGTTCGCACCGGACCCCCGTCCTGGCGCAGCGCCGTGTCATCACACGGACGACCAGGACGGGGGCACACGCCCGGCACGCGGAAACAGGGCCGCACGTGCCGGGAAGCGCCCCGGATAGATGGCATCCCGGGCGCGTCCGCCGAGTCCCTGCCCGGACCTCAGCTCGACGGGCAGGGGCTCGGCCCCCGCAACTCGGTACACGCGGCTACGAGGGTCCGCGCTGTGCCGGGACCGCGCTCCGGGGGCGGGTGACCCCGTCGACGCGCGCAACGCCGGCCCCTGCCCCGCATGGCTCGCGGGGCAGGGGCCCGGCCGATCGAATCCCACCAACCGAACGGATCAACTGCCTTGGAAATGACCCGTATTGAGTCTCGCCCCCTCGGGCGTCGAGTCGAGGTGTCCGTGCTCGTCCGTGACCCGCGAGGCCGGGTGCTGTTGGTCCAGCCGGCGTACCGCGACGACATGCTGCTGCCGGGCGGTGGTGTGCACCCCGGGGAGTCGATCGCCGACGCTGCCGCACGAGTGCTCGTCGACAGCCTGCAGATCCACAGGCCGATCACGGCGGTCCGCGCGATCGACTGCGCCGGCCACAACTTCGACACCGGGGCCGTCGAGGTTGTGACCGTCGTCGTCGACGGCGGGGTGATGACCACGGCCGAGGCACGCGCCCTGTCCCTGCCGGTCGACACCGAGCGGCTCACCGCCGTTGACTGGGCCCCGGTCGACCAGCTGCACGCGTACGTACTCGCGTTCACCGAGCACCGAATCCGCGCCGCCCACACCGCCGCGCGGCTGCTCGTCCAGCTGCCGTGGCCGTACCTGGGCGCGGACGTCGAGGAACTCGTCGCCGCGTAGGCGCCCACCATCGACCCCGCCCCGGCCGGGAGCACTTGGCAGCGAGACCGGCCGGGGTGGGCCGCCCGCACATCGCACTCGAACAGGAGGCTCGGATGGCAGGGCGCGGGCTCGGCCGCACCGAGCGGACCATCCGGATGCGTCTGGCCCAACTCGGCGTCACAGCACAGCGGTTCCGCCGCTCGTTCGGCCCGTCGGTCGGCTCCGTGGCGGTCGACACGCGGGCCGGCGGTCGCATCGGAATCGTGCACCACCTCGGCCACGGAGTCGCGTTCCTACGCGAGCCCGGAACGACTGCTCACATCTGGGACTGCCCCGTGTGGGACGTGGGACGCCCCTCCGTGGCGGACGCCGAGCGCGCCCAGTCCCTCGACGCCAAGGTGACGCTGCTCCGGAAGGACAGCTAGCCAGGACTCCCGTTCTGGCGGACCTGTTGGGGAACCGAACCGCCAGAACGGGGTACCACCGCCCGCCCCGACACGGCCCCGTGGCCGGAGCGGGCCCAGACCACCAAGACCACCAGGGAGGCGAGAGCATGCCCATTCCGAAACGGCCACGCGCCGCACGGGTGGGGCCCGACCCGCACGCCGAGCCCGACGGCGGCGCGTGGGTGCGGGAGTTCGAGGTCGACACGAGCGACTGCCAGTGCCCGCAGCGGGCCGCCGGCTTGTGCGTACAGAGCCTTGGCCTCCCGCCGCGCGGTGGCTGGTACGTGCACTACGACGGGCGTACGGGCACGCTCGTCCTGCGCAAGGCCCGGCATGACCCACTGTCCGGCGCCATCGTGCAGACCGCCGTGAAGTTCGAGTGCGTCAACAGCGACGGGCGCACCGCCACGTGGGCGTTGAAGTGCGCCGGCCCGCTGCACGTCGAGAACCGGTACGAGGCGGAGCGCGACAGCCGACCGCCGACGTCCGTCAGGTAACCCCACATACCCCCGCCCCGGCCGCTGCTCACTGGGAATCCGGCCGGGGCGGGCCCCATCCGAACCAACACCCCGGAAGGGAGCGCAACGTGACCACGATCATGAGTTCGGCGCCGGCCGTGCCGAGCACGGTGGAGCTGGAACTGACCGACAAGTGCAACTTGGCGTGCGGGCACTGCCTCAGCACCTCAAGCCCGTCCGTGCCCCACGGCACCATGACCCTGGACGACTGGACGCGCGTGATCAACGAGTGTGCCGCGCTCGGAGTCAAGGGCGTGCAGCTCATCGGCGGCGAACCCACGGTGTTCCCCGGCTGGGACAAGCTGGTGAACCACGCTCTGGCCCTGGGGCTCCGAGTTGAGGTGTTCTCCAACCTCTACCACGTGACCGCGAAGGGCTGGCGGGTGCTCTCGCAGCCCGGTGTCTCCCTGGGCACGTCGTACTACTCCGTCAACGCGGGCCAGCACGACCGGGTGACCACCAAGCCGGGCAGCCACGAGCGGACCCGGGCGAACATCGAGAAGGCCGTCGAACTCGGCATCCCGATCCGGGCCGGAGTCGTCCGCTGCCACGACGGGCAGCTCGAAGAACTGGCTGTCGCAGAACTGCGCGCGCTCGGTGTCGAGCGGGTCACCCTGGACGGAGCGCGCGCCGTCGGGCGGGCGGCCGGCGAAGACGAGCCGACCATGGACGCGCTGTGCGGGCAGTGCGCGCTCGGGAAAGCCGCCATCCTGCCCGACGGGACGGTCGTTCCGTGCGTCCTCGGCCGGTTCCTGCCGACGGGCAACGTCACGGACTCGGGAGGACTCCGGGCCGTCCTCGCCAGCCCCCAGTGGGCGACGACCGCCGCCAGCATCCCCCGACGTCAGCAGGCGTGCGGCCCCAACGACGGAAGCTCGTGCGCCCCGACCGGATGCGCGCCCCAGGAAGTCGCACCGGTCATGCTGGGGTGCCCGCCGAACGACTCGAACGACTGCAACCCGGCCAACACCGAGGCCTGCGCCCCGGCCTACGTCGCGCCGAAGCCCACGACCGCGGAGCTGTGCGTCCCCAAGGTCACAACGTCGGGCCTCCTCCCGGTCCTGCTCGGCGGGTGCCCGCCGAACGACAGCAACGACTGCGGACCGGCCAACACCGAGGCGTGCGCCCCGAAGTACTGAGAGGCTGAGGTATGAACCGCATTCAGTGGGAGGGGTGGGCGGCCGAATTGGCCGCCCAGTCGACGGACCCGGATTCCCGGTGGCGAATCCCCGTCGCCAGTGTCCCCCGGCACGAACTCGTGCCCCGGTGGTGGGAGCAGGCCGAAGACGGACGCTGGACGCTCCGGATCGGCGAGGACGACCCGGACCGATGGCTCAACGCGGCGTACGGCAGCGAGTCCCTGGTCACCAGTGTGGACGGCCTGCACGCGGACCACGCGAAGCCGGACGACCAACCGACCGGCTCGCCCACGTCGTCCGCCACGCTCACACCGCTCGTGATCAAGATGCTCAGACACGGCCGGATCAACGCCGGACACGATGTTCTCGACATCGGGACCGGCGCCGGCGGGCTGACCGCGATCGCGGCCCGGCGCTTGGGCGCCGAGCACGTGACGAGCGTGGACATCGACCCCTACCTGGTCGAAGCCGCGAAGGACCGGCTAGCCGGTATGGGGCTGGAACCCAGGTTCCACGCCCAGGACGCCACCGAGCCTCTTCCCGGTGACTACGACCGGATCATCGCCACGGTATCCGCCCGCCCGGTACCGGTCCCGTGGCTCCGAGCGCTCCGGCGCGGGGGCCGGCTCGTCACCACCATCGCGGACACGGCGCTCATCCTGACCGCCTGGCAGACGCCCGACGGCGGGGCCGAGGGCCACGTCGAACGGGACTGGGCCGGGTTCATGGTGGCCCGGCACGGCCCGACGTACCCACCGGGGCTGGACAGCCTGTTCCAGCGCGCCCGTGAGGAGGACGGCGAGGCCGCCGACCGAACGTTCCGGTACCCGGTCACCGACATCCGGAACGCCTGGGAGGTGTGGTCGATGCTCACGATCACCCACCCGGGAATCCAGATCGACTACGAGCAGACAGCCGACCGCCGCACGGCCTACCTCGCCCACCCCGACGGATCATGGGCCCGCGCGGAAGCGGAGAAGTACGAGGCGCCGACCGTCCGCCAATCCGGCCCCCGCCAACTGTGGTCGGAACTCGAATCGATCCGAACCTGGCGCGAAGTCGAAGGGGGCTTGCCCCTCTATGGCTGCAAAGCGGTCATCACTCCGGACGGCGTGATCCACCTGTCCCGCGGCCGGTGGTCGGCCACGATCGTCCGGCCCTGAGCCGACGAGCCCCGTCCGGGTCCGCCCGGGCGGGGCCTACTCGTCCTCGGAGACAGCGCCACCGCGCTTGATCACGAACGACCCCCTGCCCCGCAGGGTCTCAACCTGCCCCGCCTCCCGCAGGGTGGCTACCGCCCGCCGTGCAGTCTCGCGCGCTACGCCGAACCTCCTGCACAGTTCGGGCTCGGACGGAATCGGGCCGTCCTCGCCGTACAGCCCGGCGTTGATCTCTCGGCTGATCGCCTCCGCCACCTGTCGGTACGGCGCAAGCCGGCTGCGGGGATCAATCGGGGTCTCTGCCATGCGCCGAAGCGTAAACGGCACCCCCACCCCACGCCCACTTAGACAGAGTTAGACATGCCTAGACAGGGGTAGACAAGTGGCATTACCGTCGTAACACAAATAGCCCCGGAACTGCGCGAACAGTCACCGGGGCCCGCCAGCTGTTGGGAGCTGACTTGCGACACTTTACCGTTCTCGCCCTGCTCTGGGTCGCTCACCTGATCTTGCCCGCCCGCGGCAAGCACCGCCGCCGGCCCCTGATCATCTGCGCGCCCACGGAACCCGTGAAGCTCACCGTCCCGAGGCGGCGCGCCACCATCTGTGCCCCGACGGCGCCGGTGCCGGTACTCGAACTCGCGCTGACCATCTTGGCCGTTCCGCCGCTCCGGGGCTTGGTCCCCCGCCGGCAAGTAGCGTGGGAGCAGACTCCCAAGGCCACTCAGCAGCGCATCTTGACCGAGCACGCCGAGGCAGTCGCGTCGAGGTGGCAAAGGACGGTAGCCGCCGAACGAGAGCGCCGCCGCGACACCGCAGAACAACAGCGCGCCCGCCGCGCCGCCGCCTTCGCCGCCGACACCGGCCTGCCCGACCCGATCCACTGGCTCGACACCGTAACGACCGGCGTCCCACACACCCTCGCCGGGGCGGTGGCCTGATGACGGCTTCCACTCCCGAGCAGAATGGCACCGCCGTCCGCACTTGCCACGGCTGCCACAGGAGCGGCCCCGACGTGGTGGCCGTCGGCAGCATCGAAGGCGCCACCGGTCCCGGTTTCACGGTCTGGGGCTGCCCGACGTGCGCGCCGAGCCTGCGAGCGCTGATCGACCGCTAGCCCCGAATGCTGCTCCACCACGCGCGGCCCCCGCTTCCCGGCGGGGGCCGCCGTCGTTGTGGCGACCGGCAGCGACACCAACCCGACCCCCACTCCCATGTGACCATGAGTGACGATCGGGGCGAGCCCAGGGCGCGGGCGAGCAACCAATGCGACCATGATCATCTGTGCTGCCATGTCAGCACGGTGCGACACGAGTGGGCATTGGCCAACACGAACCAGCATGCAACCTGAGACGGTATGTCCCGATTTTGAGCATCACCGCAGGTCAAATCTCAGCAAAAGTCGAGTTCGAATCTCGTATCCTCCGCCTTCACGAAGGCCCGGACCGCTCAGCGGCCCGGGCCTTCGTTGTCAGAGGCCCGGGACTCAGGTCCGACGGGCAGTGAGCATGAGCCCTGAAAGGCGGCCGCTCAAGGGGTCGCGAAGATCTTCGACGGCGGTGACTCGCATACCGGCGCGAGTCACGACCCGGGCCCATCCGGGCCCGTCCAGCTCCCACCGGGGAACCGGGCGCCGACTTCCGTTCGGGAACCGCAGGTGGCTGTTGCGGGGCTGAGGCCCTTTCCAGAGCGGCGCACCGGTACGCAGCGGATGGGGCACGGAGAACGCCAGCAGTCCGTAGCGCCTGATCCGGCCCGAGATGGCGGTCAGCAGTTGCCCGGGCTCAATCAGACCCACCGCCCCGAAGACCGAGTAGATGACGTCGAACATCTCCCCGCCCGTTCGCAAGTAACGCAGGGCATCGCAGGTGAGGTAGTGCAAACCGGGTAGGTGCCCGTACTGGTCGCAGGCGTACCGCACCTGGAGATCGATCAGGTCGACGGCGGTGACCACCGCACCATGGCAGGCGGCGAGGTGGGCGGCGTTCTGCCCGGAGCCGCAGCCGAGTTCCAGGATCTTCCTTCCCTGGAGTGCGCCGCCGAGGGCCAGGGCACCCTTCCCGGCACCGGGGTGGGAACCCCACTCGAAGCGAGAGGGCGGCCGTGACCTCTCTCTTGAGGGCGGTGGGAAGTGGCGGGCGTAAGCGGACCACAATGGGCAGGTGTTGATCACACTGGTCTCCAAGCAGTGGCGTTCTCACAGGCACAGCGGTGCGGCGAGCACCGCCGCCGGGGCAACCGCCTCCCCGGCGGCGGAGGCAGTCAGCTCGCGAGCTCGCCCCGGTGCGCGTAGACCCGAGCGATCCAGTCGGCCTTGAAGGAGTCCAGGTCTTCCCGGAAGACGGTCATGGCCGCACCGTAGGGCGCCACCACACCACCCGACTGGTCAGCGGCGGCCTGGCACCCGTGCACCAGCCGCCCGCCCAGCGCAGCGTGGGCCTTGACGGACTCGATCCGCCGGTGCTCGTTGAACCACCCCCCGTGGTAGAGCTCGTCGAGCATCCGGCCCTCCGCGTCATCGAGGCCGAAGACCACCGAGGTGGCCGCAGGGAAGAACCAGCACGGGCCGACGTTGGAGATCCGCCCGTCCAGTTCCACCTTGTTGAGCGCCATCAACGTGGCCGCCTCGTGCAGCATGCGCAGGTGCTCGGCCGTGACGCCCAGCAGGCCGGCTTCCACGAGCAGTTCAGGCCGGAAGAGGTGGGCGTACACCTCGTAGGCGGTGCGCAGCAGCAGCACCGGGTCGCTGGTCGGCCTCGCGTTCGCCTTGATGAAGTCCAGGGTCAACTGCTCGACCGCGCTACTGGCGGTCTCCCGCACGGGGAGCAGTTCGGCCCGCACCTTCCTCCAGTCCGCGACCAGCCAGGTGGCCGACTGGAAACGGAAGAAGTACTTGCCCGGGTCGATGACGACCGTCCTTCCGTCGACCCGGATCCCAGGCAGACGGCTCCAGCCGGGGAAGAAAGCGGTGGGGAAGGTCACCTCGATGAGGCCGGAACCCGTAGCGTCGGTCATTTCATCTCATTTCCTGCACCTTCGGACACAAGAATGCCCGGGCGCAACGAGGGTCGGCTGATTTCGAAAGCTTGAACAGAAGCCTCGATCACGCATTCCCTTGAACTCCGGGGAAGCGGTCGGGATGAACTGTAGGCGAACCCCCGGCTCCCCGTCCCGAAAAAACGGCCCGCCTGGACAAAATCTTCTCAGCTCCACCCATGCCCCATGAGAGCTCGCAGCTACTTAGACCCCCGGGCACGACCTTGCCGCAATTCCACCAATTGGCCTGCCGCACCTCCCCTGGGCCGCATACTGGCCTCATGCCCTATGAGGACGTCACGGAAGGGAAGTCGCAGTGAATATTCCGAATCATAGGATGATCAGCCTTAAAAGGCTTGCCCTGGAGTTGTTCCGATGAGCGTGGGTGGCGCGGGCATTCCTCGCCTCCAGGAGCTGACGTACATCGAATCTGCGGCTCTGGCCGTGGCTGCCCGCGAACCGTTCGAACAAATCCGTCTGGCCATCCTCCGGCAGGCCGAGATGATCGCCCTCAACGGGGACCACGACGGCCTCTTCGACCAGAAGAAGTGGAACCAGCGGCGTGCCAATTCGATGGCCTATGTGCACAACACCGTTGACGTGCTCAAGGAGCTGATGCGGCTGGGCTGGGTGGAGCGCCACGTGCTGCCCTCAACTCCGCGCTCCGCCTACGCCCACGCCCATGTCACCTACGAGCCGACTGCGGCCGGACGCGCATGGGCCGATCTGATCCGCCAGGACCGACCGGCCGGCTACAACGCGCTGACCGGCGCACTGCTGACGGCGCACCCCCAGTTCGAGGGCTACCTGCGGCTTGTCGGAGCTCGCCCGGACAGCGCCTCCGATCACCTGACCATCCCGCTACTGCGCAACGACGGACCGCCCGCCGGCGATCACAATCACTACCTGGACGCATTCGTCTCCCACGTCACGGAAGCGGTCCTCGCAGGTGGCTTGGGCTGGACGACTTCATCCGAAGCTGTCGAGGAAGGGCTGCGGGGCTACGTGAACCGAGCCGTGCTCCGCTCCCAAGCCCGAGCCAGCCAGGGCGGGACAGCTCCCGCCCCACCGATCACCCGCAAACGGTTCGCAATCCTTTGCGAGGAGGCCGCGGTCCGTCTCGCGTTCACGGCAGCAGGCTGCTCCATGGATTACATCAGCCATGAGCTGCTCCGTCGCTGGACAAGGTTTCTCGGACTCGCGAACTTCAGCTACTACGCCCCGGGGCCACAAGCGCTGCGCCTGTGGGCCACTGGCCTGGTCGAGGGGAGCGGGGAAGCCCCGGGATTCGACCGGAACGTCGGGGAGCAGGTTCGGTTGGCCGCACTCCGGGCGCTCCCCCGGATCTGGAGCTCGACGAACGGGCTGCTCGACGACGCCTCCTACCACCCGGTGTGGCGCATCCGGGCCGCCGTCTGCTGGGACTTGCGGATCAGTGACGAGGAATTCGACGCGGCGATCGAGGCCGCATACCGGGGCAACTTCTCAGAACTAGGGTTTCGAGTGCACCTGGATGAGGCGAGCAACCTCAGGACCCCCGGCTCGGTCCGTCCGCTCGTCCTGGGCCAAGGCACAGGGCGGGAGCGGGTGTTCCACGTGATGAGCCTCGTCGGGGCTCGACAGACCGAGGAGGTGCTGGCCGGATGACCCCCGCCACCCCGATCAACGGCGTCGTCTGGATCAAACGGGAATGGAAGCTCCTCAAGAATCCCTTCCCTGCCACCGGAATGGCCCGGGTCGGGGGCAACGACGACCGCGAAAACGGTCAGCTCTACGAACCGGGCGTGCACACCGAACAACTACGGGAGGCCATCGACAAGTTCGTCCTGGGAATGGCCTTCTCCGGGCTCAAATTCGGCTATCTGTGGTCGGCCGGCACCTCTCCCAACGACTCCGATGCCCGAGGATTCGGCAAGTCCGTCTTCCTGCAGCACCTGACCGGCCTAATCAACGCTGACTTCGGCGCGACCGCCTACCAGGACTCCGGGCTGGACGAATCCGACGCTGCGGAAGTGCCGATCTGCTCGCTCTTCACCAGCTTTGACACCACCCAGGTCAAATCCCTCGGAGCTGCCCTGTTCACTGCTGTCGAATACGCGGTCAGGTTTCACCTGAATGACACCAAGCCGCTGGCCAGAACACTCCGCGATCGGCTGATCGAGCGAGTCGGCGACGACGACGTGAAAGTACTGACCAAGACAGTCGCGGACGCTCACCGCTCCCTGCGCGGCCGGACTCTCGGACCACCGAACGACAAACTGATCGTCGCGCTCTGCGACGAGGACCCGCAGGCCGCCGTCAATTACCTGGGGAACATCACACCCATGTCCCGCTCACGCAACGGGGCCGTCCACTTCGCCACCTTCCTCGTCTTCGCGGAAGCCGCCGGCATTAAGCATGTCCTGCTCTGCTGCGACCAGTTGGAGGACCTTGCCAGCACCACCACCACGAAGGCCAAACGGGAACTCGAGGTCGAACGGTTCCGCGACATCGTCGTGGAAACGCTTCCCATGGCCGACATGGTCGCCCTCGTCACCACACTCCACCCGCGCGCCTCGCTGGCCATGAAGCGCGCCTGGGACCTTGCCGATCTGCCCAGCTTCGACCTCACTCCAGCCAATCAGATGAGCACGATGGAGATGCCACCCCTGCGCAACGCCGATCAAGTAGCCCAGCTGCTGAGGCTCTACCTGGCCGCAGCCGCCAAGCAGGGGACGGAACGGGAGAGCGACATCTATCCGTTCACCAGTGACGCCGTGGACCGTCTCTTCGAACTCTCCGCCCGGAAGCCACGCGACGTCCTTCGCAAGGCACATACCGTCCTCGAGGTGGCCTCAGCACAGAACCTACCCCGCATCACCGCCCCCGATGTCGAGAGTGCCCTCAGCCTTCCGGGCCAGCAGACAACGACCACCCGGAAGGAGAATCCGGGAACTATCGACTGGAGCCGCGGTTGACAGTAGACGGCCCTCATCCTTCGACCAGGGCCGTCCAAACCGACAGGTCGGGAGCGGTCTTGCTGTAGTGGCCGGCCGTCGCCCCCACCACCGGGAAGAATCGTTCGTAGAGCTTGACCAACCGGTCCACAGCCTTCAGTGTCGCCTCCTTCATGTGCTGGCGAAGAGCGCCGTTCCAATCGAACTGACGTGACTCCTCGTGTAGCCGGTCAAGCGGGAGGTAGCGGCAACTGGCCCAGTAAATTAGCTCCGGGGCATACATGATCAGTCGGCCATGGCCCTTCTGGCGGCTTTTCGGCAGCTCCTCCAACGCGCCCCGTGCCGCCCGCCGCGCCTCAACCGCGCGCACCACCCCCAGTGGGGTCATCTCGGCGTGGAATAGGTCCAGGTAGAGGAGCGATCGCTGGTCTTCCCAGAGTCCAGTCAGCCCTTCGACTGTGCTGGCCATATGGGCCGCCTCCGGCCCGCGGAGAGACAGGCAGGCGAGGGCACGGGTCACCTCCGCCATGGAGAAGTCGTCGCTGTTCGGGCCTGCGGACACTCCCCGTCGCGGGTCGAAGCCCAAGCGCTCCCAGTTCGCGTGCGCCAACCTCCGAATGTTGGAGCAGAGAATCAGGCGGTCCTGAGCGGTCCGAAGGTTGCGGTAGCGATCCGCCGTCCCGTGAAGCAGGCGCGCCTGGTCTCGTTCCGCTCCGAAGAAGACCTCCACCTTCAACCGCATCTTCGCCAAGTGCTCCTCGCCCAACTCGTCCAGCACCAAGGCCACCGTCCTGAGTCGTTGGTTGCCATCGATGAGCTCGGCACCGTCGAGCCGGATGCGGTCTGCGAAGCGTCCCCCCGGTCCACTTGCCGGGCTCATCGAGTCAGCGCCGAGCGTGATCCAGTCGATCAGACCGAATGCCTCCGGAGATTCGCGGGCGAGGCGCTGCAACTCCCGGTTCGGCGTGCTGTCGTGAAGGTACTTGCGCGCAGTGTCGAGGCGCTTGCCCACGCCCGGACCGACGACAAGGGGCAACAACTCGGTGGCCTGGAGCTCCAACACGAACGACCGGTCCAAGCGGGCCGCATACAACGGACGCAGGAGGATGCTGGGATGACCGCTCGAACCGCTGTGGTGAGGAAGGATCTGATTCACACACCTACCAACGCGACCAGCGGAAAATCGTGACGCATCGGCGGACAACCGGGCTCGCTGACAGGCCATCGTTCAAACGCTGCCTGATGTTTGGATGGTCCGTCGGTTCTCGTCCAGAATGCTCAGGTAGTTCTGCGCCGGGGAAACCGCTTGGTGGGGCGGCGCGCCCACCATCAGGTGCCCGTTGCGGCGAACGGCCAAGGTCCTGACATTGACCCGCTTGAGTTCGACGACGTGCAGGGAGCCGTCGACGCGTAGGAGTGGGATGTCGAGGACAGTGTCCGTGGTGTACTGACGACGCGCCACCTCAGCCCCGTAGGACCCTCCGGCCTCGTCCCGTGAACCGAGCTCTGCCACCGACCGCGCAGTGCGCGCGAGCCGTCGCCCGACCCCATCCGGGGCGGCCCATCCCGGTCCGGATGCCGTTCAGATGGAGGCGGGAAACTCATGTAATCGCCCGGGGCTGCGGGGCTCTCTCCGTACAAGCGCGAGCAGAAAGCGCTCGCGGACGCGAGAGGCGTCATCATGACTCACATCGCCATGGACGACCAGCACGGACACAAGTTCCACGTCCGGTTGGACCTCGAGCTCGACGAGTTCCACCTCACAGCAGCGCTCTACAGCTTCACGTTCGACGCCGTGGAGGACATCTCACCCCTGAGCGACAGCGATGTCCGCGACTACATCGCCGAGAACATCGCCTTCGTGGGGATTGGACAACTGATGGCCGCCGTGGACGAGCTGGGCAGGGCGGAAGCCGCTGAGAGGCTCTCGGACTGGGACCGCCAGTGGTTGGAGTTCTGTCGGACGAAGGTGACGAGCGCCTACCGACCGGCATACCTGCGCGTCGCCTGAGAACCTGCTCCAGAGCGTCGATCGCTTCGCCTACGAAGCCTGCCCGACCCGATCTGAGTCGACACGCTTCGGCTTGGCTGACCGCGACGACCGGGTTGGAGGTCCATAGTTCGAATCTCGTACTCTCCGGCTTCGTGAAGGCCCGGACCGTTTCGACGGTCCGGGCCTTCGTTGTTTGGCGGGGTTAGTGGGGCAGGGGTTTGCTGAGGTGCTTCAGAGCCAGCCCGGGTACCGGTGAGCCTGCACTTCGTGCGCCGACTCACCGCCCAGGACCTCCGCAGTCTCGGGGGCTGAGCCGGCCGGGGCTCGTGGGGTGGCGGGTGGCGGATGATGGGGAGGGCAGGGGGTCCAGACGTGAGGGGCGACGCAGTGGCTGACAGCGGATCCGGCGGGTCGGGAGCAGGGGTCGGGGCGGAGGGCGGGGCGGAGGGCGGGGCGGTCGCGGCTGCCGCACGGCCTGCGGGTGGGACGGAGGCGGCGGGGCCGGGGCGGCGGCGGTCGGTGGTTCGGCGGGTGGCCGTTCTGGTGTTCGTCCTGCTGGTGCTGTGCCTGCCGCCCTGGTGGACGCTCCTCGGGTCCGGGGCCGGCTGGCCGCTGCCGGTGGTCGTGGCGGGCACGGCGGTGTTCGCCGTCTGGCTGGTGTCGTTCCCGTTCCTGATGGTCGCGGGCCACGGATCGCGGCGGAACGACCGGGCGGCGCGCCTCGGGGACACCAGCCTCGGGGTGATGTGGGTCCTGTTCACCTGGTCGGTGCTGGGCGGCCTGGTGAACCTCGTACTGGGCGGGCTCGACGTCGGCGGCGCCGACCGGGCCAGGACGGTGGCCGTGGCGGTGGCCGCGGTCTCGGCCGGGCTGCTGGCCTGGGGGCACCACGAGGCGATGCGGGTGCCCCGGGTGAAGCGGCTGGACGTCCACCTGCCGCGGCTCGGCGGCGGGCTGGACGGGACCAGGGTCGTGGTGCTGGCCGACACCCACTACGGGCCGATCGACCGGGCGGACTGGTCGGCGCGGGTGACCGAGGCGGTCAACGCGCTCGACCCGGACGTGGTCGTCCACGCCGGGGACATCGCCGACGGCACCCCCGCCCAGCGCCGCGAGCAGTCCGCGCCGCTCGGCACCGTCCGGGCCCGGCTGGCCAAGGTCTACGTCACGGGCAACCACGAGTACGGCGGGGAGGCCCAGGGCTGGCTGGACCGCATGGCGGACCTCGGCTGGGAACCCCTGCACAACCGCCACGTGCTGGTGGAGCGCGGCGGGGACACCCTGGTGCTGGCCGGCGTGGACGACGTCACCGCGGAGTCCTCCGGCCTGGCCGGGCACCGTACCGACCTGGCCGGCGCCCTCGCGGGGGCGGACCCGGACCTGCCCGTCCTGCTCGTCGCCCACCAGCCCAAGTACGTCCCGCAGGCCGCGGCCGCCGGCATCGACCTGCAGATCTCCGGACACACCCACGGCGGCCAGATCTGGCCGTTCAACTTCCTCGTCCGGATCGACCAGCCCGTGGTGCACGGCCTGAGCCTGCACGGGCAGCGGACCAGGCTCTACACCAGCCGCGGCACCGGTTTCTGGGGCCCGCCCTTCCGGATCTTCGCCCCGAGCGAGATCACCGTCCTCACCCTCCGCACGGGCGACGCCCCCGCCGACCGGTAGCGCGCGTCGGACGACGGTAGACCGGTACGGGATCGCACGTGTGCGCAGGCCCGGAGTCGGTCGTCCCCGCCCGGGCCCGGGGCCGTCACATGACCATCACAAGTCGACAACGGTCCGTCACGACGCGGATCCGCTCTGGAAGGCTGGCGCCCTCGACGAACCATCGAAGGGCGCCATCCGCATGGGTTTCTCCTCCCGCAAGAGCTTCAAGGCGGGCCCGTTCCGCGTCACGGCCTCCAAGTCGGGCCTGAGCTACTCCGCCGGGACGAAGGGCGCCCGGGTGACCAGGCGGACCGACGGCCGGGTCCAGACCACGCTGTCCGTCCCCGGGACCGGCATCCGCCACACCGCCACCAGCAGCAGCACCCCGCAGCCGACCGGGGAGGCGCCCGCCCCGACGGGCCGGCAACGGCGGCCCGGCTTCTGGTACTTCCTCGTCGTCCTGCTGTCGGCCGGGATGTTCAGCGCCGTCCCGTTCGCCCACGCGGCGGCCCGGCTGCAGCGCAAGGACCTGCTGGTCCGCGCCGGGTGCTACGCGGGCGCCGCGGTCGTCTTCGGGGTGCTCTCCTCACTGACGCCGAAGGACCCGAAGGGGAACGCGGTCGGCGCGGTCGGCAACGTGCTGAGCGGCATCACCGTGCTCTTCGCGATCGCCGTGATCGTGACCGCCTGCTACCAGTTGGTCCCGCTCCGCCGGGAGGTCTTCGGCCCGGCCGCCGGAGCGGACCGGCCGCCCCACCCCGCAGCGGCCGATCCCGTGGTCGCCGCCCGGCTCGCCGCCCGCGCCCGCCGCGACGAGGCGCGGGCCCTCGCCCAGAACGACCCGGTGCTGGCCCGCGACCTGCACATCGGACGCCCCGACCTGTCGCGCGAGTACGACGACGGCGGCCTCATCGACCTCAACCACGCGCCGGCCGGTGCGATCGCCGCGGCCTGCTCGATCGAACCCGCCCTGGCCGAGAGCATCGTGGCGGCACGCCAGGAGCTCGGGTCGTTCAGCTCGCTCGACGAGGTGTTCGTCTTCGCCCGGATCGAGGACGGCACCGCCGCACTGATCCGCGAGTACGCGATCCTGCTGGCGAAGTAACGTCCGACCGCGACCGCCCCCGGTCCGGATCGCTGCTGCGGCGGGCCGGGCCGGGGGCGGGGTGGGGCCAGGCGGGGGTGGGGCCAGGCGGGCCGGGTCAGGCCGGCGGGGCGGGGGCGGTGGGGCGGTCGAGGAGGAGTTGGACGCCGTCGAGGATGCGGGCGAGGCCGAACTCCAGGGGGTCGACGGGGTCGGGGGCGAAGGCGCCGGCGGCGATGGCCCGGGTGAGGGTGGGGAAGCGGTCGGCGTGGCGCTCCAGGAGTTCGTTGGTGAGGCGGCTCCACTCCCGGCTGTGCTGCTCGTCGAAGTCGAGGTCCTGCTGGACGAGGGTGCGGACCAGGCCGGCGACCAGGACGAAGACCCGGTGCTGCTCGGCGGCGCTCAGGCCGGAGGGCTCCAGGGCGGCGAGGGCCGCGTCGAGCCAGCCGAGCTGGTGGGGGCCCATCAGCTGGCGGCGCATGGCGGTGGCGGCCAGCAGCCACGGGTGGGCGCGGTGGATCGCGGCGGAGCGGCGGGCCCACTCGGTGATGCGCTCCCGCCAGCCGTCGCCGGCGGCTGACAGGTCGGGGGCACCGGCGAGCACGGACTCGACCATCAGCTCGACCAGTTCGGCCTTGCCGGGCACGTAGCGGTAGAGCGCCATGGCCGAGACGCCGAACTCGGCGCCGACCTTGCTCATGGAGACCGCGTCCAGCCCCTCGGCGTCGGCGATCACCACGGCGGCGGCGGCGATGCGCTGGGGGGTCAGGCTGGGCTTGGGCCCGCGGGTGGGCTGCTCCTGCTCGCCCCACAGCAGTGCGACGCCCGCGCGCAGATCGCGTGCCTTCTCCTTGGCCATCCCGGTCTCCTCCTCGAATCCAATGCGATGTCCGTGCCATGTCCGTGCGCGGCGCCCGTGCGTCGCCCGTTGACAGCACCCAGAACTGTATATACCTTAAACACATCTGCTGACGCGGTAAACAGTTTGGGGGATACACCATGCTTGCCACCATCGCCACCGTCACCACCGCCGCCCTCGCCACTCCCGTCGCCGGACTGCTGGGCTACCGGCAGCTCAAGCGCGCGGCGTTCGCGAAGAAGCTGCGGATCACCGCGCCGAACGGCATCGAGGAGTCCGGCTTCGTCCGGATCGGCGGCATCGACCAGTGGGTCTCCGTCCGCGGCGAGGACCGCCGCAACCCGGTGATCCTGGAGATCCTCGGCGGCCCCGGCGCCTCCAACCTGGTTTTCCTCCCCCGCACCCACAGCTGGGAGAAACACTTCACGATCGTCCGCTGGGACATGCGCGGTGCCGGCTTCACCTTCGCCGCCGGCGGCCCGGAGGGGCAGGGCGAGCTCAGCTACCCGCAGCTGTACCGCGACGCCCTGGAGGTCACCGAGCACCTGCGCACCCGGCTCGGGGTCGACCGGCTGCTGCTGGTCGCCAACTCCTTCGGCACCGTCCTCGGCCTGCGGCTGGCCCGCAACCACCCGGAGCTGTACTCCGGTTACGTCGGCACCGACCAGAACATCATCGACGGCGGCCGGGAGCGCACCGCCTACGACGCCCTCGTCGCCCGGCTGCGCGCGGCGGGCCGGAAGAAGGAGAAGGAACTGGCCACCGCCCTGGCCATGGGCGCGGACCGCACCCGGTGGACCACCAAGGACGTCGCCGAGTACAACAAGCTGGTCCTCACCAGCGACCCGCTCTCCTACGACACCATGAAGACCGTGGTGATGCGCTCGCTCTGGTTCTCACCGCTGCACACCCTGCGCGGGCTGCGGTCCTACCTGAAGGCCATGGAGTTCTCCGAGCAGCTCCAGCTGGAGGCCGCGACCTTCGACGAGCGGGCCGAGGGCACCGACTTCCGCATCCCGTTCTTCGTCTTCCAGGGCGCCGACGACGTCCTCACCCCGCCCGCGCCGGCCCGCCGCTTCTTCGACGACGTGACCGCGCCGGTCAAGGACTTCGCGCTGATCGACGACGCCAGCCACTTCGCGAGCTTCCGCCACCCCGACCGGTTCCTCCAGCTGATGCTGACCAAGGTCCGCCCGGCGATCACCGCCGGCCCCGTCAGCCACTGAATCCGGCCGACGGGTGTCACAGCGGAGCGACCGACGGGTGTCACAGCAGAGCCGCGGACGGGTGTCACCGCGGAGCCGCGGAGAGGCGGGCAGGCGTCACACCGCCACGACGGCTATCTCGTGGACGGCGTTCCGGTCACCGGTGAGCGGCTGCACCCGCCCCGCGGAGTCGGTGGCCCGGCAGCGGATCCGGTGCGCCCCCGGAGCGAGGTCGTGCCGGAGCCGGAACCGCTGCCAACTCGGGTCCGGGCCGCGCCCGTCCAGCTCGGCGGGCTGCCAGTCGGCGTCGTCCACCGCGACCTCGACGGCCGTCACCTCGGTGGAACTCCAGGCGTAGCCCGCCAGTTCACGGACCCCGGCGGGGACGGTGGAGCCGTCCTTGAGGCTGAGCAGCTTGCTGCAGACGTCCTTCTCGCGGACCGGCCGGACCTCGCTCTCCCCCGGCAGGACCCGGGTGTACAGGCGGGTGGTGAAGAGGTGCTCGGCGCGTTCGGCGGCCAGCACGATCCTGGTCAGCCACTTGACCGAGTTGGTGCCGAACATCCGCGGCGCCACCGCACGCACCGGGTGCCCGTGGTCGGGGGCCAGCGGTTCGCCGTTCATCCGGTGCGCGAGGACCACCTCGGTGCGGGCCTGCTCCAGCGGGAGGTCCTTGAGGAAGCTCACGTCGCTCTCCCCCGCGAAGTCGCCCCGGTCGGCGCCCTCCAGCCAGACGTGCCGGGCCTGCGGGAGCGGGCCGGCCAGCGCCAGCACCTCGGCGAGCGGGACGCCCTCCCAGTCCAGGTTGGTCACGGCCCTGGTCGGCACGGTCGGGTGCAGCGGATTGCCGAAGCACTCGTGGACGGCGGTGAACCTGGTCTGCGGGAGCCCCCGGAGGGCCCGGAAGTCCAGCCGCAGGGGCCGTTCCACCAGGCCTTCGACGGTGAGCGACCAGCTGTCGGCGTCGAGCTCCGGTCGCCGGCCGAGGTGGTTGCGGATGAAGACCTCCTCGACCGGGGTGCGGTAGGCGTCGGGCGTCTCCGGATCGGTCCTGAACATGCGTCATTCCCCCGTACTGGTGTCACTGTTCCCAAGATCGACAGTGTGATCGACAGTACAAGGAGCGGCCGACGGCGGGCCGATCAGGCCCCCGTCTCCCGTGCCTCGGCCAGGAGTTCCGCCACCGTCGCCGCCTTGTGCGCCGAGTACGCGAGCAGCCGCCCGGTGGCCGCGGCCGCCTCCCGCTTGGCCCGGGCGTAGCGGGCGGCCGCCTCCGGGTGGGCCCGCAGGTGGTCGCGGAGCAGCAGGTTGTCGGTCCACAGCCCGCCGCCCAGCGCCACCACGTGGACGTTGGCCGGCTGCTCCGCCCGCCGCCGCAGGTAGCGCCGACCGGGTACGCCGGACTCGCCGAGGTCCTCGAAGCCGAGGGCGCGGACGTGCGCGACCACCGTGTCGACGTCCCCGGGCGCGCAGCCGACCTGTACGTCGAGCACCGGCTTGGCGGCCAGGCCGGGCACCGAGGTCGAGCCGATGTGCTCGACCCCGACCGCCCCCGGAAGCCCGACCGCGCCCGGAAGCCCGCGCAGCCCGGCCGCGAGCCGCTCAGCCAGGGCCCGGCCGAGACCGGCCCAGGCCGGGTCGTACGGGACGACGTGGATCGGTTCGTCCAGGTCGGAGGTGCTGTTCGACATGACCGGAGGGTAGCGGGCGGGGACGTCCGATTCCTTCAAGACCCCGCCCCCGCGGGCCGCCTACCGTCGGAGCCATGGACAGCACATCCGCACCACGGTTCGCCTTCATCGGCCTGGCCGTCTCCGACATGGCCGCCTCCGTCGCCTTCTACCGGCGGCTGGGACTGGTCTTCCCCGAGGGCTCCGAGCAGGAGCCGCACGTCGAGGCCGAGCTGCCCGGTGGGCTGCTCCTGGTCCTGGACGCCGAATCGACCATCCGCTCCTTCCACCCGGACTGGCAGCCGCCGACCGGCGGCGCCCGGGCCGCCCTGGCCTTCCGCTGCCAGAGCCCGGCGCACGTGGACGCGGTGTACCAGGAGCTGACCGAGGCCGGGTACCAGGGCGAACTCAAGCCCTGGGACGCCTTCTGGGGCCAGCGCTACGCCTCGCTGCGCGACCCGGACGGCAACGGGGTCGACCTGCTCGCGCCGCTCCAGGGCTGACGGCAGGGCCCGCTCCGAGGCCCGTCCGAGGTCCGTCCGAGGCCTGTCCGAGGCTCGCTCCGACGCCCGCTCCGACGCGCCCGTCCGGGGATCCGGGCTACGGCCCGCCCGGCAGCAGGTCCGTCACCCGGACGCCCGCCAACTCCCGTACGTCGCGCGACAGGTGAGCCTGGTCGGCGTAGCCCGTCCGGGCCGCCGTGTCGGCGAGCGGGACGCCGGCGCGGGCCAGCCGTAGGGCGCGCTGCAGCCGCAGGATCCGGGCCAGTGTCTTGGGCCCGTAGCCGAAGGCGGCCAGTGAGCGGCGGTGCAGTTGCCGGGCGCCGAGCCCGACCGCCTCGGCGGTCGCCGCGACGCTGCGCCCGGCGGCGAGCGCGCCGGCCACCGCCCGTACCAGCGGGTCCTCGGGCCGGGCCGCGGCGGCCAGGTGCAGCGCCAGTTCCTCCAGGGCGGCGGCCGGGTCGGGGGCGGCGGCGATCCGCCCGGTCAGTCGGCGCACCTCGGCGCCGGGCAGCAGGTCCGCCAACCCGACGCGGCGGTCGCGTAGTTCGGAGGCCGGTACGCCGAGCAGCAGGGGCCCGGTGCCGGGCCGGAAGCGGACGCCGGCCCACGGGCCGGGCAGCTCGGGGCCGGGCCGGAACGCCCGGGTGTCCGGTCCGGTGACCAGCAGCCGGCCCTCGGTCCAGAGCAGGTCCATGCAGCCGTCCGGCAGCACCAGGCCACCGCCGTCGGCGCCCACGCTCGGGCCCTTCGTCCACAGCACCGCCCCGGGCAGCCTGGACGCGCGTTCCGCGTAGTCGGTGGGCATGTTCGAAGGCTACGCGCGCCGCACGGGCACCGCGTTCCGGAGCGTCCGAAGGCCCCGACCGGCGAACCGGTCGGGGCCTTCGGGGTGCCTTCGGGGTGCCTACGGCCCCAGGGCGTACGGTCAGGCCGCCACCTCGGCGGCGGCCACCGCGGCCCCGGCACCTTCCGAAGCCTCAACGCCCTCCGGCCCCTCGGTGCCCTCCGCAGCCGCCGGCCCCGCCCCGCCCGCCGGCCCGCCCCGCATCAGCACCAGGGTGAGTGCCGCCGCGACCAGGGCCGCGATCCCGCCGACCGTGAAGGTGGTGGAGGTGGCGGTGTTGAAGGCCTCCCGGGCGACCCGGGCCAGGGCGCCGTCGCCGCTGCCGGCGGAGAGGGCGAGGGCGTCGGTGATGCCGTGCCGGGCCGCGGCGGGGGCGTCGGCGGGCATGGCGCCGGTGTAGGTGCTGGAGAGCACGGTGCCGAGGACGGCCACGCCCAGGGCGGCTCCGGACTGCTGGATGGTGTCGTTGAGCGCGGAGCCGACGCCGGCGTGCTCGCCGGGGATGGCCCCCATCAGCGCGTTGGCGGCGGCCGGCATGCCGAGGCCGGAGCCGACGCCGAGGACCAGCATGGCGAGGGCGACCTTGGGGAAGCCGTCGCCGACCGAGAGGGTGGCCAGCAGGCCGAAGCCGCCCGCGATGACCACCATGCCGATCGAGGTCACCACCCGCGCGGGGACCTTCTTGCCGATCGCGGCGCCGATCACGTTGAAGGCGAGCGAGGCGACGGCCAGCGGGATGAAGGCCAGACCGGTGTCGGTGGGCGAGAACTCCAGCACGAACTGCAGGTACTGGGTGAGCACCAGCATCAGGCCGCCGGTGGCGAAGGTGAGCAGGACGAGGGAGAAGCTGGCGCCGGTGAAGACCCGGTTGCGGAACAGCTTGAGCGGGACCATCGGCGAATCGGTGCGGACCTGGCGGATGCCGAAGCCGACCAGTGCGGCGATCGCGACGGCCAGCGGGCCGAGGGTGTTGACGTGGGCGAAGCCGTCCTTCGGGAGGACGATGATCGACCAGACCAGCGCGGTCATGCCGACCATCGAGAGCACCATGCCGGGGAGGTCGGTCCTGCGCCAGGGGCCCTTGGACTCGGGCATCAGGACGATCGCCGCGACGACGGCCACCGCCGCCACCGGCACGTTGAGCAGGAACACCGCGCCCCACCAGAAGTGGGCGATCAGCACGCCGCCCAGCACCGGGCCGCCGACCAGGCCGACCATGGCCACCGCGGTCCAGGCGGCGATCGCCTTGGGCCGCTCCGCGTCGTCGAAGACGGTGATCAGGATGGAGAGCGTGCTCGGCATCACGAGGGCCCCGCCGACGCCCATCAGCACCCGGCCGGCGATCAGTTCACCGGGGCTGGAGGCGACGGACGCGACCAGGGAGGCGGCGCCGAACAGCACCAGTCCGATGATCATCACTTTTCGTCGCCCGAACCGGTCGGACAGGCTGCCCGAGGTCAGCAGCAGGCCGGCGAAGACCAGGATGTACGAATCGATGATCCACTGGATGTCCTGCGCCCCGGCCCCGAGGTCCTCCGCGATCGGCGGGATGGACACCGTGAGCACCATGTTGTCGATCACCAGCACCAGGCTGCTGAGGCAGAGCACGACCAGGATGAGCCAGCGACGCGGGTGACGATCCACCGCGTTCCCCCTTCGGTTCGGCGCGTCGGCCGCAGCCCTGCGCACGTCCTCGCGTCGGCGGCAGCCGCGCGGAAGTCCCCGTGGCGCACACCGTCCGCCGTCCCCGACCGAACGGTGTGCGCTACGCCGAACACTGTACGGAGGCCGAACACTGTGCGCAAGGCCGTACGGTGTGCGCCCGCCGCACAGTGTTCGCAAGACCGTACGGTGTTCGGCGCCGGGGCCTATGCTGGACGGACCGCACCCGACCAGGGGGCACGTGGAATGGAGGGCCAGATGACGGCCAAGTCGGAGGACACCGCGCCGGAGCACCGGACCGAAGCGCAGCCCGGCCTCGCCTCGCCGTGGAACCGCCCGCAGAAGCGGCGCACCCAGCCGGCCCTCAGCCGCGAGCAGATCGTCGCCGAGGCCTTCGCCCTGCTGGACTCCGACGGCATCGAGGCGCTGAGCATGCGCAAGCTCGGCGCCCGGCTCAACGCCGGCGCGACCTCCCTCTACACCCACGTCGCCAACAAGGAAGAACTGCTCGCCCTGGTCGTCGACCAGGTCTTCGGCGAACTCCCGCTGCCCCGGGCCACCGGCGCCGAGGACCCGGCGGTCTGGCGCGCCGCCATCGTCGAGTGCACCGAGGGCCTGCGCGCGGCCGTGGTCCGCCACCCGTGGATGGTCTCGATGATCGGCGACGTCGGGATGGTCTACCTCGGCCCCAACTGGATGCGGCTCTCCGAGGCGCTGCTGGGCCTGATGGAGACGGCCGGCTTCGAACTCGGCGAGGCCAACGACGTGATGGGCGTCGTCATGGGCTACACCATCGGCACCGCCACCGTGGAGGCCGCCTGGCTGAGCGCGCTGACCAGGAGCGGACAGGGCGAGCAGGAGTTCATGGACCGGCTGCTGCCCGCCGTCGTCGAGGCCACCCGCTCGCACCCGCGACTGCACCGGCTGTACACCACCCAGGTACCGGACGAGATCGACGCGGGCCGGGACAGCAGCTTCCTGCGCGGCCTCAACATTCTCCTGGACGGCGTCGAGGCGCGGCGGTCCAGGGCCTGAGCCCGGACCGCCGCGCCCCGTCGGCAGGTCGTCAACTCCCGCTCAGCGCCTGGACCTCGGCGTAGCCGGGCAGCGGACCGACCGGCCCGCCCGAGGCCACCGCGGCGGCCGTCGCCACCGCCGCCGCCAGCGCCGCGCGGTACAGCAGCCCGCCCGTGCTGACCCGGGCCACCCCGAGCCCGGCCAGCTCGGCGAGGCTCGGACCGGTCGGCATCCAGAGGACGTTGAGCGGGACGGACAGCCCTCCGACCAGCTCGGCGATCGCCGCCGGCTCGCTCAGCCCGGGCACGAACACGCCGTCCGCGCCCGCCCGTCGGTACGCGTCCAGCCGTCGTACGGTCTCCGGCTCCGGCTCGTCGTGCCCGCACCAGTAGGTGTCGGTGCGGGCGTTCACGAACAGCTCCGGCACGGCGGCCTTCACCGCGGCGACCTTGGCCGCGTGGAGCTCGACCGGCGCCAGGGTGCCGTCCGGCCGGCCGTCCTCCAGGTTGATGCCGACCGCCCCGAAGCCCGCCAACTCCACGGCCAGCGCGGCCACTTCGACCGGGTCGTCACTGAATCCGGATTCCACGTCGACGCTCAGCAGGTAGTCGTCGCGGCCCAGCCGGCGGGCCAGTCGGACGGTCTCCGCACGGGTGGCGGCGGCGCCGTCGGGCAGTCCGGCGGCGGCCGCCACGCCCAGGCTGGTGGTGCCGATCGCGGGGTGGCCGGCGGCGGCCAGGGCGGCGGCCGAGGCGTGGTCCCAGGCGTTCGGGAGCAGCAGCGGGCGGCCGGGGCGGTGGTGCAGGGCCGCGAAGGCGGTCGGCGGTGCGGGGGCGATCGGCGGTGCGAGGGTGGTCATCGGGTCTGCTCCTCGGTCGTGGTGGCGGGTGCGGCCGGAGCGGCTCCGACCGGGCCGACGGGGCCCAGCGAGTCCGCGTAGTAGGCGGCGGCCTCGGCGAGGTGACGGACGATCTGCCGGATGCTCCAGCCCGTCCCCGGCGAGTCGTCGAGCTGCCGCTCCGGCAGCGCGGCGACCCGGTGGGCCCAGATCGCGCCGAGCCGGGTGAGCCGGCTGCGGGCCTCGTCCAGGTCGGCGACGGTGAACGGCGCCAGGTCGGCCGGGGTGGTGACCAGGGAGGCGTGCCAGTGGTCGGGCGCCGTCGGTTCGCCGGCCAGCCGGGCCTCCACCTCGGCCAAGTGGTCGAGCAGGTGGTCGGCGACCCGGCGCACCACCTTGTGCGGGGTGTACGTCCGGCCGTCGGCGTTGACCACCGGTCGGCCGTCCCAGGCCGTCCAGGTGTCCGCCAGGGCGAGCACGTGCCGGACCGCCGCCGGGATCAGCTCGGCCGGTTCGGCCGGGCCGGGCTGCTCCCCGGCCGGCGGGCCCGAGCCGTCCGCCGGGTCGGAGGCGCCGAACAGGATGCCCTCGGCGATCACCAGGGCGTGCGCGCGGCCCGGGCAGAGCCGGGGCTCGGCACCGAAGGCCAGCGGTTCCCGCCCGGGCTCCCGGGCGGCGTCCAGGTCGAGCAGCACCCGCGCGCCGGCCGGCACGGCGACCCCGCCGACCACGGTCGCCCGGGCGGCGAACCGGCGCATCGCCCGGACCGGCGGGTCCTCCCGCAGCACCGCCGCCAGGTCCGGTACCCCGCCGCCGTGCCGGGCGTGCTCGACCAGGGCCGCGGTGGCCTCGCAGGCCTGCACCAGCAGGCCGATCCGGTTCGCCGCCGTCTCCGCGTCGGCGTCGCCCATCGCGGGCAGCAGCCGGGCCACCGCCGCGTCCGCCTCCGCCACCGAGCCAGATGGCGCCGAGCCGTCCGGCGCCGGGTCGAAGTACGCCCGGGCGACCGCCTTCACGTCCCGCGCGACGGCCTCCGGCCCGGCCAGCCCCAGCGCCGTCGCCAGCACCCGCACCACCCGCAGCCGTACGTCCGGTTCGTAGCCGCCCGCGGCCAGGATCCGCAGCCGGCCCGGGTCCAGCCGGGCCAGGTCGGCGAGGACGAGCGCCCGGCGGCGGGCGTGCGGCTCGCCCGCGCTGAACCGGGCGACGGTGGACCGCAGCCAGGCCACCGTGCCGTACCGGCCGGGCGTCGCGGGCGGCGGGACCAGCGCCGGGTCGGCCAGGGCCGCGGTCACGTCCTCGTAGCGGGCGAAGATCACTTCGTTCATGCCGTCATCGTGGCCCCGAGTCGTTTCGGCCCCGGCCGAACCGTGCCGGGCCGACCATGGAGGCATGCCCGACCACGAACGCACGCCGGTGGACCACCGCGGCTCCCCGCTCGCCGCCCTCGCCGCGCTGCTCGCCGACCCCACCCGCGCCGCCTTCTGCTCCACCCTGCTGGACGGCCGCGCCTGGACGGCGGGCGAGCTGGCCCGGGCGGCCGGGGTCGCGCCGTCCACGGCCAGCGAGCACCTGTCCCGGCTGATCGCGGGCGGCCTGCTGAGCGAGGAACGCCAGGGGCGGCACCGGTACGTCCGGTTGGCCTCGCCCGCCGTCGCGACCCTGATCGAGGACCTCACCGTCTTCGCCGAGACCGGCCCGGAGCCCGCCGGGGGTACGGCCGACGGGAGTCCCCGCGGGCCCGCCCGCCGGGCCGGACCGGCGCCCCGCACCCTGCGCGAGGCCACCCGGCAGAGCGCCGAGGCCCGCGCCCGCACCTGCTACGACCACCTGGCCGGGCGCCTCGGCGTGGCCGTCGCCGAGGCCCTGATCGACCGCGGCCTGGTCAGCGACCGCGCCGGGCTCGCCGTCACCGAGCGCGGCCACGCCTGGCTGGCCGCCCAACGGATCGACCTACCGGCCCGGGCCGGCCGCCCGGGCGGGCGCCCGGTGGTGCGCAGCTGCCTGGACTGGACGGAGCGCCGCAGCCACCTGGGCGGCGCGCTCGGCGCGGCGCTCTGCCGCACCGCGCTGGACCGCGCCTGGGTCGAGCGGATCGGCTCCGGCCGGGCCCTGCGGGTCACCCCGGACGGCGGCCGGGCGCTGCGCGAGCTGCTCGGCGTCGAGGTGTGAGCCGAGGTGTGAGCCGAGGTGTGAGCCGAGGTGTCAGGGACCACCCGCTCAGCCCATCGACTTCGCCCCGTCCAGCGCCTCCCGGATGATGTCCGCGTGCCCGGCGTGCTGCGCGGTCTCCGCGATCAGGTGCAGCAGCACCCGCCGGGCCGACCAGCTCGCCCCCGGCTCGAACCAGGGCGCCGACGGCAGCGGGTGGCCGTGGTCGAGGTCGGGCAGGCTCCGGACCAGCTCGTCCGTGCCGCGCGCCACCGCCTCGTACCCGGCGAGCAGCCCGGCCAGGGTCTCGCCCTCGGCCATCCGGAACTGCGCCGCCCACTCGTCGACGCCGCCGGCACCGGAGCCGCCGTGCCCACCGGAGCCGCCGTCCCCGCCGCGCATCGCCTCCGCTCCCCCGGTGATGAACCGCGCCCAGCGCGCCTCCACCGCCGCCACGTGCTTGATCAAACCGCCCAGGCACAGCTCACTGGCGGTGGTGCGCCGCGCCGCCTCCTCGTCGGTGAGGTCCCGGACGGTGCGTCGCAGCAGGCCGCGGTGCTTGTCCAGGGTCTCGACGAGGTCCTCGCGCTCGCCCATCAGACGTCCACCGTCGGCGGTTGGTCCCCCACCGTGCGGCCCAGGTCGATCAGCCCGAAGGCCGCACCCTGCTGGTCGCCGACCGCCGCGAACCGCCCGAACGGGCTGTCCATCGGCCCGAAGTACACCTTGCCGCCGCGCGCCGTCAGCCGTCCGATCGCGGCGTCGGTGTCGTCCACGGCGAAGTAGACGCTCACGTACGAGGGCGCCTCGGGCGGCAGGAAGTCGCCCTCCGCGCCCATCCGGCCCAGCACCGGCCGGCCGCCGACCAGGAACATCCGGTAGTCGAACTGCTCGGAGTCCATCTTCCGCACGCCGTACGGGAAGACGGCCGGGAAGAAGGCGTCGGCCTTCCCGGGCTCGCGGGTGACGAGCTCGGCCCAGGCGTACGCACCGGGCGCGTCCTGCTTCTCGAAGCCCTCGTGGGTGCCGCCCTGCCAGACCCCGAACACGACCCCGCCCGGGTCCTTGGCGATCACCATGGTGCCGAAGTCGCCGACCTGCATCGGCCCCATCACCACCTCGCCGCCGTTGGTGCGGATCCGCTCGGCGGTGGCGGCGGCGTCCGGCGAGGCGAGGTACAGGCACCAGGCGGACTGCGCCTGCTGGCCGGGCATCGGCGGCACGATCGCGGCCACCGCCTTGCCGTCCGAATAGGCCTGGGTGTAGTTGCCGTACTCCGACGAGCTCTCGCCGAAGGTCCAGCCGAGGACGTCCCCGTAGAAGGCCTTGGCGCCTTCCAGGTCGGTGAACATCGCGTCGGCCCAGCAGGGTGTGCCCTCAGGTAGCACTGCCATCTCTCAGCCCTCGTGTACGACGGTGCGGGCGCGCGCCGGAAGGCGCGCACGGCCCCCGACTCGCCAGCCTAGCCACGACGCGGCGCACCCGCGCGGGCTGGCCGCGCGGGTGCGCCTCCGTCCAGGTGCGCCTCCGTCCAGGAGGGCTCCGTCCGGGAGGGTCAGGTCAGTTCGCCGGGGCCGCCGCGCCGAACGGGGGGCGCAGCGAGGCGGTGCCCAGACCGGTCGGGCCGAGCGGCCCCGCGGCCGCACCCACGCCGGGCCGGGGCACCTGCGCCGCTGCCGGGGTCGAGGCCGCCGGAGCGCCCGCCGGGTTCGCGCCCGCCGGAGCAGTCCCCGCCCGGTCCCGGACCGCGCCCGCGAGGTCCCGCTCCGCGCCGAAGTGCCGCTCCAGGTCCTCGGTCCGGTACCGGCGGCACTCCCGGTGCCAGTTCAGCACGCCGGCCAGCCAGTTCTCCAGCTCCCGCACGTACCCGTCGAGCAGCCCCCGGGCCTTCGCCGACAGCCCGAAGTCCTCGTACATCACCGGGAGTTCCTTCTGCGCGACGTGCTGGAACTGCTCCAGCCGCGAGTGCATCAGGTCGTCGACGATCCGGACCGCCGAGGGGTAGTCGCAGTCGAAGAAGTTCTGCACCACCAGCACGATGTTGTGCAGCTCGCCCTCGTACTCGATCTCCTTCTGGTACGAGAACAGGTCGTTGACCATGGCGCCGTAGTCCATCGCGGAGTTCTCCAGCGCCCGCATCGAGCCGTGCCGGTAGACCTCCTCCGGCACGGTCCGGCCGTGGCCGAGCCGGGCGAGCAGGGTGGTGAGCTCGGAGCCGAAGGTGGTGCGGCGCATCTCCAGGTAGTCCACCGGGTCCGGGATCCGGTTCTGGATCTGGTTGGCGAGCTCCCAGATCCAGCTCGCCGTCATCACCTCGACGGAATCCCGCAGCCGGCCCCGGGCCTCGACGGTCATCGGGGCGGCGGTGCGCTCCCAGATGTCGGCGAGGGAGCGCTCCAGCACGTTGGCGGGCTCGGGCGCGGGGGTGCCGTCCACCGGCATGAACAGCGGCAGCCGGGCGGTGGCGGCCTTCGCCCCGGCCAGGTCGCGGGTGCGGCCGTAGACCACCGGGTAGTAGTCGTCGGCCCAGGTGCCCCAGGCCAACCAGGCCGAGGCGACGTCGAGTTCGTCGACGGTGGCGTCCGGCTGGAGGCCGGCCGCGCAGAGCGCGAGGTCGTAGTCGCGCATCGACGCAGCATCCCAGATGCCCGAGCCGGGGACGCCGGGGACGGCCGCGTCCAGCAGCCCGACCCGCTCGGCCCACTCGATCACCCGCTCCCGCGCACCGTCCAGGTGCGGGCTCAGGGTGAGGCCGAACGGCAGCTCGAACTCCGGCAGTCGGGACGGCCCGACGGCCCGGTACGGCCGGTGCGCGTACGACCGCGCCCGCCGCACGGCCGGTGCCGCCGTCGGCCCGGTGCCGGACGGCAACCCACCGCCCGCCGGTGCACCGCCGCCGGCCGCACCCTTCCGCAGGATGTCCAGGGCCGAGGTCCCGATCCCGCCGATCGCGTACTGGTCCCACCAGTTGCCGGCCCCGGGCAGCCCCGGCAACCCCGGCAACCCCGGCAGCCCGCCCCCGCTGCCCGGCGCCACCCCGCCGGCCGAACCCGCCCCACCGGCCGAAGTCGCCGCGGCACCACCGCCGTTCATGTACCGGCTCGACCGCATGTGCCACTCGTGCCCGCCGGACTGCCAGTCCTGCAACCCCTTGACGTACGCCAGCACCCGGGCCCGGCCCGCCGGGTCCAGCCCGGTCTCCTCGAACAGCACCGGCAGTTCGGTGAACACGGTGTTCTCGAACTGCTGCAGCCGCGAGGTGAGCAGGTCGTTCACCGCCTCGGCGGCGTCCTGGGTCGAGCACTCCAGGAAGCGCTCCAACACCAGGATCCCGTTGCTCAGTTCACCCTCGTCCTCGACCTCGCGCTGGTAGGAGAAGATGTCGTTGCGCAGGTGCACGGCGTCGGAGAAGGCGTCCATCAGCACCCGCAGCGCCCGCGAGCCCGACACCTCCGCGGGCACCTCGGCCCCGGCCGCGTACTCCACCAGCTGCGCGGACCACGGCGCGCCGCCGACCTTGCGGCGCATCTCGATGTACTCGACGGGATTGGCGATCCGGCCCGCGTCGATGTTGGCGAGCTCCCACAGCGACTCGTTCAGCAGGTTGCGGGTGCTCTCCGCGAACCGGACCCGCCAGTCCTCGCCCATCACCGGCACGGTGCGCCGCCACAGGTCGGCCAGCCCGGCCTCGACCGGGTTCTCCGGCTCGGGCACCGGCGCGGCCGGATCGGCGGGCATGAACAGCGGCAGCCGGTCGAGGTGCGCCTTGCCGGCCCGGCGGTCGTTGGTGCGCTTGTACATGTCGAGGAAGTGGTCGTCGAAGAAGAACACCCACACGTACCAGTCGGTCACCAGCGACAGTGCCTCGGCGGAGGCGTCGGGGTGGGTGTACGCGCAGAGCAACCCGTAGTCGTGGGCGTCCAGGTCGGCCTGGTCCCAGATCCCCGACCCCTCCAGCATCCCCATCTCCCGGGCCCAGACCGAGGAATGGGCCCGTGCCTCCTCCAGATGGGGATTGAGGCGCGCCGGGTGCGGCACGTAGAAGGACGGCAGTTCGAACGGCTGGCTCACGGCGGCGGGCCTTTCTCGACACGTCGTTGGGGATCAAGAATGACCCCCCGTCACCTCCCGGCACCGCCACAACCGAAACAGTCATACGAGATGAGCCATGGTTCCTACTCCTCGGGTTCCGGCGAAGTACCATTCGTCGCGAACCCGTTCACGGAGCCGTTGAACTTCGTGAAACGGACGCCCGGGCCGGCCGGAGGCTCCTGGTCCTCGATGAAGCTCTCCCGGATCAGTCCGGCGTCGGCTGGCCGACCGGCGACATCCGTCGCATCGGCCACCCGGTGGACATAGACCTGCCCCTCGGGGGAGGAGCTCTGCATCCTCATGTCTCGCATCATCCGGCCGAGCGGACCGACCACCGGCGGCTCCGCATCAGGCCCGTCCGGCCCCTCTCCCTCCGGGAACGCCCCGGGCACCAGGTGTTCGTACAGCTCGCTCACCGCCTGGTTGTTCGCTGCCGCCGAGAGCTGCGCGAGCGGGCCGATCAGATCGACGGCCTCCTGGATCCGGTCGTCATGCCGGGCCAGCCACCACATCGCCGCGCTGCCGGCCGACTTGAACACGTCCTCACCCAGGTATGCCCTCCGGCTCTGCTCGTACCGCCGCTCGTGTTCCCAGACCTCCTCGGTCTTTCGCACCTCGGACAGCTTTCCCAGACGGCGCCAGTCGTCGTCCGAAAGCCTGAGTTCAACCCGCCCACCCATCGCTTCCACCAGCTCCGATCTGTCCCGGCTCGTCGTGCCGAGCACCCCGTTCAAACGGTGCTGCAGCAGATCCAGGCGCCCCGGCACCTCACATTCAGTCACTTTTCGCGCCCGGGACAACACCGTCTCGACCGCCAAGCCCGCCGGATCCGCGTGCACCGTGCCGGTCGCGTTCAGGACCGGTCGCCACCAGACCGTCGCCGAGAAGTGGAAGTCGTAGTCCGGTACCAGACTGGGCAGTGCTACCCCGGTCACCCGGGTCTTCTCCCAGGGCGGTTCGGCCGGTTCCACCCTCGGCACCCGTGCCGTCGCCAACAGTACGGCGAGCACCAGAGCCACCACTGCCGGCACCGCCCACAACCACACCGGCCAACGGGCCGACACCCCGAGCAGAACGATCGCTGTCCCTGCCGCCAAGGCCAACCCGACCGTCGGAATCTTGCCCACGCCCCTCATCGCCTGCTCCCCCCGACCAGCGGTCCGATCCCCTGTGCCTCGTCGATACGCCGACAGAACCGCACCGCCACCTCCGCCCGGCTCAGCCGGCCGGGAACGTCATCCGGCCCGGCGGCCCAAGCGCGAGCATGCAGGTAGAGCCGATTGAGCGCGACATTCCCACCTTCGGCGGCGTCGATGAGGATCCCCATCAGCCGCTCGCCTCCGTCCTGCTCCTGGCGGGCCGCCGACAGCAGTGCCTCCACCAGCGCTTGGAAGATCCCGGAATCAGCCCGCCACGGAGGCGTCCGCTCCATTCCCTCAATCGCACGGCCCAGCAGTCTCAGGTACAACTGTTCTTTCCTGCCTGCCAGTTCGAGCAGCGCCGTCCTGGCATACCTCGGCACCCCGTCAGGCTCCCGCCGCGCGAGCTGGTGCAGACGGACAAGTGCCTGGTCAGGACGCTCCGGAGCCATGACGTCGACGCAGATCAGCGCCAAGGCCTGCACCAGGCTGGGGTGCAATCTCGGTGTCACCGACCAGTCGTAGGTCTTCTTCCGGAAGGCGGAACCACTGGTCTCACTTCTGAGCCCCTGTTCCAGAACCCGCATGACCTCGGGCAGCAACCGCGTCTCCGCCACCCACGACTCCACCATTCCGGTCAGGACCTGGACGTCGCCGGAACTCAGTGCCTGCTCCGTGAACCGATCGACCAGTCTGCGCCTGTCAGGAGTCTCCAGCCCAGCCGTCGTGCCGACGACGTCCCCCACCCACTCCCCGAAAGCCGCGCGCAGGTCCGGGTAGTACTGCCAGAAATGCGTACGGACGGCGCCGGCGTACGCCAGTGCAGCGAAATGAACACGCCCGCCCACCACGTCCACCCGCAACTCGGTCAACCGTTGTTTCAGGTCAACGTGATCGAAGCGTGGCCGTTCGTCCTCAGGATGGCCGACCTTCCTGAGCAGTTGCTCCGCGAACCGAAAGACCGCGTCCGTGGAGGCCCCGTCCAACATCGCTGCTGCGAACAGAAGCGCACGCTGGCGCCCGTCCTTGAGATCGGCGATCTGCCGGGCCACCTCTCGCCCACGGTTGCGCAGAGCGGCGATGGCCTTCGCGAACCACACGCCGGAGTCACCGCCTGCCGTGCGCGCCTCCATCACCAGCTCGGAGAGACGCTGCAGGTCCCGCATCGGGGAACCGTCGAGCAGCTTGCCGAGCTCCGGCCGACGCCTCGCTGGGAGGGGCACGTCGCGCAGGTGCCTGGCCAGCACCTGGTCACCAGCCGGGCGCCCTACTCTGACCATCAGTTGACGGAAGTCCTGGTGCAAGCGGTGCTCGTGCTCGCTGGACAGGACCACAGCGAGGCGCCCCCGGCATGCCTCGACCTTGTCCCAGTAGGACTGCACCAGGGTCTGTGCGTCGACGAGTTGCTGCTCGGACGCTCCGGAGAGGTCCAGCAGAACCCGCTCACCCTCCGCCAATGAGCCCGCTTCGCTCAGCTTCTCGTCCGGCGCAACCTCACGGAACGGATCGCTTGGCGCTCCCGCTCGGTGAAGCAGCACCACTGCTGCGGTGCGACGCCCGTTGCCATCGGCACCCGAGATCAGGACCGCCGTGCCGCAAGCTCGCAGTCCGGCATCCGCCCTCTCGTACCCGGGGGGCGGCACGAACCGCTCGCTCAGCCACCGTCTCCGCTCGACCGCCACCCGAAGAGGATCTGCACCATCACGGATCAACCGCTCCGAGTCGTAGTGGTAGTGGTAGTTGTTCTGGTCTCCGCTGCCTGTGTGTGTCGGCCCCTGCGTGCTGCCGATCTGGGTCCTACCCCCCGCATCGCTCACCGGCGGCGGTCCTCACCGCGGGAACGACCGCCGAAGTCGTTGTTCACGGTGCCGCGTTCGACGTAGTTGCTGCCCTCCCCGTGGAACTCCACCCCGCCGTGCCGGATGGTGTTGTTCTGCGTGCCGCTTCCGGTGTGCAGCGGCCCGTTCGCATTGTTGATGAACGTCCCGACGTCCCGTCCTACGTTGCCGATGCCCCCGCTCTGGTCGTGCCGGTAGTCCCGGGCCTGCACTGCGCTGCCGTTCAGCCGGTCGATCTCGTTGTGCGTCTCGCGCACGCCGCCGTTGTCCATGGCGATCTTCCTTTCCGCCTCGGCGAGTCGGGGCATTGCCTCAGCGAGGTCATCGCCGATCCTCCGCAACCCGGACTCCGCGTCGCGGTTGTCGAAGCGGCGGTACTGGCAGTCGGCCAGTTCAGCGATCTCTGCCGGAAGGTCGCGCCGCCCGAGTCGGGTCGCCCGACCGACGAGGACCGGAATGACCAGCGCACCGGTCTCGAAGGCCTCGATGATCTCCCGTCGGGTCCAGTCCTCCGGGTCGTCGAGCGCGCGCCGCCCGTCCGCCGTCCGGGCGTCCGACCAGCGCGGGCCGATGACGGCGACCAGCACTGCGCAGCGGCGGACGGCGGTCAGCAGTTCCTGGGGGAAGCGACCCCCGGCCTTGATGGACTTGCTGGCGCGGAACACCCGATCGGTGCCGAAACGCCGGGAGAGCTCGCGCTCGATCAAGGTGGCGGTGCTGTCCTCGTCGTTGGTGCGGTAGTTGACGAAGATGTCGGGCATGACGAATCACCTCTCCGGTGAGTGAGGGGTAGGGGGTGCGGATACGGCTGGGCCCAACGGCCAGGGTCGGGCCGGGGTCGGGCCGGTTGCGGGGCATTGCCTAGGGCCGCAGCGCCCCGGCGAGCAGCGGCTGGAGGTCCTGCACGGGGCGGACCGCCCGGAAGCGGTGCAGCTCTCGGTCGAGCCGTTGGACGTCGGAGCGGATGGTGGCCGAGTGCAGTCCGGGGACAGTCGGCAGGAGCTCCGCAGCGAGTTCGCAGGCGTGTTCCGGTTCGCCCGCTCCGGCGTGGGCGAGCGCGCGACGGAGGCCGTACCGGGCGCGGCTGCGGACGGCATCCGCCGGAATCCTCGGGTACTCGCGGTCGAGGACCTCAGCGGCCTCACGGGGACGGCCGAGGTCGTGGAGGCACCATCCGGTGACGACGGCCGCGGGGTCGGCCAGGCTGGTGGTGCCCAGGACGGGCGCGCCGTCGTGCTCCACGTCGGCCCGGGCCAGCAGTTCCCTGGCCCGGTCGAGGCTGCGCAGGCAAGCGCTTAGGTCCCCGGCGAGGGCGTGGCCCTGGGCCTCACGTTGAGCGGCGAGGCCACGGATCCGCGGTGGCAACTCTCCGCTCTGGGCGGGTTTCACCAGCTGTACGGTCTGTGCCGCATCACCCGCGTAGAAGGTGACCAGGGCACGCCTGACCAGCGCGTACGAGGCCAGGTCGTGATCGCCTCCGGCCTGCGCGAGCTCGACGGCCCGGGCGGTCCACCACAGCGCCGAGGAGTCGTCGCCGGCTTCCTGGGCCATCCAGCCCGCGTATTCCGCGTATCGGGCGGCGAGCACCAGCAACGGCCCTCGACACGTCGCGTCCGCCCGGACGGCGAGTTCGCGCAGGGTGTGGGTCTGGACGGTGAGCAGCGACAGGAGCAGGTTGGGATCACTGCTCTGGCCGAGTTGCCGCATCTGACCGAACTGTGCCCGGAAGACCTCGACCGGGCTGGAGTCCACGGCGACGGCCGGAGGAGCGGTCGGCGATGCCATCGTTGCCGGACTTCCCGCGGAGAGGCCGCTGCCGAGCAGGGTGGTGGCTCCGGCGGCGAACAACTGCCGTCGCCCGAGCGCACCGGACCAATGGATGCCCTCACGGTCGACCCGGACGAGCGGGTCCCTCTCCGCTTCGTGTCCGAGGATGGCCGCGCTCACGCGCCGTCGTCGCGGTTCTGCGGGTTCGATCAGGCGTTCCAGCTCACCGCCGGCCCGGAGCTGGACGTCGCAGCGCCGCGCGAGCTCGGGCGGTGGCGCCTTGTGCCCTCGTTCGATCTTGCTGAGGTGGCCCTTGCTGTAGCTGAGGAGTTCGGCAAGCCGGGTGAGGGTGAGTCCGGCGGCGATCCGCCGACGGCGGAGTTCAGGACCGAACTCACCGGACGACCCTCTGGACGCGATCATGCCAACCCCCGCTCTGAATCCAACCGCCCATGCGTCTGTCGCGTCGTGGGCCGGAAGCGGTCACCCCTCGCTTCCGCCTGAATATTGGCATGCGACCGAGCCGGTCAAACGGGGTTCGGCGGGTTTCCCGTTTCCTCTTTCCGCCTCGAATAGCCATGCGAACAAAACGAGTTGGCGATATGTCCATGTAGTCGAACGAACGCCCCCGGGACCGGCCGCCGGGCGGTGGGCCGGCCCAGGGGGCGGGGGGTGGGTCAGGCGGCGAGGCCGAGGGCGAGGGAGGCGGCGGCCGGGGCCAGGTAGATCAGCGGGAAGGGGATGTGGGCGTAGGCGCGGGCGCGGGCGACGGTGACCACGGCGCCGAGGAAGTAGAGGACGATGCCGACGGCGGCCGCGTAGCCGACGGCCGGGACGGCGAGGCCGGCCAGCAGGCCGAGGGCGCCGGCGGCCTTGGCCACGCCGAGCCAGGTCCACCAGGCGCGCGGGACGCCGTACTCGGCGAGCGGCCCCACGACGTACTCGGCCCCGGCGAAGACGGAGTACGCCGAGAAGCCGACCATGAGGGCGCCGAGGACGGTGACGACGGTGTGGGCGACGGACATTGGAGTGCTCCCCGTTCGGTGGGTGGTCGATCCGATGTGCTCGGATCCGGTCGGACACAGCACTGACCCGGCCCGCGCGACCGATGTGACAGCCACGGACAAATATTTTTCCGTCGCACCCGCGAGCAGCCCCCGACAACCGCTCCGCCAACGAACAAAGCAGGCCTGACAAGGGTTTGAACACCAAGACTTCCCCAGCTACGGGCGTGTTGACGGTGTCCGCCCACGCCGCGTCATCCAGACTGGGCGCCGACCGACGTCAACTCCGAGGAGGCCCCACCTCATGAACGTCACC
Organism: Kitasatospora sp. NPDC056076; assembly: GCF_042266305.1. Lineage (NCBI taxonomy): Bacteria > Bacillati > Actinomycetota > Actinomycetes > Kitasatosporales > Streptomycetaceae > Kitasatospora > Kitasatospora sp. NPDC056076. The sequence goes on from NZ_JBHJWG010000002.1 coordinate 69,776, forward strand.
GTCCGGCTCGCCCAGCAGCCCGAGGCCGACGAACTGCTCGGACGGAGCGCGCTCGCCGCGCTCGTCGGCATGCTGCTGGACCAACAGGTCCCGATGGAATGGGCGTTCACCGGCCCGCTGACCATCGCCCGACGACTCGGCGGGGACGATCTCGACGCCCACGAGATCGCCACCTACGGCCCCGAGGAGTTCGTCGCCCTGCTGTCGGCCAAACCGGCCGTCCACCGCTACCCGGCCGCGATGGCCAAACGGGTCCAGCAGTTGTGCCAGTTCCTGGTCGCGCAGTACGACGGCGACGCCGCCGCGCTGTGGAAGGACGCCCGCACCGGAAAGGAGCTGCTCAGCCGGCTCAACGCGCTGCCCGGCTTCGGCAAGCAGAAGTCGCAGATCTTCCTGGCCCTGCTCGGCAAGCAGTACGGGGTACGGCCGGAGGGCTGGCGCGAGGCGGCCGGCGCGTACGGCGAGGAGGGCGCGCACCGCTCGGTCGCCGACATCACCGGGCCCGAATCCCTCATCCTGGTGCGGGAGTTCAAGCAGGAGACGAAGCGCGCCGCGAAGGAGGCCAAGGCCGCCGCGAAGCCCCGCACCACCAGTCGGTCCGTCACCGCGGCCGTCACCGGGGCCCGTTGAACCTACCGACCGGCCGGCACCGCCGCGTAGGCGTAGCGCCCGCGCACCGACCGTACGAAGTACCGCCCGTGGCTCTCCGCCGCGAGCAGCTCCCGGTGCACCCGGGGCGGCACGCCCGCGTACCGGTAGACCCGCCCGCCGGTGAACTCCAGCTCCAGCACCCGCGCCCGGGGGTCGTACCCGACCGAGCGCAGCACCGAGGAGTCCACCGCCGTACGGTCCATGACCCTCCCAGTGTGCGGTGAGGGCCCCGGTCGCGCAGTGCGACCGGGGCCCTGGGCCGGAAGGAGCGGGGCTCAGACCAGGACCGGCCGCTCCACCGCGGTCTCCTCCGAACCGCCGGCCTCATCCGAGCCGCCGGTCTCCGCCGGGCCACCGGGCCGCTCCGCGTCGGTCCCCTCCGACCCGCCGGCCTCGACCGGCGCCACCGCCCGCTTGCGCGGCAGCGCGAACATCAGCAGGAACACCGCCACCAGCACCCCCGTGACCCACCACATCGCGTGCACGAACGCCCCGCCGAAGGCCGCCCCCAGCGCGTCGGGCGCGACCACGTCGTCCATCGCGCCGAAGAAGGCGACCGACACCAGGCCGAGCCCGAGCGCGTTGCCGACCTGCTGCACGGTGTTGATCAGGCCGGAGGCCGAGCCGGCGTGCCGGCGCGGCACCTCGGACAGCACCGCGTCGGTGATCGGCGCGACGATCAGCCCCATCCCGAGGCCCATCACGACCAGCGGCAGCGCCATCTGCCAGGCCGAGATGGCCGTCCCGTACCGGTCGGCCTCCCAGATGTAGGTGAGCACGCCCGCCGCCATCACCAGCGCGCCCGCCTGGAGCACCTTGCGCCCGAAGCGCGGCACCAGCTTCTGCACCGACAGCCCGGCCGCCGTGGAGACGGCGATCGAGAAGGGGATGCCGGTGGCACCGGCCTTGAGCGGGCTCCAGCCGAGGCCGACCTGCATGTAGAGGGTCCAGACCAGGAAGAAGATGCCCAGCGCGACGCCGAAGGCCAGCTGCACGCAGATCCCGGCCGCGAAGCTCTTCACCCGGAACAGCGACAGCTCGACCAGCGGCGAGCCGTCCCGCCGGGTCTTGACCTTCTCGTACGCCACGAACAGCAGGAACACCGGCAGGCTGCCGGCCATCGACAGGTAGCCCCAGAGCGGCCAGCCGGCCTCCCGGCCGTGGGTCAGCGGGTAGATCAGCATCAGCAGGCCGAGGCTGGCCAGCGCGACGCCGACCAGGTCGAGCTTGAGCGCGTGCTCGGCCTTGGACTCGTCGATGAAGCGGCGGCCGAGGAGCAGCCCGGCGATGCCGACCGGCAGGTTGATCAGGAAGATCGGCCGCCACTCGAGGCCGAGCAGGTTCCACTCGGTGAGCAGCGCACCGATCATGGGACCGGACACCGCACCCAGGCCGACCACCGCACCGAACATCCCGAAGACCTTGCCGCGCTCCTCCGCCGGGAAGGTCGCGTGGATGATCGACAGCACCTGCGGCACCATGAGGGCGGCCGTCCCGCCCTGGAGGATCCGCATCGCGACCAGCATCTCCGGGCCGCCGGCCAGACCGCACAGCGCGGAGGCCAGCGTGAAGCCGGTGATCCCGATCAGGAACAGCCGCTTGCGGCCGTGGATGTCGCCGAGCCGTCCGCCGGTGATCAGCCCGATGGCGAAGGCCAGCGCGTAGCCGCCGGTGACCCACTGGATGGCGCTGAACGAGGCGCCGGTGTCCTGCTGGATGCTGGGAATGGCGATGTTGACGATGGTCACGTCCACCAGGTCCATGAAGGAGGCGACCATCACGATCGCCAGCGCGATCCACCTCCGCCGGTCGGCTCCCGCCGTACTCATGCCGTTCTCCTCGCTCGTCCGCTTCTCCACATCGAGGACGGTAACGGCCATGTAGGTCAGGAGCTGTCCCACTTGCTCCGGCATGCTGGACGGCATGACCGACACCCCGGCCCGACTGCTCAACCTGCTCTCCCTGCTGCAGACCCCGCGCGAATGGCCCGGCAGCGAACTCGCCGAGCGGCTCGGCGTCAGCCCCCGCACGATCCGCCGCGACATCGACCGGCTGCGCGAGCTCGGCTACCCGGTGCAGGCCAGCATGGGCGCGGTCGGCGGCTACCGGCTGGTCGCGGGCACCGCGATGCCGCCGCTGCTGCTGGACGACGAGGAGGCGGTGGCCATCGCGGTGGGCCTGCGGGCGGCCGCCGGGCACGCCGTGGTCGGCATCGAGGAGGCCTCGGTACGGGCCCTCGGCAAGCTGCTCCAGGTGCTGCCGGCCCGGCTGCGGCACCGGGTGGGCACCCTCAACTCCGCCACCGTGCCGCTGCTCACCGGGGACGGCCCGACCGTCGACCCGGAGGCGCTGACCCTGCTGGCCGGCGCCGTCACCAACCACGAGCGGCTGCGCTTCGGCTACCGGGCCCGCGACGGCGCCGAGACCCGGCGCAACGTCGAACCCGAACGCCTGGTCTCCACCGGCCGCCGCTGGTACCTGATCGGCTACGACCTGGACCGGGACGACTGGCGGCTCTTCCGGGTCGACCGGATCGCCGACCCCTTCGCCACCGGCGCCCGCTTCACCCCGCGCCCGCTCCCCGCCGAGGACGCCGCCGTGTTCGTGGCCAACCGGCTGCGCCGCTCGCCGACCCGCTCCATGGTGGCCACCGTGCACCGCCCCGCCGCCGAGGTCGACGGCTGGATGCCCTGGACGGGCGACTACGAGATCGAGCCGATCGACGACCGCAGCTGCCGGCTGCGCGCCCGCGCGGACTCGCTGAAGTGGATGGCGGCCGGACTGCTCATGCTGGACTGCGACTTCGAGGTGCACGAACCCCCGGAGCTGCGCGAGCACCTGCGCACGGTCGCGGCGCGGGCCGCGAATGCCGCGAACGACGGGCCCAGGCCCGACCGGGCCTGGACGGACACACCCTAGGCCGACACCCGGTACCAGCCGTCACCGCGGCGGAACCACAGCACGCCGTCCCGCCCGTACGCCCGCTGCCGGTCGAGCTCGCCGGGCAGGTCCGGCTTGCGCCGCGCGGTCTGCTTCCAGGCCTTCCCGACCAGCAGCTGCCAGGTCAACTCGCCGCCCCCGGTGAGGAAGACGCCCTCGCGCCCCCGGACCGCGAAGCCGACCGGCTGCCGGGCGGGGCAGGGCACCGTGCCCGACGTCCCGTCGGCCGGGTCGATCCGGGTGAGGTGGCTGCCCGAGGAGCTCGGGTACCAGGCCAGCCAGGCGCACCGGCCCTCGGTCGCACCGGCCAGGCCCTCCAGCGGGTCGGCCGGCAGGCCGCTCGGACTCCACACCACCCGCCCCCGGGCGTCGGCGGCCAGCAGTCCCGCGGTGGCCGTCGGGTGGTCGCCGTAGATGCCCTCGTCGCCGTAGGCCATCCAGATCCGGCCGTCCCGGTCGGTCACCAGCACACCCGTGTCGTCACCGAGGACGAGTTCCGCCCCCGGCGTCCCGTCGGGGCCGTACACGGAGCCGTTCGGCAGCCACTCCTCGCCGTCCCGGTCCGCCCGGACGGCCGCCAGCAGCACCCGCCCGCCCGGCAGCAGCGCCAGGTGGTCCGGCGGCACCGCGACGCCGGTGAGCGGCACCCGCCGCTCACCGGCCGTCCCGGGTGCCACCAGCACCTCGCCGTCGTAGGGCAGCCGGACGGCCGGCCACGACCCGGCCGGCGCCGCGTACTCCTCCGGCACCAGCAGGACGGCCAGGTCCCCGTCCGGCCCGACCGTCCAGGTCACGGCCCGGCGGCCGGCCCGCCGCTCCTCCTCGGGCAGCCGCCAGACCTCGACCGGACGTTCGGGCACCACGCCGCTCAGACCCCGTACTCGCCGGTCAGCAGCGCCCGGCCCAGAGTGTGGAAGGTGAGGTGGAAGCCCACCTGGGCCGGCGGGGTGTCGGCGCCGACGTCGAGCTTCTCGACGTCCAGCGCGTGCACCGCGAACACGTACCGGTGCGGGGCGCCGGGCGGCGGGGCGGCGCCGTCGTACTGGTGGGAGGGGAAGTCGTTGCGGCCGTGGAAGGAGTCCGCGCCGGGCAGGGCGTCGTCCGAGGAACCGGCGCCGCGCGGCAGTTCGACGGTGTCGGCGGGCAGGTTCAGGGCGAGCCAGTGCCACCAGCCGGAGCCGGTCGGGGCGTCCGGGTCGTAGCAGGTGACGGCGATGCTCCGGGTGCCCTCCGGCAGGTCCGACCAGGCCAGCTGCGGCGAGAGGTTGCCGCCCGCGTGGATGAACTCCCGGTCCAGCGTGGCGCCTTCGGTGAAGTCCTCGCTGCTCAGCGGGAAGGACGGCACCTGCGGCAGGAACTCGTACGGCAGCGGCGGGCGAACACTCATTGGGTGCACCTCTCACGGTCGGGATGACATCGGTCACTGTAATGGGGTGCACGACCGATCCGGCGGCCCCTACAGTCGACCTCATGGCCTCGAAACTCGCCCAGTTGCTCTCGGATTCCCGCCGCGCGCTGTTGACCATGCTCGGGATCCAGGCCGTCATCTGGGCGGTCCAGGTGGTGAACTGGCTGGACGACTACGACCTGTCCAGGGAGTACGGGCTGCGCTCGGAGCGGGTGGACGACCTGCCCGAGATGTTCACCATGCCCTTCCTGCACTTCAGCTGGGACCACATCGTCTCCAACTCCTGGCCGCTGTTCGTGCTCGGCTTCCTGGCCGCCTACCGGGGCATGCGGAAGTTCCTGCTGGCGAGCCTGGTGATCACGGTCTCCGGCGGGCTGCTGGTCTGGCTGCTGGAGAGCCCGAACCACGTGACGGCCGGGGCGAGCGGCATGGTCTACGGCTACCTCGGCTACGTGGTGCTGCGCGGCGTCCTGGACCGCAACGTGCTGGACGCGGTCGTCGGCCTCGGCGTCGCCGCGGTCTACTGGACGATCCTGATCGGCGTGCTGCCGGTCTTCCCCGGCGTCAGCTGGCTGGGCCACCTCGGCGGGCTGATCGGCGGACTGGCCGCCGCCGTCCTGCTCCGCGACCGGGCCCGGTCGAAGCCGGTGCCCGCGGCCCCCGCCCCGGCCGCCACCCCCGCCCCGGGCAGCCCCAACGCCGCCCTGCTCAAGGAGCTCGACGACCTGGGCCTCTAGGGTCCGGCCCGTCCGGCCCGTCCGGCCCGTCCAGCCCGTCCAGCCCGTCCGGCCGAGCGGGCGCCCGCGGCCGATCGGCCCCGTCAGGTATAGACCATTGTCACCCCTGCGGCTAGCGTGAACGGCGCACCTGCCCCCAGCTCCGGAGCCGCACCGTGGAGTCGTCCGTCCTCGCCTTCGCCACCGACCTGCTCGACGAGGGCGCCGACACCTTCTTCGGCAACCTCACCGACCGGGCCGGCGTCGGCGGCGTCACCCTGGCCTCCGTCTACCACGAGGCCCGTGACGTCTTCCCGCACAACCCCCGCCGGGTGATCCGCTACCTGGAGCCGGGCGCCGCCTACTTCCGCCCCGACCCGGCCCGCTGGCAGGGCCGCCGACTGGCGCCCGTGCCGTCCACCGCGATCGGCGACCGCGACCCCTTCGCCGAGGCCGCCGCCGAGGCGGGCCGCCGCGGCCTGAAACTGCACGCCTGGACGGTCTTCTGCCACAACGACCGGCTCGGCTTCGCCCACCCCGACTGCGCCCCGGCCAACGCCTTCGGCGACCGCCACCTCACCGAGCTCTGCCCGGCCCACCCCGAGGTCCGCGAGTACGCGCTGACCCTGGTGGCGGAACTCGCCCGCTACGGCGTGGACGCGATCCGCGCCGAGTCCCTGCACTTCCACGGCCTGCGCCACGGCTACCACCACGAGCGCTACTTCGAGGAGCTGGGCCCGACCGCCGAGGCCCTGCTCGGCGTCTGCTTCTGCCCGCACTGCCGCGCCGCCGCCACCCGCGCGGGCGTCCCGGCCGACCGGGTCGCCGAGGCCGTCCGGGCCGAACTGCGGCGCCGGCTGGCCGACCAGCACGCCGCCGCCGCGCCCGCCGACCTCAGCACCCTGGCCGACGGCGCCTTCGCCGCGTACGTGGACGCCTCCGCCGCCACCGTCACCGCGCTCGCCGCCGACCTCACCGAGCAGGCCCGCCGCCACGGCATGCGGCTGAGCTTCATGGACGGCGGCGGCCCCGGCAAGGGCTGGCTGTCCGGCATCGACCTGCCCGCCCTCGCCCGGGCCACCGACCAGATCGAGACCCTCGGCTACGCCGCGACCGCGCGCGAAGTCCGGGAGAAGGTCGCCGCGTTCGCCCTGCACGGCGTCCGCCCGGAGCGGATGGCGGTGATCCTGCGCCCGATGGCCTCGGACTGCGACGGCCCGGAGAACCTCGCCGCCAAGCTCGCCGAACTGCGCCGACTCGGCGTCCCCGAGGTCGAGTTCTACCACTACGGCCTGATGCGGCTGTCCTCGCTGGACCGGATCGGCGCGGCCCTCGCCGGGTAGCGGCGCCCGGCGCCCGGGGCCCGAACTCAGCGCCGCCGCTTGGACGTCCCGAACAGGCTGCGCGAGATCTCCTGCCCGAGCTGCTTCCCGGCCGAGCGCGCGAAGGACTTCACCGTCGGGTTGTTGAGCAGCGAGCCCAGCAGCCCGCCCGCCCCCTGGGGTTCCTCCCGCCGCGGAGCGGGTGCGGGCGCGGGCGCGGGTTCGGGCTCCGCCGGCCCGACCGGTGCCGCGTCCGGCCGGGGCGCCCGGGCCGCCAGCTTCTCGTACGCGGACTCCCGGTCGATCGCGTCCCGGTAGCGCGCCGTCAACGGCGAGGCGTCCACGGCCGCCTGGAGCGCCCCCGGCTCGATCGGCCCCATCAGCGAGCGGGGCGCCCGCAGCCTGGTCGCCGCGACCGGCGTCGGCGCGCCCTTCTCGGAGAGCACGGTCACCACGGCCTCGCCGGTGCCCAGCGAGGTGAGCACCGTCGCGAGGTCGTAGGTGGACCGGGGGAAGGTGGAGACGGTGGCCTTGAGCGCCTTGGCGTCGTCCGGGGTGAAGGCGCGCAGCGCGTGCTGCACCCGGTTGCCCAGCTGGGCGAGCACCTCGGCGGGGACGTCCCGCGGCGTCTGGGTCACGAAGAAGATGCCCACGCCCTTGGAGCGGATCAGCCGCACGGTCTGGGTGATCGCCTCCAGGAAGGCCTTGGAGGCGCCCTTGAACAGCAGGTGCGCCTCGTCGAAGAAGAACACCAGCTTGGGCCGGTCGAGGTCGCCGACCTCGGGCAGCTCCTGGTAGAGGTCGGCGAGCAGCCACATCAGGAAGGTGGAGAACAGCCGCGGCCGGTCCTGCACCGCGGGCAGCTCCAGCACCGAGACGACGCCCCTGCCGTCCGCGGTGGTGCGCAGCAGCTCGGCGGTGTCGAACTCTGGCTCGCCGAAGAACGCCCCGGCGCCCTCGTTCTCCAGCACGGTCAGCGCCCGCAGGATCACCCCGGCGGTGGCGGCGGAGAGGCCGCCGATGGTACGCAGCTCCTCCTTGCCCTCGGGCGAGGTGAGGTGGCCGATGACGGCGGTGAGGTCCTTGAGGTCGTAGAGCTCCAGGCCGTTGCGGTCGGCGTAGTGGAACACCAGGCTGAGCGAGGACTCCTGGGTCTCGTTCAGGTCCAGCACCTTGGACAGCAGCAGCGGGCCGAAGCTGGTGACGGTGGCCCGGATCGGGATGCCGGCACCCTGCCCGCCGAGCGAGTGGAAGTCGACCGGGCAGCCCAGCGGCGTCCAGTCCTGTCCGACCTCGGCGGCGCGGGCGGCGGTGCGCTCGCCGGGCGTGCCGGGCGCGGCGATGCCGGAGACGTCCCCCTTGACGTCGGCGAGGAACACCGGCACGCCCTGGGCGGAGAGCTGTTCGGCGATCAGCTGGAGGGTCTTGGTCTTCCCGGTGCCGGTGGCCCCGGCGACCAGTCCGTGCCGGTTGAGGACCGCGAGCGGGACGCGCACCTGCGCGTCGGGGTAGGCGGTGCCGTCCAGCAGCACCGCGCCGAGGTCGAGGGCGGGCCCGGTGAAGGCGTACCCGTCGGCGATCTCCCGGACGGTCGTCGGGGTGGGGGCGGAGTCCATCGGTGCACGCTCCTGGACGGGATCGGCGGTCGGAAGCCGGGCCTGAACCCGGCCGGGACCGGGCGATGTTCGCGACATTTCCCATCAAACAGCCGCAATCGCCCCCGCGCAGCTCGCACCGGTGCGCGTGGCGGAGGCACGGCTGCTGCGCCGTGCGCCGTCCGAACGGTAGGCTTTCCGTGTGATCTTCAAGCGCATCGGCAATGGGCGGCCGTACCCGGATCACGGCCGGACGAGCACCCGACAGTGGGCTGACGTCGCCCCACGCCCGGTGCGGCTCGACCAGCTGGTGACCACCAAGGGCCAGCTCGACCTGGAAACCCTGCTGGCCGAGGACTCGACCTTCTACGGCGACCTCTTCGCCCACGTGGTCAAGTGGCGCGGCGACCTCTACCTGGAGGACGGGCTGCACCGGGCCGTACGGGCCGCGCTGCAGCAGCGCCAGGTGCTGCACGCCCGTGTCCTGGAAATGGACTGACGGCCGCACTCCGCCGACTCCGGACCGCCCCCTCGCCACCCGGCGGAGGGCGTTCCGCGCGTACCCGGGTACCCCCTTTCGGGTACCGGGGTACTCCAGATGATGATCGTTTAGTACCTTCACAGCTGTCCGGCACTACGCTGCTGACTACGGCCGCGACCAGGGGATCCGCCCGCTCCCGGAGGACCCCCCGCCCTGGCCCACCCGTCATCCCGACCCCGCCCCGGCACGAGGGGGAGACAGACCCGTGAGCATGTTGACTCCCCAAGGCCTCAAGGGGAAGCAGTACCGCGTCACCGGCAACGCCTACCCGCGGCTGGGCCGGCCCCCGAAGAAGAGTCGCAAGGTGATCGCCGCACTCGCGGCCCTGCTCGCCCTGGCCCTGATCGGCCTCGGCGGCGTCCAGCTGTACGACATCTTCCGCGGCAAGGACAGGAACGCCTCCGCCCAGGCCTGCGCCACCCCGTCCGGGAAGCCGCTGGCCGCCCCGACGGCGGGCGCCACCCCGGGCGCTCCCGCGGCCTCCGGCGCGCCGGTCGACCCGCACGCCGTCCCGCAGCCCTCGGCCGTCACGGTGAACGTCTACAACGCCACCACCAAGGCCGGCCTGGCCGGACGGACCGCCGACGAGCTCAAGAAGCGCGGCTTCACCATCGGCAAGGTCGGCAACGCCCCCGCCGAGCTGGACAAGAAGGTGCCCGGCACCGCCCAGGTGATCGCCGGCCCGACCGGCGTCGCGGCCGGCACCCTGGTGGGCTCCCAGATCGCCGGGGCCAGCGTGACCGCCGACGCCCGTACCGACACCAGCGTGGACTTCGTGATCGGCGACAGCTACAACGCCCTGCTGGACGAGACCCAGGCGGCCGCGGCCCTCGCCCTGGCCGTCAAGCCCTCCCCCACCCCGAGCGCCACCGGCAGCTGCTGAGGCGCGGCACGGAACCAGGAGAGCCCCCCGGCAGACGCAGTGCCGGGGGGCTCTCGGACGTTCGGAGGGGGGTCGCTCAGCCGGCCGTGCCGTACAGCCGGTCGCCCGCGTCGCCCAGGCCGGGGACGATGTAGCCGTTCTCGTTCAGCCGCTCGTCCACGGCGGCGGTGACCACGGTGACCGGCAGGCCGGCCAGCTCGCGCTCCATCACCTCGACGCCCTCCGGCGCGGCCAGCAGCACCACGGCGGTGACGTCGGTGGCACCGCGCTCGATCAGCATCCTGATCGCGGCGACCAGGGTGCCGCCGGTGGCCAGCATCGGGTCGAGCACGTAGACCTGGCGGCCGGAGAGGTCGTCGGGCATCCGGGTGGCGTACGTGGAGGCCTCCAGGGTCTCCTCGTTGCGCACCATGCCGAGGAAGCCGACCTCGGCGGTCGGCAGCAGGCGGGTCATCCCGTCCAGCATGCCGAGGCCGGCCCGCAGGATCGGGACGACCAGCGGGCGCGGGTAGCTGAGCCGGGTGCCGAGGGTGACCGCCACGGGCGTGGTGATCTCCACCTCGTCGGTGCGGACGTCCCGGGTGGCCTCGTAGGCGAGGAGGGTCACCAGCTCGTCGGTCAGGCGACGGAAGGTCGGCGAGTCGGTGCGCTCGTCGCGCAGGGTGGAGAGCTTGTGGGCGACCAGGGGGTGGTCGACGACGTGGAGACGCATGTACCGAGGTTAGCCCGGTCCTGGACGCCTGTACGACACGCCGTGCCAGGCCGTCGACCGGCGGCGGTCACCTTCCGGTGACACGCCGTGACGTGCCAGGAATGTCCGGACGGAACCGGCTCCTGTGGTATCAACCCGGCCGTTCTGGGAATGTCACGTCTTATGACGAGCAACCCGAGGGCCGGGGACGGCTCGGCCGACGAGCCCGTCGACGGGCCGGCCCTTCGCGCCGGCCCGCCGCAGGAGCCCCCGGAGACCGAGACGGAGCGCCGCAAGCGGCGGGCCGTCTTCCTGCGCGAACTCGCCGAGGCCCGCGAGTTGAGGGAGCGCGTCCAGCCCCGGCGGACCAAGGAACGGCGGATGCGCGAAGCGATGCGGATGCGCACCTTCCGGATCTGACCACCCCCACCGCCGCCCCACCGCGGCCCCACCGGGCGGTCCGGCCGAAATTCGACCGGCTTCGGACGGCCCCGGCCCGGCTCCTCCCCGCACCGCCCGGCCCTTCCGACACGACCTGCAAAGACGCGCTGCCGAACACCCCCCGCGAGGGCGGGCTTTCTGTCACGATTCCGATGGGACGGTCCGAACAAGCGGACCGCCTCTGGCGCGGGGGCGGCCAGAATTCCGCGCCGCCCGAGCGCGCCGACAGCCGAGACCGATGATCTTGGGAGTGTCCCTGGTGGCGTACTTCGCTGCAGTGCTTGCTCGCTCCGAGGACGGGTGGGACGTGAGCGAGACGGAGCTCGACGACGTCGAAACCCTGGCCGATCTGGCCGATCTGGCCCGCGCCTGCGCGCAGGACGACGACAGCGTCCTGATCTTCATCGAACAGGAGGACTCGTGGTTCGCCATCGTCCGGGTGGACGGTGAGGACGACCCGCGGATCTTCGTGTCGGACGGCGCCGCCGCCGCCCGCAGCTCCTACGGCTCCGTCCTCACCGACGAACTGGTCGACCAGGCCGGCGAGAGCGAGTTCGGCGACCTGGACCACCTGCTGGACGAGGACGCGGAGACCGAGGAGCAGGACGACGAGGACGCGGACGCCCACGGCGGCGTCCCGGTCGGCCCGCTCGGCGACGCCCACCTGCTGACCGAGTTCGGCCTGGCCGCCGACGCCCTGCTCTCCCTCAGCGGCGAGGGCGCGGTGCCGGGCGACGCCCTGGAGGAGATCGCCGAGGCCCTGGGCTGCGGCGAGGTCCTGGAAGCGGTCCGGTAGCGGCACCGGTCGCACCGGTGTCCGCCACCGGATGCCCGACACTGGATGCCATGCAGCCCGCATCCACCCCGCTGACCGTCCCGTACGTCCCCCCGCTGCCCGCCCCCGTCCGCCCCGACCCGGTCCGCGACCGCTGGGCGGCGCCGATGCGCCTCGCCATCGCCGAGGCCGCCCTGGCGCCGGCCACCGGGGACGTCCCGGTCGGGGCGCTCGTCCTGGGCCCGGACGGCGAGGTGATCGGGCGCGGCCACAACGAGCGCGAGGCGGTCGGCGACCCGACCGCGCACGCCGAGGTGGTCGCGATCCGGCAGGCCGCCGAACGGGTCGGGGAGTGGCGGCTCAGCGGCTGCACCCTGGTGGTCACCCTGGAGCCGTGCACGATGTGCGCCGGCGCCATCGTGCTGTCCCGGATCGACCGGGTGGTCTACGGCGCCCTCGACGAGAAGGCCGGCGCGGCCGGCTCGCTCTTCGACGTGATGCGCGACCGCCGGCTCAACCACCGGCCCGAGGTGATCTGGGGCGTGCTCGCCGAGGAGTGCGGCGAGCAGCTGCGCGCCTTCTTCGACACCCACCGCTGAGCCGCCCGGCGACGGCCCGCCCGGTAAGGATTTCGTGACCGCGCCACCCGTCCGGTAGAGTTCCCCTCGGTAGCGTGTCCGAGCGGCCAAAGGAGCACGCCTCGAAAGCGTGTGTGGGGGCAACTCCACCGTGGGTTCGAATCCCACCGCTACCGCTCGAAAGCCCGAGGGCCCGTCCGATCACGGACGGGCCCTCGGCATTTGCGCACCCCGGCCCGCTCGCGCGCTCCGGACGGCGGCGGGGCGCCACCTGACGCGGGAAAGGCTCCCGGACGCGGAGAAGGCTCCGTACTCCGGGCCGATGACCACCATTGCCCGGCTCGTACGGAGCCTTGGAGGGGGAGCGGCTCGGGGGGACTGACCGCTCCCCCGGCGGAGTCCCACAACCGGGGCCGCGAGGGGGGAAGCCGCGACCACCGGTCCCACAGCGGGGGCTCCGGATCCACGTGCCGGGGATTCCTGCCAGATCCTCGGCACGTCATCCATCCTGCCGCCCGGCCCCGGCCCGGGCATCCGGAGAAAGGCCCCACTCGCGGGGACCTTCGTCCCGCCGGGCGAACGCGTCGCACACTTGATAGCCCGTCCGGTGGATAAGCTGCCGTGCAGGGCTGCTCGGGGACCGGATGACGGCGGCCCACCGCAGGGAGGAAGGTCACGATGGCGCAGGCGAAGAAGATCGGCATGGCCCTCCTGCTCATCTTCGTGCTCTACTCGATCATCACCTCACCGGCCCGGTCAGCCGAACTCGTCCAGCTGGGCTTCGAGGGCATCTCGAACGCGGCCAAGGCGGTCGGCACCTTCATGACCGGTCTGATCAAGTAAGGAGCGGCAATCGTGATCCGCCACCTGGTCCTGTTCAAGCTCGACGAAGGCGTCGCCAAGGACGAGCAGCGCGTGCTCGCCGCCGCCAAGGCGTTCGAGGAGCTCGGCGCACTGGTCCCCGAGCTGCGCGAGTGGGAGTGCGGCTGGAACACCACCGAGCGCGACATCGCGTACGACTACGCGATCAACAGCCTGGTCGAGGACCGCACGGCCCTCCAGGCCTACCTGACCCACCCCGCGCACCAGGCCGCGGCCGGCCTGTGGCGCGAGTTCGCGACCTGGGTGATCGCCGACATCGAGGTCTGACCCCCGCCGCCGTCCCCCGGACGGCCCGCGCCCGCCCCGCCCGGCTCCCGGGCGGGGCGTCTCCGTCTGCCCCGGAACAACCCTTGCGGCGCCTCGCCGACCGGGTGGCCACCGGCCGCGCAGCCCACCAACACACCTCCACCGGGTGCTTGCCCGACCTGCGCCCACCTTGTGATGCTATGACCGGTTTTGCCGGACATGGCGAGGTACCGAACCAGCCGCGACACACGATCCGCAGGGCCCACCGTTGTCGATTTGGGAGGGGGGACGTGTCCGTGGACGAGGTGTTGGCCGCGATCATCAGTCCGGCCGGCGAGCTCCGCCCGGACGGGCTCCGCGGCCCCGGCGGTCGCCCCGCCGTGGACGTCCGGACGCTCACCCGGGTGCTGTTCGAGCGGCTCACCGAGCTGCCCCCCGACGCCCCCGAACGGGAACGGGTCCGGGCCGCCCTGATCGAGGTGAACATCCCCCTGGTCCGCTACGCCGCCACCCGCTTCCGCAGCCGCAGCGAGCCGATGGAGGACGTCGTCCAGGTCGGCACCATCGGCCTGATCAACGCGATCGACCGCTTCGACCCGACCCGGGGCGTCCAGTTCCCCACCTACGCGCTGCCGACCATCCTGGGCGAGATCAAGCGCTACTTCCGGGACAACGTCCGCACCATGCACGTCCCGCGCCGGCTCCAGGAGCTCTGGGTCCAGGTCAGCGGCGCCATGGAGGAGCTGACGGTGCTGCACGGGCGGGCCCCCAAGGTGCCGGAGATCGCCGCCAGCCTCCGGATCCCCGAGGAGGACGTCCGGGCCTGCCTGGACGCCGGGCGGGCCTACAACGCCGCCTCGCTGGAGGCCGCCCAGGAGCACGAGGGCGGACTCGCCCTGCTGGACCGGCTCGGCTACGAGGACGCCGCACTGGCCGAGGTCGAGCACCGCGACATGGTGCGCCACCTGCTGGTCCAACTCCCCGAGCGGGAGCGGCGGATCGTGATGCTGCGGTTCTTCGCCAACCTCACCCAGTCGCAGATCAGCACCGAACTGGGGATGTCCCAGATGCACGTCTCCCGGCTGCTCTCACGGATCCTGACCAGGCTTCGGACCGGCAACTCCTGGGAAGAGTGAGATTGCAGCGCGTTACCCCGGCGTGACATCTTGCGACGTTCGGGTTTGCCGTGCACCGTGTTCCGGTATGCAGGGGGTTGGGCCCCCGCCGGGAACCTCCGTGCGACGGCCCCCGTTCAACTGTCAGTCACGAGGGGGTGGGTGCATGTCCGGAGAGCTGGGCACTGCGGAGATCCACGCTGGTCAGGCCGAGGGTACGGCGGTCGCCGGGGACCGGATCCCGCTCCAGCGGGCCACGTCCCCCGCGAGGCCCGGCCCGGGAGCGCCCGGCGCCGGGGCCGCCGGCGCGGCACCGCCCGGCTCCGGGCTGGACACCCGGACGCTCTCCCGTTCGCTCTTCCTGCGGCTGGCCGCACTGGAGCCCGGCAGCGCGGAGCACACCTACGTCCGCGACACCCTGATCGAGCTCAACCTGCCGCTGGTCCGGTACGCCTCGGCGCGCTTCCGCAGCCGCAACGAGCCGATGGAGGACATCGTCCAGGTCGGCACCATCGGCCTGATCAAGGCGATCGACCGCTTCGACCCGGAACGCGGGGTGGAGTTCCCCACCTTCGCGATGCCCACCGTGGTCGGCGAGATCAAGCGCTTCTTCCGGGACACCAGCTGGTCGGTCCGGGTGCCCCGACGGCTCCAGGAGCTGCGGCTGGCGCTCACCAAGGCCGGGGACGAACTGTCCCAGCGGCTGGACCGCTCCCCCACCGTCGCCGAACTGGCCGTCTGCCTCGGGGTCAGCGAGGAGGACGTGGTCGAGGGCCTCGCGGTGGGCAACGCCTACACCGCCTCCTCCTTGGACTCCAGCCCCGGCGAGGAGGACAGCGAGGGGCCGCTGGCCGAACGGCTCGGCTACGAGGACCTCGCGCTGGAGGGCGTGGAGTACCGGGAGTCGCTCAAGCCGCTGCTGGCCAAGCTGCCGCCGCGCGAGCGCCGGATCATCATGCTGCGGTTCTTCGGCAACCTCACCCAGTCGCAGATCGGCGAGGAGATCGGGATCTCCCAGATGCACGTCTCCCGCCTGCTCACCCGGACGCTGACCCAGCTCCGCGCGGGACTCATCAACGAGGGCTGACCGCCGACGGCGGCGGGATCAACTCCCGTCGCCGTCCAGCAGGTTGGCGCGCAGCCCGGCCAGCACCCGGTCGTCCAGCCCGAGCCCCTCGCGCCAGAACGCGGCGAAGTCGCCCCAGCCGGACGCGACCTCGGCGAAGGCCGCGTCCAGGTAGTCGCGCTCGGCCCGGAAGACCGGCAGCAGGAGCTCGGGCTCGCGCATCAGGCCGCGGCCGGCGAAGTCCGCCAGCACCAGCTCGACCACGGCCGCGACCCGCTCGTTGGTGAGCAGGTAGTCGGCGAGCACGGTCTCGCGGTCCACACCCAGCGCGGTCAGCAGCAGCGCCGCGGCCCAGCCGGTGCGGTCCTTGCCCGCCGAGCAGTGGAACAGCAGCGGCACGCCGTCCGGGGCCGCCAGCAGCCGCAGCAGGGCGGCGAAGGTCTCGCGGGCCTCCCGGTCGGTGACGAACCAGCGGTAGAGGCCGGTCATCATGGCGGCCGCCCGGCCGTCGCCGAGCAGGGTGCGCTGCTTGTCCGGGCTGCGCTCCGCCAGGGCGCCGCGCAGCGTCGCGTGGATGTCGAAGTCCGTTGCCAGCAGCGGGAGATGGTGCGCCGTCACACCGCCGGGCAGGATGTCCGGACCGGCCTCGCGGACCTCGTCGGCGCTGCGCAGGTCGACCACCGCGCGCAGGCCGAGCGCGCCCAGCGGGTCGAGGTCCTCGGCGGTGACACGGTTCAGGCCATCGCTGCGCAGGACCACGCCGGCCCGCAGCACCCCTCCGCCGGCCGTCCGGTACCCGCCCAGATCGCGGGCGTTGACCGCACCGCGCAGCCCGAGACTGCGGCCGACCAGGATGGTTCCGGCGGGCTCCGGGCGCGCATTCCGTGCGTCCCCGATTCGCTCGGACGCGATCTGACGATCGACCACCCGCGACCTCCATTGCATATTCGGACTGTCACATGGCACAGCGGCGCCCGATATTGCATGAACCTGCCCATTGGAGCGGCAGGATGTGCAAGAGTGTCATGCGCAACGACGACAGTGTAGGTGCCGCACGGGGCCGTGCGAGGCGCACAGTCGGTAACCAGCTGTAGCAGTCGGCTTCCGGTTTTTCATTTTCAATTCATTATTTGCGCGAGCGGTCCGGTTACGGTCACAATCAGCGCCTCCATGGCTTCACCATGAACGTTGGTAACAGGTTCGCTGCACTATCGCCCAATTGGTCCCCCGGACTGCCGACCCTCGACCAGGATGGGCGCCGGGCAGCCTGCTGCCCGCGAACAGCTACACGGGCAGGCGAGCGCCGAAGCAGCGCGGCGCCTGACCCAAGGGGAGGATCAGACATGGGTCGAGCGACCCGAAGAGTCGCCGCTTGCGCAGCGGCAGTTCTGCTGGCCAGCGGCCTGCAGACCACCCTGGCCCACGGCGACACCACGCCGCCCAGGATCGACCTCACGATCCTGGTCATCGACGACGGAGGCCCGTCGGTCGCCGCGATCACCGCCGAGCTCAAGAGCCAGGGCACGCCCTACAAGGTCGTCAGCCTCAATGACACCAACCGCCCCGTCATCAACGCCGCTTTCCTGAGCGACACGGTGAACGGGCTCCCCCGGGGCAAGTACCAGGGCATCGTGCTGCCCAACGAAAACCCCTTCCCGAACAGCGCCGCCGAGATGACCGCGATCGCCACCTACGAAGCGGCTTTCAACGTCCGGCAGATCGACGCCTACACCTGGGCCAGCCCGGCCGTCGGCCTGAACTACGCCCAGAATCCGGGATTCGTCGGGACCCTCGACGGATTCCAGGCCGCCACCACCACGGCCGGAACTTCGGGCCCGTTCGGGTACCTCAAGGGCAGCGTCCCGTTCGAGGACAACGACCCGAAGGTCAGCGAGAGCTACGGCTACCTGGCGACCCCGCTCGCCAACCTGCCGTCCGGCGCCTCCTTCGTCCCGCTGGTCGACGCGGCGATACCCGACTCGACCAGCCGCGGTTCGCTGGTCGGTGAGTACACCCACGACGGCCGCAAGGAACTGGTCGTCACCTTCGTCTACAACCAGTACCAGCAGCAGTACCGGCTGCTGGCCCGCGGCATGGTCGACTGGATCACCCAGGGCGTCCACCTCGGTTACGACCGCAACTACTTCGCCACCCACGTCGACGACGTGTTCCTGGCCGACGACCGCTGGGACACCACGCTCAAGTGCACCCCCGGCGACGTCACCTGCCCGCCCGGCACCCCGGACACCGCCAACCCGATCCGGATGACCCCCGCCGACGCGCAGTACCTCAAGCAGTGGCAGACCGCCAACAACTTCACCCTGGACATGGTGTTCAACGGTGGCGGCAGCGAGGACTGGAAGTCCGACCACCAGACCACGGTGGACCCGACCGCCACCCAGATGATCACCGACCAGACCAGCTACCGCTGGGTCAACCACACCTACACCCACCCCTACCTGGGCTGCGTGCAGGACGTCTCGGTGGTCCCGTGGAAGTGCACCAAGGACGCGTCCGGCAACACCGTCTGGACCGACCAGAACACCATCTCCACCCAGATCAAGCAGAACTTCGACTGGGCCGCCACCAACGGCCTCAAGGTCGACCCGCAGGTGCTCGTCACCGGTGAGCACTCCGGTCTGCTCACCGCCCCGCAGGAGACCAGCGACAACCCGAACCTGGCGCCGGCGCTGGTCGCCAACGGCATCAAGTTCACCGGCAGCGACGCCTCCCGTGAGCCCGCCCAGCGGGCCGTCGGCTCGTCCACGCTGACCGTGCCGCGGTACCCGATGAACGTCTTCTACAACGCCGGTTCGGCGAAGGAGGAGGCCGACGAGTACAACTGGATCTACACCAGCAAGGCCAACGGCGGCAGCGGCGTCTGCGAGAACAACGCCAACTCCACCTGCCTGCCCGCGCCGCTGGACACCACCACCGGCTACCAGTCGTACATCGTGCCGCTGGAGGCCCGGATCGACCTCGGCCACGTGCTGAGCAACGACCCGCGCCCGCACTTCGTGCACCAGTCGAACCTCTCCGAGGACCGCATCCTGTACCCGGTGCTGGAGAAGATCCTCGGCACCTACCGCTCGCTGTACGCCGACAACGCCCCGATCGTGAACCTCGGCGAGCGCGAGATCGGCCAGGAGTTCCAGAAGCGCGCGGCCTGGGACAAGGCGGTCGCCGCCGGCCAGGTCACCGCCTACAAGATCGGCAACACCGTCACGGTCAACGCGCCCGCCGGTGTTCAGGTCCAGGCCACCATGCCGACCGGAACTGCTCAGAAGATGGCCATCGGAACGGCCGCCTTCGGTTCGTCCTACGCCGGTACGCTCTCCGGTTGGGCGTCCCCGGGCGCCCTGCAGAGCGGCATCACCCTGCAGCTCCCGTCCGGCAGTGCGCCGGCCGCCCCGGCCGCCGTCGCCCCGAACGTGGCCGCCAAGTCCGTCCCGGCACCGGCGCCGACGGACAAGAAGGTCGTGCCGCAGGGCGTCGCCACCCCGGTCCCGGCCGGCCCAGGCGACGTCACCCGCAAGCCCGCCCAGTCCCTCGTCCCCGGCAGCGGCACCCCGGTGCCCGGCAAGGACGTCGTCCAGGGCGCGAAGACCCAGGGCAACGGTGCCCCGGCCGGCAACGGCCAGAACGGCTCCGGCAAGGCCTCTGGGGGGACGGCCTCGCACGGCACCACCACCACCGGACGCCCCGGCAACCGGTAATCCGTAGCACCCCGTGGCGGGGTCGGGCCGGTCGCCCGGCCCGGCCCCGCCACGGCTCCCGCTCCGGCCACCCAGGCCGGACAACCGACGCAAGAACAGGAGGGGGGACAGGAGATGCGCGTCACCCTGCTCACCGAGGGGACGTACCCGCACCAGCACGGCGGCGTGAGCGTCTGGTGCGACCAGCTCGTCCAGGGCATGCCGGACGTCGACTTCGACGTCATCGCCGTCACCGGAACCGGCCAGGAACCGCTGGCCTGGGAGCTGCCCGCCAACGTACGGTCGGTCACCACCGCACCGCTGTGGGGCCCGGCCTCCGAGGCCCGGGCGCCGCGCGGCAAGGAGATGCGCCGCTTCCTCAACGCGTACGAGCGCTTCCTGCACTCCATCCTCGACCCGGTCTACACCACCCACTTCGGCACCGAGCTGTACGGCTTCGCCGACCTCGCCCGGCGCGGGCTGCTCAGCCCGGCGCTGCGCAGCGAGCGCGCCCTGCGCACCCTCCAGCACGTGTGGACCCGCGACTACCTGCCCACCGCGGTCTCCCGGCCCACCCTGCACGACGCGTTGAACGCCACCGACCTCCTGGAGCACGCGCTGCGGCCGCTCTCGGTCGACCCGCCCACCGACGGCGTCGCCCACGCGGCCAGCGGCGGACTCGCCACCCTGCCCGGGCTGATCGCCGCCCAGCAGTACGGCGTACCGTTCCTGCTCACCGAGCACGGCATCTACCTGCGCGAGCGCTACCTCGGCTACCGCACCGGCCCGTACCGCTGGCCGGTCAAGGCCCTGCTGCTCGGCTTCTACCGGATGCTCGCCGAGGAGAGCTACCGGCAGGCCGCGCTGGTCACCCCCGGCAACCGGTACAACCGGCGCTGGGAGGAGCGCGGCGGCACCCCGTCCCACCACATCCGCACCGTCTACAACGGCGTGGACCCGGCCGCCTTCCCGCCCGCCGGGCCGGAACCCGAGACGCCGACCCTCAGCTGGGCCGGCCGGGTCGACCCGATCAAGGACCTGGAGACGCTGATCCGGGCCTTCGCCATCGTCCACCAGGAGATCCCCGAGGCGCGGCTGCGGCTCTTCGGGGGCACCCCCAAGGGCGGCGAGGCGTACCGGGACGGCTGCATAGCCCTGGCCGCCGAGCTCGGCATCGCCGACTCGGTGGCCTTCGAGGGCCGCGTCGCCGACATCACCGACGCGTACGCGGCGGGCAACGTGGTGATGCTCTCCAGCATCAGCGAGGGCTTCCCGTTCACCCTGATCGAGGCCATGTCCTGCGGCCGCGCCACCGTCTCCACCGACGTCGGCGGCGTGCGCGAGGCGGTCGGCGACACCGGACTGGTCGTCCCGCCGCGCGAGCCCGAGCCGATGGCGGCCGCCGCGATCGAGCTGCTGCGCGACCCCGCGCGGCGCGCCCGGCTCGGCGAGGGCGCCCGACTGCGGGTCATCGAGCAGTTCACGCTCCGCCAGAACATCGACGGCTTCCGGGGCATCTACACCGAACTCCTGGGCACCGCCCGCTGGATGCCCGGCGGCATGGTCGCCGTCACCGACGCCGTCCCCAGCCCGGACTGGGACCAGCAGCTGGCCGCCGCCCGCCCCGAGCCCAGCGAGGTGGGGGCATGAGCGGTCCCATCCGCCTGGTTCCCGACGAGGGCGGCGCGGAGCGGACGATGCAGCTGCGCACCCTGCCGTTGAAGCTCCGCCGCCCCGCACCGTCGGCCGAGCCCGACCCCGCCGAGCAGCTCGGCCTCTCCGACGACCCGCTGGACGAACTGGCCGAGCGCCTGCGCGACGTCTGCGCCGACGCCGTCCACCCGTACGAGATCGCGGCCTTCCTGGAGTCCGACGGCCTCTCCGACGAGCAGGCCGCGCTGCTGTACGGCCGCCCCGACGCGTTCACCGTCGCCGAGGAGCTGTTCGAGAAGGTCGAGCGCCGCTACCCCGGCCCGAGCTCCGAGTTCGCCAACCCCTGGCGGGCCGATCCCTGGCGCTGCGTGGTGCGCGGCCTGGTGTTCGCCCTGCCCGGGCTCGGCTACCTGCTCGGTGCCAACCTGTTCGCGACCACCCGGATGCGCTTCGGCCTGCCCTCGGGCATGCTCGCGCTGTCCATCGCCACGCTGGTCAGCTGGGGCTTCAACCAGGCCCTGGCGCACCGCGCGTACCGCTGGCTGAGCCGGCTGCGCCGCCGGGACGCCGCGGTCTGCCTGGCCGTCGGCGCGCCGGTCGGCGCGCTGCTGGCCGCCGCGTCCGCGTACGTGGTCGGCGGTCCGCTCGGTGCCCTGTGGTTCGCCGCGGGCCAGTCCTGCTACCTGGCGGCCGCCACCGCGCTGCTGGTGCTCGGGCGGGAGAAGTTCCTGCTGCTGGCGCTCGCCCCGGCCTCGGTCGGCGCGGGCGTGGTGCTGGCGGTCGACGTCCCGGAGCTGGTCCGGACGGTCGTGCTGCTCGCCTCGGTGGTGCTCGCGGTCGGCCTGGCCGTCCGGGAGCTGCTGGTCGCGGCCCGCGGCGGCGAACGGGACGGCGTGGAGCTGAGGCTGCCGATCCGCCAGGAGGTCCCGCACCTGCTGTTCGGCCTGGCCTGCGGTGCGCTGACGCTGATCGCCGGGCTCGGCGAGACCATCCACCAGGCCGTCCGGACCGCCGGCCCCGCGGTGCACGCCGCGGCCCAGGGCGCGCACGCCGTGCACGAGGTGCGGACCACCCCGACCGGCCCGGCCATGATCGCCCTGACGCTCAGCCTGGGCCTCGCCGAGTGGCTGCTGTTCCGCTACCGGGCGATGGCCGTGGCCGCGCTGCGCACCAGCCACACCACCGGGCAGTTCACCCGCCGCACCGGCGGGATCCTGCTCGGCTGCCTGTTCATCTACCTCACCACCGTGGCCGCGCTGGACGCCGCCGCGACCGTGCTGTGGCCGGGCGCCCCGTCGCTCGGCGTACCGCAGCTCGGCGCGATGCTGCTCCTGGGCGGCTCGCTCTGGCTGGCGCTGCTGCTGAACGCCTTCGGGTTCAGCTGGAGCACCGCCCTCATCTGTCTGGCCGCCGCGATCGCCGAGAGCGTCGGGCTGCTGACCGGTGCGGACCCGATCGTCCTGCAGCTGATCGGCTGCGGGGCGGCCGCCCTCGTCCTCACCGCAACCGCCGGGCCCGCGCTCGGCCGCACCACCCAACACCGCTGATAATCCGCCTCTTCCGAGGCACCACCGGCCGGTCGTGCTCAGACGTCCGGCCGCTCCCGAAAACGAGAAAGCGAAAACGCATGAGCAGCGTCGCGGTTACCGGAGCCGAGGGCTTCATCGGCTCCCACCTCGTCGAGACCCTGGTCGCCGACGGGCACCACGTCCGCGCGATGGTCCAGTACAACTCCTTCTCCTCCTTCGGCTGGCTGGAGACCCTGGCGCCGGAGGTGCTGGACTCGGTCGAGATCGTCCTCGGCGACGTCCGGGACCCGGGCTCGGTCAACGGCCTGGTCAAGGGCACCGAGGCGGTCTACCACCTGGCCGCCCTGATCGCGATCCCGTACTCCTACAGCGCCCCCCACTCGTACGTGGACACCAACGTCACCGGCACCCTGAACGTCCTGGAGGCCGTGCGCCACCTGGAGATCCCGCGTCTGGTGCACACCTCCACCAGCGAGACCTACGGCACCGCGCAGACCGTGCCGATCACCGAGGACCACCCGATCAACACCCAGTCCCCGTACGCCGCCTCCAAGGCCGGCGGGGACCGGCTGGCCGACAGCTACCACGCCAGCTTCGAGACCCCGGTCGTCACCCTGCGCCCGTTCAACACCTTCGGCCCGCGGCAGTCGATGCGCGCCGTCATCCCGACCGTGATCGCCCAGGTCGCGGCCGGCCAGACCGAGATCACCCTCGGCGACCTGCGCCCGACCCGCGACTTCATGTTCGTCAAGGACACCGCCAACGCCTTCCGCACGGTGGGCACCGCGGCCGCCGAGACCGTGGTCGGCCGGACCTTCAACGCCGGTACCGGCGGCGAGATCTCGGTCGGCGACCTGGTCACCCTGGTCGGCAAGCTGATGGGCGTGGACCTGGTGGTGAAGGAGGACGAGCAGCGCATCCGTCCGACCAACTCCGAGGTCATGCGCCTGGTCGCGGACGCCACCCGGCTGCGCACGGCCACCGGCTGGGCGCCGCAGTTCACGCTGGAGCAGGGCCTGGAGCAGACCATCGAGTTCTTCCGCGACCCGGCCAACCTGGCCCGCTACAAGACCGACATCTACAACGTCTGACCGTCGTAACGATCATGCTCGTCCTGGTTACCAAGGTTCGTGGCCTGCACATCCTTTCCGTGGGGGAAACACCATGCACGCAGTGATCCTGGCCGGCGGTAAGGGCGTTCGACTCCGCCCCTACACCACCGCGCTTCCCAAGCCGCTCGTCCCGATCGGCGACCAGCACGCGATCCTGGAGATCGTGATGCGCCAGCTCGCCGCCTCGGGCTTCAAGACCGTCACCCTGGCCATCGGCCACCTCGGCCACATCATCCGCGCCTACGTCGGCAACGGGTCCCAGTGGGGCCTGCGGGTCGGCTACGCCGTCGAGGACAGCCCGCTCGGCACCATGGGCCCGCTGCTCACCATGCAGGACCGCCTGCCCGAGCACTTCCTGGTGATGAACGGCGACATCCTCACCGACCTGGACTTCGCCGGGGTGCTCAAGCACCACGAGACGTCCGGCGCCCCGCTGACCATCGCCACCTACGCCCGTCAGGTGAAGATCGACTTCGGTGTGCTGACCGCCGAGTCCGGCACCATCACCGGCTTCCAGGAGAAGCCCAGCATCGACTACCGGGTCTCGATGGGCGTGTACGGCGTCTCCCGCTCCGCGCTCGCCAAGTACACCCCGGGCCTGCCGCTGGGCTTCGACGAGCTGGTGCTCGACCTGCTGGCCGCCGACACCCCGCCGGCCGCGTACGACTTCGGCGGCTACTGGCTGGACATCGGCCGCCCGGACGACTACGACCGGGCGAACGCCGAGTTCTCCTCGATCCGCCCGGTCCTGATGCCCTTCGAGTCGGCCGGCACCGTGCCGGGCGTCGCGGAACTGCCGGTCCCGGCCGCCCGCACTGCCCCGGACGACACGGCCGAGCAGCCCGCCACCGCGGGCGCCGAGAGCGACGGACGGGCCGCGTGAGAATCCTGCTGCTCGGCGGCGACGGCTTCCTGGGCCGTCACGCCACCGACGTCCTGCGGTCACTGCCCGGGGCCACCGTGCTGACCGCGGGCCGGCGGCCCGCCCACGACCTCCGGCTGGACCTGGGCACCGCCCAGGCCGGCCCGCTCGGCGAGGAACTGGCCGCGCTGGCCCCCGACGTGGTGGTCAACTTCGCCGGCGCGGTGGCCGGCAGCGCGGTCAAGCTCGCCGAGGTGAACGCCCGCGGACCGGCGGTGCTCTGCGAGGCGCTCGCCCTGGGCGCCCCGAAGGCCCGCCTGGTGCACGTCGGTTCGGCCGGCGAGTACGGCGTCTGCGCGGAGGGCGAGTCGCTCTCCGAGCAGGCCGACGCCCGCCCGGTGGGCGTGTACGGCGCGACCAAGCTGGCCGGCTCCCTCGCGGTGGCCGGCTCGCCGCTGGACGCGGTGGTGCTGCGGGTGTTCAACCCGGTCGGCCCGGGCGCCCCGGCGGGCTCGCTGCCCGGCCGACTGGCGGCCGAACTGCGCCGGGCGGCGCCCGAGGGCGCCGACGCCGTGGTCACGGTCGGGGACCTCTCCGCCTACCGGGACTTCGTGGACGCCCGGGACATCGCCCGGGCGGTCGGCCTCGCCGTCACCGCCGAGGGCCCGCTGCCCCGGGTGCTCAACCTCGCCTCCGGCCGGGCCCAGCGGGTCCGGGCGATCGCCGAGGGCCTGGTCGCGGCGTCCGGCTTCACCGGCCGGATCGACGAGAGCGGGGCGGGTTCCGAGCGCTCGGCCGCGGTCTCCTGGCAGCAGGCCGACGTGTCGGCCGCCGCCCGGGAACTCGGCTGGCACCCGGAGACCGGGCTCGCCGACACCCTGCGCGACCTCTGGCTCAGCACCGCCGAGCCGACGCCGACCCCGGTGGTCGCATGACCTCCGGGACCACCCCCGACGGCCGCCTGCTGGTGCCGCTGTACGTCCACCCCGCGGTGGACCCGGCGGCCTGGCGGGCGGTCGCCGCCGCCGACCCCGCCCGGATCGCCGCCGTGGTGCTCAACCTCGCGGACGGTCCGGGCGAGGTCCCGGACCACGTCTTCGCCGATGCCGCCGAGGAACTCCGCGCCGCCGGGCTGCCGTTGGTCGGCTACGCCGACACCGACTACGGCCGCCGGCCGCACGCCGCCGTGGTCGCCGACATCCTGACGTACCGTCAGCGCCACGGCATCACCGGCGTGTACCTCGACCAGGTCGCCACCCACCCGGGCGCGCTGGCGCACTACCGCCGCCTCGCCACGGCGGCCCGGGCGGCCGGCTGCGGCACCGTGGTGTTCGGCCACGGCGAGCACCCGGACCCGGCGTACGCCGAGGTCGGCCTGGCCGACCTGCTGGTCACCTTCGAAGGCGACTGGGACGCGTACCGCGCCATGACCCTGCCGCTGTGGACCGGCCGCCACGCGGCCTCCCGCTTCTGCCACCTGGTCTACGACGTCCCCGCCGAGTCCGCCCGCGACGCCTCCGCACTGATCACCGCCCGGCGAGCCGGCGTCGGCTGCGCCGTACCGGGCGCCGGGGACAACCCCTGGCGTACCCTGCCGCACGGCCTGACCGCCGCTGAACTGACCTGACCCGATCCGGAGTTCGACTACCGTGAACCGCCGTACCCGGCTGCTGCCCGCCGCCATAGCCTTCGCCACCGTCACCGCGCTGCTGGTCAGTTCGTGCAGCAGCTCGGGCTCGGAGGACGACAACGACTCGGCCGACGGCACCCAGAGCGCCTCGCCCACGGCCACCGCGCCGAGCACCCCCGGCACCGCCGCGCCCAGCACCCCCGGCACGCCCAGTGACCCCGGCACCACCTCGGCCCCGGGCACCCCGGGCGGCACCACCGCCCCGGGCACCCCGCCGGGCACCACCCCGCCCGGCACCACCACCCCGCCGGCGGCCGGCGCCCGCTGGCAGCCCACCCCGGGCCTGACCTGGCAGTGGCAGCTCGGCGGCGGCCCCGTGGACCAGTCGGTGGACGTGCCGGTCTACGACATCGACGGCTTCGAGAACGACGCCTCGGTGGTCGCCGCGCTGCACGCCAAGGGCCGCAAGGTGATCTGCTACATCAACGCCGGTTCCTGGGAGGACTTCCGCCCCGACTCCGCGGCCTTCGCCAAGGCCCTGCAGGGCTCGGACACCGGCTGGAAGGGCGAGAAGTGGTTCG
Source organism: Kitasatospora sp. NPDC056076 (assembly GCF_042266305.1). Taxonomy (NCBI): domain Bacteria; kingdom Bacillati; phylum Actinomycetota; class Actinomycetes; order Kitasatosporales; family Streptomycetaceae; genus Kitasatospora; species Kitasatospora sp. NPDC056076. Next base: position 96,688 of record NZ_JBHJWG010000002.1, read on the forward strand.
ACATCCGCAAGCTCGACCAGCTCCGGCCGCTGATGGCGGCCCGCTTCGACATGTGCAAGAGCAAGGGCTTCGACGCCATCGAGCCGGACACCATCGAGGCCTACAACCAGAACAGCGGCTTCCCGCTGACCCCGGACGACCAGATCAAGTACAACCGGATGCTGGCCCAGCTCGCCCACGAACGCGGCCTCGCCATCGGCCTCAAGAACGACCTGGACCAGATCTCCGCGCTGCTGCCGGACTTCGACTTCGCGGTCAACGAGGAGTGCTCGCAGTTCGACGAGTGCGACCGGGTCGCGCCCTTCGTCAAGGCGGGCAAGGCGGTCTTCCACGTCGAGTACAAGCTCGACACGGACCAGTTCTGCGCCAAGACCAAGGCCCTGGGGTTCAGTTCGATGCAGAAGAAACTCGACCTCAACGCCTGGCGCAAGCCCTGCTGAGGCCGGAACTTCCCGTCGCGCGGGTGACCCTCACCGGGGCCACCCGCGCGAGGGTCACTTGACCGCCAGCCAGACGACGGCGCCCAGGACGACCAGGGCGACGACGGCGATCAGCGCGATCACGCCGGTGCGACTGCCGCCGGTCTTGCTGCTGCCGTAGGTGGAGACGGAGCCCGGTGCCGGACGCGCCGGGCTCTCGTCGACGAACGCCCGGAACATCTGGGTGTTACCGGCGGGGTCGTAGTCGTTGTCAGCCATGGCAGGGACTCTAACGAATCCGCCCACCTCAGGCACACCCCGGACCCCTCTCCGGGCGAACCCGCCACCCGCGCGTGCGACGGCGGTACGACCGGATCGTGAAATCCGTGTGACCGACGGAATGACCCGCCGCACAGGCCTGGTTGACTGCGGGCATGACCGGAAACCAGAGCCGGGTCCGCCTCGGCACCTCCGACCTGTCCGTCCACCCGCTCTCCCTCGGCGGCAACGTCTTCGGCTGGACCGCCGACCAGCAGCAGTCCTTCGCCGTGCTCGACGCCTACGCCGCCGCGGGCGGCAACTTCGTCGACACCGCCGACGCCTACTCCGCCTGGGCACCCGGCAACACCGGCGGCGAGTCCGAGACGGTGATCGGCGACTGGCTGCGCAGCCGGGGCAACCGCGACGACATCGTGATCGCCACCAAGGTCGGCAGCCACCCCGAGGCGACCGGCCTGGCCGCGGCCACCATCAAGTCCTCCGTCGAGGGCTCGCTGCGCCGCCTGGGCGTCGACCACATCGACCTCTACTACACCCACCGGGACGACGACACCCCGGTCGAGGAGTTCGTGACGGCGCTGGACGGGCTGGTCCGCGCGGGCAAGGTCCGGGCGGTCGCCGCCTCCAACATCTCCGCCGAGCGGCTCGCCGAGGCGCTGTCCTTCGCCGAGCGCGAGGGCCTGGCCGGGTACGTCGCGGTCCAGCCCCACTACAACCTGGTGTCCCGGGGCACCTTCGAGGGCCCGCTGGCCGAGGTGGTCGCCGAGCACGGCCTCGCCACCGTGCCCTACTACGCGCTCGCCTCCGGCTTCCTCACCGGCAAGTACCGTCCGGGCGGCCCGGGCGTCGACAGCGCCCGCGCCGAGGGCGCCACCCGCTACCTCGCCGAGCCGCGCGGCCCCAAGGTCCTGGCGGCCCTCGACGAGGTCGCCGCCGACCACGGCGTCGAGCCCGCCACCGTCGCCCTCGCCTGGCTCGCCGCCCGCCCCACGGTCGCCGCCCCCATCGCCAGCGCCCGCACCGTCGACCAGCTCCCCCCGCTGCTCGCCGCCGCCGCCCTCACCCTCACCCCCGCCCAGACCGCCCTGCTCACCGACGCCTCCGCCTGAGCACGCGCCGGGCCCCCGACAGCGGCGTGCTGTCGGGGGCCCGGTGTGCTCCCCGGCTACGGCCGCCCGAAGTGGGTCGGGTAGTAGCCCGAGTTGAGCGTCGATATCCGGACGGTCTTGCCCGGCCGGGGTGCCTCGACGAACTTTCCGCCGCCCAGGTAGATCCCCACGTGGTGGATCCCCGAGGCCCGGCCGCTGTCCGACCAGAACACCAGGTCACCGCGGCGCAGTTGGCCCGCGCTGATCGGCGTGGTCGCCGCGTACTGGTCGTCGGCCACCCGGGGCAGGCCTATCCCGCTGCGCCGGAAGGCCTGCTGGACCAGCCCGGAGCAGTCGTAGCCGGACGGGCCGTCACCGCCCCAGACGTACGGCTTGCCCAGCTGGGCGAGCGCGTAGTCGACGGCCGCCTCGGTGGTCCCGGCGGTCGGGGTGGTGTCCGGGGACGGGCGGCTGCCCGACCCGCCGGAGCCCTGGTCCGATCCGCCGCCGGACTGGCCGGTGCGACTGGCGTAGACGTCGTAGTGGCTGGTCCAACGCCACTCGCCGCTGCCGTTCTTGAACCAGTACTTCGACCCGTCCCAGCCCTGGCGCGGGCCCCAGGAGGAGGCCGAGCCGTTCGAGACGGTCTTCGAGCCGGACGAACCGGATGAACCGGACTGGCCGGACTGGCCGGACTGGCCGGACTGGCCGGTGCGACTGGCGTAGACGTCGTAGTGGCTGGTCCAACGCCACTGACCGCTGCCGTTCTTGAACCAGTACTTCGACCCGTCCCAGCCCTGCTTGCCGGCCGCCGCCTGCGCGGAGCCCGCACCGGCCGTCAGGCCGACCACGCCGGCGCCCGCCAGCACGGTGGTGGCCAGGCAGGTACTTCGCACGGCCCGGTGTATTCGGCTGCCACCGCCGACCGCGGCGTCCCGGGCGGTGCGCGGCCGGGCCGCGCAGTTCGGGCAGCCGCAGCCCGTGATCGCGGGGATGCTGCCCAGGCGCTCCTCGAAGCCGATCAGACCGGGATCGGCGTCGGAGCCGGTGCCGGGTTCGGCGTACGCGCCGGTGGCTATCCTCATGCGGGTCGTCCTTCCTTCCGCCCGGCCCGGGCGGCCGGGGGCGGTACCGAGGCGGCCACTCCGGCCGGGGCGACGAAGGCGACCAGCAGCTGTTCCATCAGCGCGCTGCGGGCGGCCTCGTCCAGTTCGTGCGCGGTCGCGCGCTCCAGGCGCCGGACGGCCAGCGCCGCCGCCTCCACCGCGTCGTCGACCAGGACGGTCCGCAGGCCCGCGTCCAGGTCCGCCAGCCGGCGGCGGCGCATCGACTCGGCCACCTCGGGCGCGTAGTCCAACGCCAGCGGCTGCACCGAGTAGACCTCCAGGCCCGCCGGGGCCGCCTCGGCGGCCAGCGCCCGGGTCAGCTCGTCGGCGAACCACTGCCCGTCGCGCAGCGCCGGGCCGGGCGCCGCGTTGCTGTCGCACGGCAGGGTGGAGGCGGTGCGGGTGAGCACCGCCTGGACCTGCTCGCGCAGGTAGCCCTCGTGGTCCTCGATCGCCAGCAGCGCCCGCGCGGTGTCCTTGACCCGCCAGACGATCAGCAGCCGGACCACGATCGGGGTGCCGGTGCGGTCGACGACCTTGACCGGCTCGCTGCGCCAGTGCCGCAGCCGCACGTCGACCCGGCGGCGGCGCAGCAGCGGGTTGACCCAGACCAGGCCGGTTCTGCGCACCGTGCCCCGGTAGCGGCCCCAGCGGCTCAGCACCCGGGTCTCGCCGCCCGCGTTGGCCAGCAGGCCGGCCAGGGCGAGCACCACCAGCAGCCCGGCGGCGCTGACCGCGGCGATGGCCGGGGCGTCGATCCCGGCCCGGCCGCTCGCCAGCGCGGCGGGGCCGCGCAGTTCGGGCAGCCCGTCCCAGTGCGGGAGGACGCCGGTGCGCAGCAGCACGTAGCCCACCGCGGCCAGGCCGAGCAGCACCACCAGCAGCGCGACCCAGCCGGGCAGGACGGCGGCGGTGTGCTCCCGCAGCGCCCGGTCCGCCCGCGGGGGGCGGCGCGAGGTGGTGACGGCGGAGGCATCGGCCGGGCCGAGCTCGGGGAGCTCGACGGTCTCCGGGGCGACGGCCTCCAGCGGGTCCCGCCGGTCGACGGGACCGGCCGGGGACGGCGCGGGGACGACCGCCAGCGGGGCCGTGGCCGGACCGCCGTCGACCGGGCCGGCCGGGCCGACCGGCTTGGATGCCTTGACGGTCGAGACCTTGGGCAGCGGGCTGGCGCCGGAGGCGGAACGTTCCGGCAGGGCCGGGGGGAACGCCTTGGGCAGGTGGTCGGGTCGCTGCGAAGAATCGCGGGTGACGTCCATGCACGGATCCTCTGGGTCTGGTGTGTCGCGCAACGGGCGGCCCGGATCTGACGGGCAGTGCCAGAGTCAGGCTAAGTTCATACGTCATCAAATGCGACATTTGAGCCGAGGTGTGTCGACAATTGCTGACGAATCGTCCAAAGCTGACCTGACGCGCAGGCACATGGTCGGGTGGTCGGGACGGTTCGGCGCAGGTCAGCGCCGTCGGGCACCGGATCCACGGGCGAACACCCGCCGGGTGATCAGCCCGATTCCGGCGAGCACCAGCAGCACCCCGGCGAGCAGGCCGTGCCGGCCGGCCTCCCGGGGCCGGGCGGCCGCCGCCCCTTCGGCCGGGGGTGCCGGCAACGGCCGGGCAGCGGTGCCGCTCGCCCTGGATCCTTCCTGGTCAGCGGCCGACAGCGGCACGGCGGCGACCTCCGACGGGGACGCGGCCACCGGGGCCGGGCGGCCGCCGGGCGAGGCGGCCAGGGCTCTCGACGAGCCGACGCCCGGGGACGGCACCGCACTCCCGGACGGCGGGGCCGGGACGGCGGAACCGGCGGGAACGAACGGAACCGGCGGACGGGCCGAGGCGCCGGACCCGGTGGAGGCCCCGGGGGACGTCGGGGCGGCCGCGACCCCCGCCGGGACCGCGGGAACGGACGTCACCGACGGCGCCGGCACCGGCACCGGGGGCACCGCCGGCGCCACCAGCACCGACGGCGCCACCGGCGGCACGACGATCGGCAGCAGCCCCACCGGGATCGGCGGGAACACCGGCACCTCGGTCGGACTCGGCGACCCGACGGCCGTCGGCGCCACCACCGCTGACGGCGCAGCCGAAGCCGAAGCCGACGGGCTCGCACTCACGCTCGCACTCGCCGCCACGGATGCCACCCCACCCGCCCCCGACGGAACCGCCCCTGACGGACCGACCACCGAAGGACTCACCGCCGAAGGACCGACCACGGACGGACCGGCCGCGGACGGACTGACCGCCGGAGAACTGACGACCGGCGCACTGACCGCCGGAGGACTGACCGCCGGAGGACTGACCGCCGCCGAAGGGCTCGCCACCCCCGCAGCCGCCACCCGCACCCGCACCGGATCCGCCGAAGTCCCGTTCCCCGCGCGGTCGGTGACCGTGACGGTCAGCCACTGTTCCCCGTCCGTCAGGTCCCGTCCGGCGGTGCAGCTCCAGCTCCCGTCCAGCGCCGCCGTGGCCCCGCAGAGCACCGTACGGTCGCCGCCCGCCGTCGGAGCGGCCGCGACCTGCACGTTCGCCCCCGCTTCGGCCCGTCCGGCGAGCTTGGGCCGGCTGACCCGCAGGACATCCCCGGGAGCGGGCGCGGTGAGCACCGGCTTGTCCGGCGGCACGGTGTCCACGACCAGCGCGACCGGCTGTCCGGCCGTCCGGTTCCCGGCCGCGTCGACGGCGACGGGGGCGAGCTGGTGGCTGCCGTCGGCCAGGTTCTCGACCGGCAGGCAGGACCACCCGCCGTCCGGGCGGACCGCGCTGCTGCACAGTTCGGCGGAGGCGGAGGCGGAGGCGGGGGTGGACGCGGGGGCGGACCGGTCGGTGACCGAGACGGTGCTGCCGACCTCGCCGGTGCCGGTGAGTTGCAGCCCCGGGTCATTGGTGTAGGCGGGGAGGGTGAGCACCGGCGCGGTCGGCGGGGTGGTCTTCACGGTGACCTTGGCGGGCTCGCCGCGCAGCACCACGCCGCCGGTGGTGGTCTCCACCGGGGTCAGGGAGTGCGGCCCGGCGGCGAGCGCGCTGCCGGGGCGGCAGGACCAGTCGCCCTTGCGCTCGACCTTGGCCCGGCAGAGCACGGTGTCGCCGTCCCGGATCTCCATCGAGGCGCCGGCGACGGCGCCCTCACCGCTGATCCTGGGGCGGGCGTCGGCCAGCACGGTGCCGTCGACCGGCTCGGCGACCTCGGGCCGGGCGGCGCCGACGGTCAGCCTGATCCGCTGGTCGGAGACCTCCCCGGAGTCGGCGAAGCCGCCGGAGGGCACGAGTTGGCTGGTGTCGCGGCCGATCCGCAGCCGGGCCCAGGTGTCGCCGGAGGCGGCGCCGGCCGGCACGGTCCACTCCAGCGTCGCGGTGTCGGCGCCGGCCGGGATCTCGGTCTGCACCCGGTCGGCGGGGTCGAACCGGCCGCTGTGGTCGAAGTCGATCCAGCCGGCCAAGGTGGCGGGCTGGTCGCCCACCGCGACCGGGACGGTGACCCGGTAGTACCGGCCGATGGCGGCCTCGTCGGGGAAGCCGAGCGAGGGGTCTGCGCCCTGGTACTCGCCGCGGCCGGGCTGGAGCTTGGGCGGCGGCGGGCTGCCGGACGGGCCGGCGGGCAGGCTCGCGAAGGGGTTGCCGCGCCGGACCGCGTCGTGGTCGAGCTCGACCAGCGGCCGGTCGGCCGTGACGGCGGCGGGGCGGCGGCGGTCGCGGTGGCCGGGGCCGGTGGCGTCGGCGCCCAGGAAGAGGTCGGAGAGCACGTGCGAGGCGTTGCCGTAGGCCTGCGGCGCGGTGCCGAGGTCCTCGTCCACGGTGACGGTGTAGGCCTGCCGCAGGACGGGCGGCGCGGTGGTGCTGCCGGCCCGGGGGGTGGAGCGCTGCTCGATCCGGAACACCGCGGTGCGGACCGGCCCGGTGAGTTCCAGGGTGCCCTCGGCGGCGGAGCCCGCGGCGGCGTCGGTGGAGCCGTCGGTGCCCGCGGGTGCCAGGGCGTTGCCGTCGACCGTCCAGCCGGGCCAGTCGGTGCGCCCGATCAGGCCGGGGGCGGCGGGGGATCCGCCGGTGAGGGTCAGTCGGGCCGCGGTGCTGGTGGTGCCGGAATTCCCGGTGGCGACGGCGGCGAGTCCGCTGAGGTGCAGCCGGGGATTGCGGACCGGCCGGGAGAAACCCAGCCGGAGGGTTCCGACGGTCCGCCAGGAACCGTCCGTCTGCGGACGGTCGGGGGTGAGGAGGAAGGTCTGGGCCGGGTCTCCGGCGTGCATTCCGTCCGCGTACCCGACGGAACGCCCCCCTCCGGAACGATCGGCCAATCGGCCCGCCTCGGCGGTGACCGCCGTTCCGGTTTCGGCCGTGAGGTCGAACTGGACGGAGAGTCCGGAGGGCAGCACCGCCCGGTGTTCGGCCGACCAGGAATCAGGGGCCTGCCGGGCCGCCGAGAGCGGGGCGTTCCAACCGTTCAGCGCCCCGGCCGTGAGAACGGCCAGGACGGCAGCTGTGCGGGGAAACTGTCGGCTCATCCGGCTCTCCTTCACGGTCGGCTGCCGGGGCGGCGGGCAGTCCGGGCACAAGATCCGACAAAACGGAATCACGATCCTGGACCGGTCATACTCCGACACCTGCGCTTTTGGCCGCGTCCCACCCGATTGGCGGCCATCCGGGCGGCAGGACGGGATGTACCCGAAACGACTGCATTTCATCCATTAGGCGGTAATGGATCCCGCCGGGAACGCCCGGACCCACCCGAATGGCGGAGAGAGGGTAATTCCGGCTGATCAGACGGACACCAGTGTCCGGTACCTGACCATTCATCGAGGAACTCTGTTCGAATTACCCACCCGCTCAGTAGAGTCGGGCACCGTGACTATGGACCCCGTACTCGTCAAGCGCAGTTTCGCCGCGGTGGAGCCCCACGGCCCGGTCGTCGCCGAATACTTCTACCAGCACCTGTTCGAGCACAATCCCGGTGTCCGCGGCCTCTTCGCCGAGCACCTGGGCGAGCAGCAGGACCGGCTGTTCGCCGCCCTCGGCGCGCTGGTCACCCACCTGGAGGACACCGACACCGTGGTCGGCCTGCTCCGCGACCTCGGCGCGCGGCACGCCCGGTACGGCGCGCTGGTGGAGCACTTCCCGGCGGTCGGCGCGAGCCTGCTCGCCACCCTCGCCCACTACGCCGGCGACGCGTGGACCCCGGAGGCCGAGGCCGCCTGGACCGCCGTCTACGGAGTGGTCAGCGACACCATGGGCGCGGCCCTCACCGAAGCCCGGTCGGTCTAGCCGGGAGCGGCGTGGTGGCCTTCGACCCCGCGGTCATCCGCGCCAGCTTCGCCGTCGTGGAACGCCGGGCCGACCACCTGACCACCTACTTCTACGCCCACCTGTTCAGCCACAACCCCGGCCTGCGTCCGCTCTTCCCGGCCCAGTTGCACGAGCAGCGGGACCGGCTGTTCGCCGCGCTCACCCGGATCGTGCGGCAACTGGACGACCCCGAGCGGCTCACCGCGTACCTGCGGGCGCTCGGGCGCGACCACCGGAAGTTCCAGGCCGCGCCCGAGCACTACCCGGCCGTCGGGGCCAGCCTGATCGCCGCGCTGCGGCAGTGCTCCGGCCACTCCTGGACACCGGAGACCGAGAAGGCCTGGTCCGAGGCCTACACCGTGATCGCCCGGATCATGTGCGGGGCCGCCGGGGAGCTCCCGGAGCACCACCCCGCCTGGTGGGAGGCCGAGGTGGCCCGCCGCCGCCGGGCCGCGCCCGACCTGGTCGTGCTCACCCTGGCCCCGATGCGCCCGTACCCCTTCACGGCCGGCCAGTACGTCACCCTCAGCAGCCCCCGCAGGCCCCGGATCTGGCGGCCGTACTCGCTCGCCAACGCCCCGCGCCCGGACGGCAGCCTGGAACTGCACGTGCGGCGGGTGCCCGGCGGGCTGCTCAGCCCGGTCCTGGTGGAGGACGTGATGCCCGGCGAGCTGCTGCGGCTCGGACCGCCGCTGGGCGAGGCCGTGCTCGCCCCCGCCTCGGACCGGCCGCTGCTGCTGGTCGCCGCGGGCAGCGGCTGGGGGCAGACCAAGGCGCTGCTGGAGGAGCTCGCCGCCGGGCAGCCGGAGCGGGTGGCCACCGTGCTGCTGGCCGCCCGGTCGACGGCGGGGCAGTACGACCTGGACACCGTGCGGCGGATGCTCACCCGCCAGGCCCGGCTGCGGGTGCTGACCGCCGCCCCCGACCGGCCCGCCGGTCCGGGCGCGACCACCGCGCTGCTGCGGGAGACGCTGCTCGGGCAGGGCGACTTCACCGGCTGGGAGGTCCACCTCTCCGGGCCGCCGGAGCTGGTCGCCGAGCTCGCCGGACTGCTGCTCGCCCTGGGGGCCGCCCCGGAGCTGGTCCGGCACGACCCGGCGCCGGTGACCTTCAACCGGGCCCGGCCGCTGACCAGCTCGGACTGGTTCCTGGACCGCCGGGACGTGCCCTGGATCAACCGGACCGACCTGGAGTGACCAGCGCCCGCTCAGCGGCGGAAACCGTGCCCGGAAACGGAGAAGCCCCCGGCCGGTGGCCGGGGGCTTCTCGCTGGTGCGCTCAGCAGGATTCGAACCTGCAACCTCTTGATCCGTAGTCAAGTGCTCTATCCGTTGAGCTATGAGCGCAAGGAACGGGCGAACCCGATCTTGCGGAGTTTGGTGCGCTCAGCAGGATTCGAACCTGCAACCTCTTGATCCGTAGTCAAGTGCTCTATCCGTTGAGCTATGAGCGCTCGCCCTGGTGAACCATGCCCCCGGGGCGTTGCGTGGACAACATTACATGACCTGCGACGTAGGACGAAATCGATTGATCCGACCCCGGGACGGCCACCCGGGGCCCCGTCCCGGCCGGCCGGCGAACGGGCCCCGGACATGCGAAGAGCCCCGCCGACGTGATCGTCGACGGGGCTCCCCGGCTGGCGGAGGCTGAGGGATTTGAACCCTCGATCAGGAATAACCCCGAAACCGCATTAGCAGTGCGGCGCCATAGACCGGACTAGGCGAAGCCTCCCCACATGGACCGTACCCGCGCGAGCGGACCCGTTCCGTGTGTCAGTGATGATGCCACAACCGTGGGGCTCGGCACCAACCACCGCCAACGTTACTAGGCGGGTCACTCCCGCCGCAAAGAAGAATGAGATACTGCCGACTCCGGAGGAGCTGCCTTGAGCCGAGGAGACCTGTCGACGTGAGCAGCAGGCCGATCCGAGGCGCTGCTCGCCTCGACGCCATACTCGACGCCCTGCCCGAAGCGTTGTTGCTGGTGAACAGCAACGGCACCGTGGTGGACGCCAACAGCGCAGCGGTCCAGGCGCTGCAGGCGCCCGGCACCTCGCTGGTCGGCATGGGCGTGCTCGGCCTGCTGCCCGAGTTCGATCCCAGCCGGATCCCGGGCTCGATGCGCCCGGCCACCCGCGACGCCGACGCCCTGGACCGTCCGGTCCGGATGACCGCCCACCGCACCGACGGGACGACCTTCCCGGTCGAGGTCTCCGGCAACGACTTCGCCACCGACGGCGGCGACGGCTACGGACGCTCCCCCTACGAGCCCTACCGCGACGGCCCCCGCGCGTCCTCGTCCTCCGACCTGCTCCTGCTGCTGGTCCGCGACCTCTCCGGGCGGCTCGGCGTCGAGACCGAACTGCGCCGCCAGCACAAGCAGACCGAGATGATCCTGCGGGCCGCCGCCGAGGGCGTGCTCGGCGTGGACCTCGAAGGCCGCTGCGTCCTGGTCAACCCGGCCGCCGCGCACATCCTGGAGTACCGGGCGAGCGAGCTGGGCGGGCGCGAGCTGCACCCGCTGATCCAGCACTCCCGGGCCGACGGCACCCCGCTGGCGCTGGAGGAGTCCGCGCTGCTGGACACCCTGACCTCCGGGCGCAAGCACCGGGTGCGCGGCACCGTGCTGTGGCGCAAGGACGGCCGCCCGGTCACCGTCGACCTCACCACCGCCCCGGTCCGGGACGGCGACGAACTGGTGGGCGCGGTGATGACCTTCACCGACCGCAGCCGCGAACTCGCCCTGGTCGCCCGCAACGAGCACCTCACCGCCGTCCTGGAGAACGAGCTCGGCGGCGCGCTGAGCGCGCTGAACCAGCGGCTGGACCGCCTCGCCGCCGACCCCGCCGGGCAGCTCTGGCCCGAGGCCAACTGGACCCTGCGTCGGCTCGCCGACGAGTGCCGCCGGTTCGGCAAGCTGATCGACGGCGTGCTGGAGCACCAGCGCTCCGAGGCCGGCGAGGGCGCACCGGCCGAGGGCCGGGACGGCAAGGACGCCAAGGAGACCAAGGACGGCAAGGACGGCAAGGGCGGGCGCCGGACCGCGAAGCAGGTCCCGGTCGGCCTGGACAAGGTGGTCCGCCGGGCCGTCGAGGAGGCCGGCGAGCTGGTCGGCCCCGGCCGGGTGCGCTTCTCGGTGCACGCCGCCGCGGTCGAGGTGATCGCCGACGAGCGGCGACTCGCCCAGGCGCTGGCCCACCTGGTCGCCGACGTCAGCGGCACCGGCCTCGCGCTGGACGCCCCCACCGCCCCCTCCCCCGGCCTGTCCGTCCCCGGCCTGTCCGTGCCCGGGCTGGGCGGCCCGCCCACCCCGCCGGCTCCCGCCGAACCGCCGACCGTCGTCCTGGCCGCCGCCCAGCGCGGCGAGGTCGCCCGGGTCGAGATCCGCGGCCCCGGCGTCGGCGGCAGCCCCGTCCACCTGCCGATAGCCCGCGCGGTGGTCGAGCGCCACGGCGGCGTGCTCCAGCCGCACGAGCTGCCCGGCAAGGCCGGCACCACCTACGTGGTCGAGCTGCCGCTGGACCCGGCCGCCGCGAAGGCCGCCGCCGAACGCGCCTCCGCCGAGGGCCGCTCGGACCGGCCCAAGGAGGGCGACAGCGCCGTCCTGCCCGAGCTGCCGGGCATTCCGCAGCTGCCCACCAGCGGCGACGCCGCCGGATCCACCCGGCCCGCCCCCGCCTCCGGCACCCCGACCCCCACCGGCACCCCGACCGGCCCCGGCCGCCCCGGCGACGCACCGGTCACCCGGGAGGCCGCCGAGCCGGAGCAGGCACCCGCCGAGGAGGCCCCGGCCGAGCGCCGCGGCCGCCGCGGCCGACCCGCCATCGAAGCCGGACCCTCCGGGAGCTCCGACCCGACCGCTCCCGCCGACCAGTGGCCGAACGCCCCCGCCCGGGTCGAGCGGGCCGTCCCCGAGCAGTGGAACGGCACCGGCAACGACCCCGCCTACGGCCGCCCCGGCCCGGCCGCCCCGGAGGCGGCGCAGAGCGACCCCTGGGGCAAGGACGACGGCCGCTCCGGCCCCGCCTACGCCGTACCCGTGGAGGGCACGCGCCCCGCGCAGGGCCGGCCGGCCGGCCGTGAGCCGCTGGCGCTCGGCCCGGCGCCCGCCGACGCCACCCCCTCCTCCGCTCCTACGTCCGCGCCCACCTCCGCTCCCGTCGAACCGCCGCCGAACGGCGCCGCCGAGGACGGCGGCGAGGCCAAGCCGCGCAGACGCCGCGCCCTGCCCTCCGCCGAGGACTCCTCGGGCGGCTTCGCGCTCCCCGGCGTGGGCGACACCCCCGTCTACCCCGGCCTGGAACACGCCCTGCCCGCCGGTCCGGCACCCGCCCCGGCCGAACCCGCCGTGGCACCGACCGGGCGCCGCCGCCGGCTCTCCGTACCGCCCGGGCCCGGCGCCGACGCCCCGGCCGGAGCACCCGCTGCGCAGACCGGCGGCGCGCTGGAGCCGGCCCGGCCCGCGCTGCCCGCCGCCGAGGAGCCGGGCGGACCCCGCCCGGTCGGCAGCGGACTGGCCGAACTGGCGCCGCCGCGACCGTCCGCCGCCCCGGTGCCCGTCGCCCCGCAGCCGCCCGTACCGGCCGCGCCGCGCGCGCTGGCCGAACTGCCCGCCGCCCGGAGCGACCGCCCGGACACTGAGCAGCCGCAGGCCGCGTCCGGTGAACTGGCCAACACCCGTCGGCTGCTGGTCTGGCCCGAGCCCGACCCGGCCACCGGCCAGGCGCTCCAGGCCCGCGGCTACCTGCCGGTGATCGTCCGCTCCCGCGAGGAGGTGGACGCCCAGGCGAACGCCTTCCCGGCGGCGCTCTTCGTCGACCCGCTGACCGGCCCGATCACCCGCACCGCGCTGCAGTCGCTGCGCACCGCGGCGCTCAACAGCCGGGTCCCGGTGCTGGTGACCGCGGGCCTCGGCCAGGCCACCCGGGACGCCGCGTACGGCGCCGACCCGGCCGTGCTGCTGCGCGCCCTGGCCCCGCGCGACGGCGAGCACCACGCCCCGCGGGTGCTGCTGGTCGAGGGCGACCCGGACATCGCCGCCGCCATGATCAGCAGCCTGGAGCGGCGCGGCATGCACGTCGAGCACGCGGTGGACGAGAACGACGCCGTCGCCCGGGCCAGCAGCGTGCAGCCCAACCTGGTGGTGATGGACCTGTTCCAGATCCGCCGCCGCCGGATCGGACTGCTGGACTGGCTGCGCGCCAACGACCGGCTGCACCGCACCCCGCTCGTGGTCTACACCTCGGTGGACCTCGACCCGCGCGAACTGCCCCGGCTGCGCACCGGCGAGACGGTGCTGTTCCTCGCCGAGCGCTCCACCAGCGAGGACGTCCAGTCCCGGATCGTCGACCTGCTCGGGCGGATCGGCGCGATGGGCGAGGCGGGCGTCGCCGCCGCGGGCTGAGCCCGGACGTGCCGGAGGGCCGGCCCCCGGTCGTACGGGGGCCGGCCCTCCGGTGTGTCCGCTACTCCTTGCCGAGCGTGGTGACGTCCAGCTCATCGGCCGCGTAGCTGGCCCGGATCACCTTCTTGTCGAACTTGCCGACCGAGGTCTTCGGGACGGACTCGACGATCGCCCAGCGCTCCGGCAGCTGCCAGGAGGCGATCCGCTCGGCCAGGAAGGCCCGCAGGTCCCTGAGCCCGACGGCGGCGCCCGGGCGCAGCACCACGGTGGCCAGCGGGCGCTCGCCCCACTTCTCGTCCGGCACCGCGACCACGGCGGCCTCGGCTACCTCGGGGTGGCCCATCAGGGCGTTCTCCAGCTCGACGGAGGAGATCCACTCGCCGCCCGACTTGATGACGTCCTTGGCCCGGTCGGTGAGGGTCAGGTAGCCGTCGGCGGTGATGGTGCCCACGTCGCCGGTGCGCAGCCAGCCGTCCTCGGAGAACTTGTCCTCCGGGCGGACCGGGTCCTGCCCGGCGCCGCCGTAGTAGGCGGCGGCGATCCACGGGCCGCGGACCTCCAGTTCGCCGGCCGAGACGCCGTCGTGCGGCATCCGCTCGCCGCCCGGGCCGATCAGCCGGGCCTCGACCGAGGCCGGGAAGAGGCCCTGGGTGATCCGGTACGGCCACTCCTCCTCGGGGGTGAGGCCGCCCGGCGGCTGGGCGAAGGAGCCGAGCGGGGAGGTCTCGGTCATGCCCCAGGCGTGCAGCACCCGGATGCCGTGGCGGTCGTCGTAGGCCTTCATCAGCGACGGCGGGCAGGCGCTGCCGCCGATGACGACCATGCGCAGGCTGGAGGTGTCGTAGTCGCCCGCGTCCAGCTCGTCCAGCAGGCCGCTCCAGATGGTCGGGACGGCGGCGCTGACGGTGGGACGGACGGCGGCGATCATCTCGGCCATCGGCTTGGGCTGGAGGAACCGGTCCGGCATCAGCAGGTTGGCGCCGGACATGAAGGCCGCGTGCGGGATGCCCCAGGCGTTCACGTGGAACATCGGGACCACCGGCAGGGCCGTGTCGCGCGGGGTGAAGGCGAAGTTGTCGCCGGTGTTGACCTGCATGCAGTGCAGGTAGATCGACCGGTGGCTGTAGAGCACGCCCTTCGGGTCCCCGGTGGTGCCGGAGGTGTAGCAGAGCACGGCGGCCCGGCGCTCGTCGATGTCCCGCTGCCACGGGAAGTCGGTGGGCCGGTCGGCGATCAGCTCCTCGTAGTCGTGCACGCCGCCGGCGAAGCCGGCCAGCACCGAGCGGTCGCCGGGGCCGGCCACCACGATGTGCTTGAGCGTGGACGCGAGCTGCGGCAGCACGGCGGCGAGCAGCGGCAGGACGCTGCCGTTGACGACGATCACGCGGTCGGCGGCGTGGTCGATGATGAAGGACAGCTGCTGGGCGGGCAGCCGCAGGTTCAGGGTGTGCAGCACGGCGCCCATCGCCGGGACGGCGAGGTACGCCTCCAGGTGGAAGTCGTTGTTCCACATCAGCGTCGCGACCCGGTCGTCGCCCGTCACCCCGAGCTCGTCGCGCAGCGCGTGCGCCAGCTGCGCGGCGCGCGCGCCCACCTCGGCGTAGGTCCGGACGACCGGACCGGTCGCGTCCCAGGTGGTGACGGTGGAACGGGCGTGGACGGTGGACCCGTGCTCCAGGATCCGGGCGACGGTGAGCGGTACGTCCTGCATCGTGCTGAACACGGGTCCTCCTCGACCTGGCGGCACTGGCGGTGCCACGGCATTTCCTACCGGGCGGTAATGCGCGTGGACGTGCCCGATTGTGCCGTTCCGTCCGCCCGCTGTCAGCATCCGGAACCCGTTGCACGGATCACGGGACCGGCCGGGCGGACCCGGTCAGCCGGCGGTCGGGCCGTCGACCCGGTCGCGGTCGACGGTGAGGGTCTCGCCGGCGTAGGTCTCCTGGACGTTGCCGTGGTACTGGTGGACGCGCTGGTGGGAGGCCCAGAGCTGCGGGCCGAGCGGGCCGGAGGAAGCTGTGTCGGCGTGGTCGTCCCAGCGGGCGTACCAGACGGCGTCCGGGAGCGGGGCGCTGCCGGCCCGGGCCGCGGCGGCCAGGTCGGCGACGCCGGAGTCGAGGCTGGAGTAGAAGCCGGAGCGGTAGCCCGCCGCGTGCAGGGCCTGGGTCCAGCCGAGGGTGAACTCGACGACGGCCCGGCCGCAGCCGGCGTCGCGCATCGGGTAGGCCTCGATGTCCAGGTAGACCGGGGCGCCCCGGCCGAAGCCGAGCGAGCGCATCGCGCGCACGGCCTCGCCGGCCTCGTCCCGGCCCTGCTGGGCGGCCTCGGCCGGGTCGATCCGCCGGGGCTTGCGGCTCGGGTCGGCGCACGGCGCCTGGAGGCCGACGTGCACCGGCAGGAACCGCCAGCCCATCGAGCGCGCCTGGTGGATCCAGTCCGCGGTGAGCCGGGGCTGGGGGCAGCCGCGCTGGGAGCCGCTGACGTAGATGCCGACCGCCCCGTACGGGGAGGCGGCGCGCCAGGCCCGCAGGGCGTCGGTCGAGGGGGCGGTGCAGACGTCGAAGGCCGCGCCGCTCCAGTTGTCGCGGAACCGGGGCGGGCCGATCCGGTCGGGGAGCCGGACGGCCCGGATGCGCGGGAGGGCGGCGGCGGCCGGGACGGAGGCCTCGGCGCTCACGCCCGTCCCGCCGGTGGCCAGCAGGAGCACGAGGGAGGCGGCGAGGAAGGCCGCCGGGCGGAGACAGCGCACCCGGCCTTGATACTGACGGACCGTCGGACGAACGCGTCCGCCACGCCGCGCGGCCCGTTCGAGTCCACCCTTTCGGGCGCACCCGTCCGCATCCGTCCCGGTTTCCGTGAACGGGTTGTAACGAGCTTGCTGGTTGGTCACTCCTTACGGCAAACTCGTCAGCATGCCCACCTCCCATACCGGCGAAACCGTCGCCCCCACCTCGGCCGCCGCCGTCGCCGAGGCCCTTGCCACGCCGCCCGCCCCCACGGGCGGGCCCGCCGGCGAGCGGGGCAGCCGGCGACGAGGTGGGGAGCCCGGCTCCACGGCGCCCCCGGGGCTCCGCCCCGGCCGGTCCACCGGCCGGATCGGCAAGGCCCTGCGGCGCCCGGACAGGATCCCGGCGCCGCTTCTGTGTCTGGTCGCGATGTTCCTGGTGCAGACCGGCATCGCCCTGTCCAAGCCGCTGTTCGGCCCGCTCGGGGTCAGCGGCACCACCTTCCTGCGGCTGGGCTTCGCCGCGGTGATCCTGCTCGCCGTCACCCGGCCCCGGCTGCGCGACAAGCGCCCGCGCGACCTCGCCGCGGCCGCGCTGCTCGGCATGGCCTCCGCCGGGATGACCTTCCTGTTCGCCGGGGCGATCGACCGGCTGCCGATGGGCACCGCCGCGACCATCGAGTTCCTCGGCCCGCTCGCGGTCGCCCTGGTCTTCGCCCGGCGGGCCAGCCACCTGCTCTGGGCCCTGCTCGCGGCGGCCGGGGTCGTCCTGCTGACCCTGCTCGGCGAAGGGGAAGGCGGCAGCTCGCTCGACCCGGTCGGCCTGCTCTACGCCTTCGGCGCGGCCGGCTGCTACGCGCTGTACATCCTGTTCACCGACAAGGTCGGCGCCGCCTTCCAGGGCTTCCAGGGGCTGGCGGTGTCGATGACGGTCGGCGCCCTGTTCCTCGCGCCGTTCGGGCTCGGCGAGGCCTGGGACGGGCTGACCGCCCCCGGCGCCTCGCCGCTGGTGCTGCTCGCCTCGGCGGCCGGGGTGGCGCTGCTGCTGCCGGTGCTCCCGTACGCGCTGGAGATGACGGCGCTGCGGCGGATGCCCCAGCGGGTGTTCAGCGTGCTGGTCAGCCTGGAGCCGGCGGTCAGCGCACTGGTCGGGCTGGTGGTGCTCGGCCAGCTGCTGGGCGCCGCGCAGCTGGCCGGGATCGGCTGCGTGGTCGCGGCCAGCGTGGGGGCCACGCTGACCGGACGGCGCTGACCGGACGGGTCTGACGGGAGGGGGCTGGCGAGAGGCGGTTGGCGGGAGGGGGCCGACCGGAGGACGCCGACCGGGCGCGGCCGGCCCCCCACGGCAACGGCGCTACGGCCAGAGCAGGGTGCGGGACCACTCCGGGGTACGGACCGGGCCGGTGCGGGTGTAGCGCAGCCGGACGTGCCGGCGCTGGGCGTCGCCCTGCCAGAACTCCACCTCGTGCGCCCACAGGGTGTAGACCGCGTGGCCGGGCGCGACGGCGTCCGGGGTCGCCTCCAGCCGGCGCCGGGCGACCGCCACCGCCTCGTCGTACTCGGTCAGCTCGGCCAGCGGCTCGCTCTGCCGGCCGACCAGCGCACCGACCCGGGCGGCGGGCGAGCGGGTGGCGAACTCCGCGGCGGCGACCAGGTCGGCGGCCCGCTCGACGCTGCCGCGCACCCGGACCTGGCGGCCCAGCTGCGGCCAGTAGACGTTCAGCGCGGCGGCCGGGTGGTGGGCGAGCTGGCGGCCCTTGGGGCTGTCGGCGGCCGCGGAGAAGTTCCAGCCGGTGCCGGCCGCGTCCACGTCGCGCAGCACCAGCACCCGGGCGTCCGGCATGCCGTCGGCGTCGACCGTGGCGAGGGTGAAGGCCTGCGGGTCCAGCACCCCGGCGTCCAGGGCGGTGGCGAGCCAGTCCACGAACAGCGGGCCGGGCTCGGCGGGGGCGGCCGCGGGGTCGAAGGAGGGCAGCGGGCGGGCCATCGGCGGGCGGCCGAGCAGCAGTTCCGGGACGGACCTCGGCCCGGGCCGGCGCTCGTCCGGTGGTGCCGGGCACGGCTGCGGCTGCGGCTCCGGTGCGGGCCTGGCCCCGTCCGGGCCGGTCAGGCCCTCGTCCTCCGCCGCCATCGCGCGCCTTCCTTCCGATTGCCGCGGTCGCCGCCCCGACCGGGCCGTCCGTTCCGGGCCCGGGCACGTGGAGCGCTGTCGGAGCGCAACCGTACCGCCGTGGACCGACGGCGCCGGGCGCGGGCCCTCGCTGGAGGGATCCGGGCCGCTCGCGGGGGGCGGGGCGCGTGCGGGCGGGGCGCAGGGGCCGGGCGCGGGTGGCGGGCCGGTGGGGCCCCGGGCCCGGACGCACTCGTGGGCGGTGCCGATGGCGGCACCGCCCACGAGGCCGGCTTCGCGGCGACCCTTTCCGCTGGCCGGTCCATGCGTTCGTCCGGTCTCCCCGGTCCGCCCGGGGCGGGAAGCCCGCCCGGTGACCGTTCCGAACCCCACCGCGGATGCTCAGCTCACCCGCGGCCGTCCACCTCCGGCGCCCCCGCCGGCAGTGGCACCCGGAGCCGTCAGGGGAAGATCGGGGCGAAGATGACGTTGATGTTCTTGTTGCCCTGACCGGCCAGGACGTTGCCCGCGTTGTCCTTCACCGCGACGGTGTTGTTCTGGTTCGAGGCGCCGGCGCCGGTGGCCGTCTGCTGGTTGGAGACGTAGTTGCCGTCGAGGCCGCCGAAGATGTTGCCGGTGCCCGTGTTGGACACCACGCCGGCGTTGGAACCGGCCGCGGCGCCCGCGCCGTTGTCGGCGGCGGCGGCCCCGGCACCGGCCAGCAGCAGACCGGCCGCCAGCGGGGCGGCGAGCAGGAACCCGGACACCCGGCGGGTGTTGAAGCGAGCCATGTGAGCCTCCAAGAAGCCGTTAATCGTGCATTGGTCGAGCATGGTGCGGGGGTTCGCCGGCCAGACGAACACCTGCGGGCTGCGACGCCGGGAGAAAGACTTCCGCAACAAATCGACAAAGCACTAGCCGACGGAGCAGTTTTCGCCCGTTAGCGTGATATCCACCCGGGCCGCGCATAACGGGCGGAAGATCGGACAGTGCGCCGACACACCGCTACTGACCTGCGACTTCGCCCGTTCGGCGGCCTTTCCGCGGACGTCGGACGACGGCGCGTCAGTGCCGTACGAACCTCCGGGCGCACCACCCCCGGCGCGGGCCACCCCTGAACACGCCCCCGAAAGGTTCGCCCACCCTTCCAAGTCGACTTTCCAGCCATTCACAGACCATCGGAAAGTCGTACCGAGAATGCGGGCCGAAGGGTGCGCATGAGGAGAAGATATCCGCGCCGAAAATCAGACCATCTTGCCCGGATTGAGGATGCCCAAGGGGTCGAAGACCGCCTTCACCTGCCGCTGCAGGTCCAGCCCGACCGGCCCCAGCTCACGGGCCAGCCAGTCCCGCTTCAACAGCCCCACCCCGTGCTCCCCGGTGATGGTGCCGCCCAGCTCCAGCCCGAGCGCCATGATCTCGTCGAAGGAGCGCTGGGCCCGCGCCGTCTGCTCCGGGTCCGCGGCGTCGAAGATCACGATCGGGTGGGTGTTGCCGTCCCCGGCGTGGCTGACCACCCCGATCGTCAGCGCGTGCCGCTCGGCGATCGCCGCGACGCCGTTCAGCATCTCGGCCAGCCGGGAGCGCGGTACCGCCACGTCGTCGATCATCGTGGTGCCCAGCCGGTCCAGCGCGGGCAGCGCCAGCCGCCGGGCCGCCAGCAGCAGGTCCGACTCCGCCTGGTCCTCAGCCGGAACCACCTCGGTCGCCCCGGCCTCCCGGCACAGCTCCGCGACCCGGGCCAGCCCGGCCTCCCGGTCCGGCCCGTCGAAGGCCACCAGCAGCAGCGCCCGGGTCGACTCCGGCAGCCCCATCTGCCCCAGCTCGTTGACGGCCCGGACGGAGACCGCGTCCATCAGCTCCATCAGCGACGGGGTCAGCCCGCACTCCATCACCGCGCAGACCGCCGCCCCCGCCGCGTCCGCGCTGGGGAACTCCGCCGCCAGCGCCAGCTGCGGCTCCGGCGCGGGCCGCAGCGCCAGCACCGCCCGGACCACCACCCCGAGGGTGCCCTCCGAGCCGACGAACAGCCGGGTCAGGTCGTACCCGGCCACCCCCTTGGCCGTGCGGCGCCCGGTGGACAGCAGCCGGCCGTCCGCCAGCACCACGTCCAGCCCGAGCACGTACTCGCTGGTGACGCCGTACTTCACGCAGCAGAGCCCGCCCGCGCCGGTGCCGATGTTGCCGCCGATCGTGCAGGTCTCCCAGCTGGACGGGTCCGGCGGGTAGCAGAGACCCAACTCCTCGACCGCGCGCGACAGTTCCGCGTTCACCACGCCCGGCTCGACCACCGCCACCCGGTTCACCGGGTCGATCTCCAGGATCCGGTTCAGCTTCACCAGCGACAGCACGACGCAGCCGTCGACGGCGTTCGCCGCCCCCGACAACCCGGTCCGGGCCCCCTGCGGCACCACCGGCACCCGCAGCTCGGTCGCGGTGCGCAGCACGTGCTGCACCTGCTCGACCGTCTCCGGGAAGACCACCACGGCGGGCGTCCCGGCGGCGCAGAAACCCGCCATGTCGTGGCTGTAGGCGGCGGTCACGTCCGGATCCACCACCACCGCCTCCGCCGGGAGGCCCAGCGCCAGTCGGTCCGTCAGATCACTCATCGCCGCCTCCAGTCACCACCGCACCGCCGCCACCTCCGCACTCTGCCCCGAGGCCCGGAGCCGGGCAAGTGGGCCTCGGCACCGGCCACCGGCCGCCAGCCGGTGTCCCGCCGACCGGCGGTGCCGGTCGGTCAGGCCCGGCGCAGCACCGGGGTGGCGAGGGCCGCCAGCCCGGCCGCCCCGATGGCGAGGGCGCAGAGCAGGGCGGGCGGGACGGCCCCCGTCGCGTCCGCGGCCGTCCCGAGCAGCCCGGTGGACAGCACCAGGGCAAGGCTCTGCACCAGCGTCAACAAGGCCTGCACCCGGGAGAGATGGGAGTTCGGGGCACCGCCGAGCACCAGCGGTCCGAGGTGGCAGGCGAACAGTCCGGAGCCGAGGCCCACCACCGTGCTGCCGACCACCGCCACCCCCGGACCGCCGGACAGCGCCAGCAGCACGGTGCCCGCCGAGGCCGTGCAGAGCCCGGCGGCCGCCCCGACCCCCGGCCGGGGCAGCCCGCCGCGCCAGGCGACCGCCGCCGCCACCGCGAGCACCCCCGCCGCCTGACCGGCGGTCACCAGTCCGGCGGTGCCCGCCGCCCAGCCGTGTGCCCGGGCGAGCAGCGGGCCGAGCAGCGAGACCACGGGCAGCAGCGCCCCCGCGGCAGCGCCGGTCAGCAGCAGCGCGGCCCGCAGCAGCGGATCCCCCAGGGCCAGCCGGACGCCCGCCCCCGCCTCCCGCAGCAGGCCCGCCGGGGCGGCGGCGGGAGCCGGACCGGGCCCCTCCTGGTCCGGCCGGACCCGCAGCAGCACCAGCAGGACGACCGCGAAGCTCACCGCGTCCGCCGCCGCCGCGCCCGCGAGCCCGCCCCCGGCGACCAGCAGGCCGCCCAGCGGCGCCCCGAGCAGCACCGCGCACTGCCCGCCGGCCTGCCGCAGCGCGAGCGCCCGGGGCAGCCGGTCCGCGGGCACCAGCCGGCGCGGCATCGAGCCGCTCGCCGGGAGGTAGAACGCGTCGACCGTCCCGGTCGCCACGGCCGCCCCGACCAGCAGCCACAGCGGCGCGCCCCGGCCGCCGGCCACCGCGAGCGCCAGTGCGGCGGTCACCACCAGCATCACCGCGTCCCCGGCGAGCATCACCCGGCGGGCGCCGAACCGGTCCGCCACCGCCCCGCCCAGCAGGACCAGCACCGTACGGGGCACGGTGACCGCCGTCAGCACCAGCCCGGCCGCCCCGCCGCCGTACCCGGAGGCGGCCCAGCCGAGGGCGAAGGACAGCGCGGCGTCACCCAGCAGCCCGGCCTGGGCCCCGGCCAGCCAGAGCAGGTACGGCCGGGGCAGGGCGGTGCGCCGGGCCGTCCCGGCGGAGGTCGCGGTGGTCATGCCGGGTGACGCTAGGACCCTCGACCTGGTCGAGGGCAAGCGGCGGCCGCTACCTGCGGACCACCGGTTCCTGGAACTCGACGACCCAGCCGGACCGGTCGGCCGGGGTCTCCAGGTAGCGCTCGCGGGCGTAGCCGGTCGAGCGGTAGCCGTTCTGGTCGATGTAGCGGGCCAGGGCCTGGAAGCTGCCCATCGCGTCGTCCATCGAGCCGCGGTGGACGATGGTCACCGCCTCCTCGATCGGCGCCAGGTCGACCACCTCGATGTCGTCCCGGCCGGCCCGCACGGACGGCGCGACCTGGAGGGCCACCCGGACGACCACCGAACCGTCGCCCTCCGGCCCGTCCTCGTACCGGGCGACGGACGGCCCGACCACCTCGATCCCGGCCTGCTCCACCCGCCGGCACAGCTCGTCGAAGAGCGGGCCGATCACCGGGGTGATGTCCTCCGGCGCGGAACTCGCCGCCACACCGCTCAGTTGGGCCACCCGCACGGACGGAACGGGCTTCACCACGACATCGTGCTCGAACATGTTCCCCTCACTCTCGATCGTCCGGAGCCTCGCCTCCACCCGGGCCAGCCGCTGCTCGTCCGCCGCGATCGCCTCGGCGAGCTGGGCCCGCCGCAACCGCAGCATCCCGCGCAGCTCGGCCGGGTCCGGGTGCTCGTCCAGCACGGCCCGCACCTGCTGCAGCGTGAAGCCGAGCTCCTTGAGCGCGATCACCCGGTTCAGCCGGGCGAGTTGGCCCGCCTCGTAGGAGCGGTACCCGGTGGCCGGGTCCACCCTGGCGGGTGTGAGCAGGCCGATCGCGTCGTAGTGGCGCAGCATCCGCACCGACACCCGGCCGTGGACGGCGAAGTCTCCGATGTTCAACATGGTGCTCCCACTCCACCGTCTCCCCCTGTGTCAGGGTCAACCCCCGGCCGCCGGCCCGGCCGCGACCCCGCGGCGGCGCACTGCCGGCCCGCCGCCGGCCCGCCCCGGAAAACACCGAGGGCGGGTGCCGAAACGATCTCGGCACCCGCCCTGAGCAGGTGGTTTCTCCTACCGGCGGAGAGCGTGGGATTCGAACCCACGGTGACGGGTCACGCCACGACAGTTTTCAAGACTGTTCCCTTAGGCCGCTCGGGCAGCTCTCCAGGCGGAGGTCAGCCTAACGGGTCCGACGGCCTTCGGCGCACACGATTCCGCGGGCCCGGGGGTCACTGATCGCCGTCCCGCTGGCCGAGCGTGACCTTGGTGGTCATGGTCTGGCCGTTGCGGGTGTACTCGACGTCGACGGTCTCGCCCGGCTTGTGCGTCCAGATCCGGCTGACCAGGGCGGGACCGTTCTCGATCGGCGCGCCGCCGAGCTTGGTGATCACGTCGCCCGGCTTGAGGCCGGCCTTGTCGGCCGCGCCGCCGGGGGTGACGGCGGGCTGGCCCTGGACGTCCTTGGTCTGGATCTGCGCGCCGTCGCCCTTGTAGTCGTCGTTGCGCAGCACGTCGAGCTTGGCGTAGACCGGCTTGCCGGTCTTGATCAGGGTGTCCGCGACCCACTTGGCCTGGTTGATCGGGATGGCGAAGCCCAGGCCGATGCTGCCGGCCCGGCCGTTGGCGGAGGCGTTGGACTGGATCGCCGAGTTGATGCCGATCACCGCGCCGCTGGAGTCCAGCAGCGGGCCGCCGGAGTTGCCGGGGTTGATCGAGGCGTCGGTCTGCAGGGCGTTCATGTACGAGGCCTGCGAGCCGGTCTCGTCGCCGGAGGCGACCGGGCGGTCCTTGGCGCTGACGATGCCGCTGGTGACGGTGGACTCCAGGCCGTACGGCGCACCGATCGCGACGGTGGCGTCACCGACGTTGACCTTGTCGGAGTCGGCCAGCGGCAGCGGCGACAGCTTGCTCTTCGGCGGGTTGTCGATCTTGACCACGGCGACGTCGTAGCCCTCGGCGTGGCCCAGCACCGAGGCGGTGTAGGAGGTGCCGTCGGCGAACTTGACGGTCAGTTTGCCGCCGTTGAGGGCCGGCGCGACCACGTGGTTGTTGGTGAGGATGTGGCCCTCGGTGTCGAAGACGAAGCCGGTGCCGGTGCCCGACTCGGTGCTGTTCTGCGCCTTGATGGTGACGACGCTGGGCAGCGCCTTCTGGGCGATGGCGGCGATCGACCCGGGGACGGGCTCGTTCTTCTGGGTGTTGCTGGCCTGGACGGTGGTGCTGCGGTGGTCGTCCGCCGAGCTGCTGCTGCCGGCGTGGTCGCTGGCGACCACACCGACCGCGCCGCCCGCGATGCCGGCGACCAGCGCGACGGCCGCGAGCAGGGCCACCAGGCCGCCGCGCTTCTTGCGCGGGCCGTGGCCGCCCGGGCCGCCGGGGTACTCGGCGGGGTAGCCGAACGGACCACCGGGGCCGCCGGGGTGGCCTGCGCCGGCGTCGTGGCCGCCGCCCCAGCCGCCGAGCGGCTGGCCGGCGCCGAAGGGGTGGTGACCGGGTGCGCCGGGCGCGACGGGCGCACCGGCGGCCGGGGCGCCGTACGGCTCCTGGGCGTTGGCGGCCGGGACGCCGTAGCCCTCGTGGGCGCCGGCGGCGGGCACGCCGTGGGTCGGGGTCGCGTACGGGTTGGTGCCCGGGGTGCCCGGCGGCAGGGCGGGCGCGGCCGGGGCGGCGGCGACCGGGGCCGGGGCGGGCGGCGCGGGCGGCAGGACCGGCGGCGGGGCGTCGATGTAGCCGGTGGCCGGGTCGACGGCGGGCTCCTCGACGGCGGGCGCGGCCGGCGCGGCCGGGGCCTCCGGCGCGGGCACCTTGGTGAAGGCGACGGTCGGCTGGTGCCCGCCCTCCGCCGGGGCGGCCTCGGCCGCCGCGCTCGCGGCGGCCGGCTCCGGGACCCGGCCGAACGCCATGGTCGGCTGGTGCCCGCTGTCGGCCGGGGCGGCGTCGGCCGACCCGTCCACCGGCCCGGCCACCGGGTTGTCGACCGGTTCGTCCTTCGGCTCGGGAACCCGGCTGAAGGCCATGGTCGGCTTGTGGCCGCCCTGAGCGGTGCCGTCGGGAACGGCACCCGCCGCCTCCGGGGCCCCCGCGGGCTGCTCCCCCTGCGGCCCGGTGGGCCCAACCTCGCGCTCGGTGCTCACGGACGACCTCCATAGCTGACAGAACCAAGGACCATAGTTTTTCGCACCGGCGATTCGATTGCCGTAAGGACCCCTCTGAATAACTCATAAGAATCCTTAGCCGCCACCGACAACCGGGGCTCCCCACCCCCGCCCGGCGTCCCGCGATGCGGACCGCGCACCCCGTGGCCTTTGGCGTTCGTACCCGTGCCGGTTAGCCTGTCGCTCCAAACTGACACGCGGGAGCTTGGACCGACCAGGCTGAGAGTGCGCATGTCGACCGTACGCCAGGCCAGTGACCGGCGGACCGTCGAGGGGGCGCTGACCGCCGGAACCTGTCCGGGTAATGCCGGCGTAGGGAGTATCGGCCATGCCGCCTGCTTCGCCATCCTCTTCTCCGGGCGCGCCCGCGTCCAAGGATTTCCCGCCGGACCCGGCCGGCGCCGGCGCCGCGCTGCTGGACCACCGCGTCGAGGCACCGCTGGTCCTGGACACCGAGCCGCCGCGCACCCTGCGCTTCCGGGACCATTTCGCGCTCTGGATGAACCTCGGCGTCAGCCTGATCGGCTTCTCCACCGCCGCGACCGTGCTCGGCGAGAAGGGCAGCGAGCTGTCGCTGGCCGCCGCGGTGACGGCGATCGTGACCGGTACGGCGGTCGGCACCGCGATGCTCGGCGTCGCCGCGCTGATCGGGGCCCGCACCGGCGCCCCGGCGATGGCCAACCTGCGCGGCCTGTTCGGCACCCGGCTGTCCTACCTGCCGACCGTGCTGAACATCGTCCAGTGCGTCGGCTGGGGCGTGTTCGAGCTGCTGACCATCGCGGCGGGCGCCCAGACCGTCGCCCACACCAGCGACTACCGCTGGCTGTTCGTGCTGCTCGCGGGCGCGCTGACCACCGCGCTGACGATCTGGCCGCTGGGCTCGATCGCGGTGCTGCGCCGCTTCGTGGCCGGGGCGGTCGCGGTCGCGATGGTGTACTTCACCGTCCAGCTGGGCCGCCAGGGCGTGCCGGACCCGGGCGCGGGCAACTGGCACGGCTTCCTGGGCGCCACCGACGCGATGATCGCGGTGTCGATCTCCTTCGTCCCGATGGCCGCCGACTACACCCGGCACTCGCGCAGCCCGAAGTCGGCCTTCTGGGGCAGCTTCTCCGGCTACACCGTCGCCCAGGTCTGGTGCTACGTGCTGGGCCTGATGGCGCTGCTCCAGTCCGACGGCGACCCGAGCCGGATCTTCGACTCCTTCCTCGGTGTCTGGGCCGGCTGGCTGTTCCTCCTGGTGCTGGTGCTGCGCGAGACCGACCAGTCCTTCGCCAACGTCTACTCGACCGCGATGTCGCTGCAGAACCTGCTGCCGCGGGTGGACCGCCGGGTGCTGAGCGGCGGGATCGGCGTGCTGACCACCGTGCTGGCGCTGCGCATCGACCGGTTCACCGACACCTACAGCAACTTCCTCGGCCTGATCGGCTCGGTCTTCGTACCGCTGCTGGCGGTGCTGGCGGTGGACTACTTCTTCGGCGCCGGCCGGCACGGCTGGGACCTCTCCGAGCGGGCACCGTCCCGCTGGCTGATGCTGCTGCCGTGGGTGCTGGGCTTCGCCGTCTACCAGCTGATCGCGCCGACCGCGGTGGGCGACGGATGGGTGGACTTCTGGACCTCGGCCCAGCGGACCCTGCACTTCACCCCGCAGGAGTGGACCTCGGCCTCGCTGTTCGCCTTCCTGGTGTCGGCGCTGGTCACCTGGGGGCTCACCCCGCTGACCCGCCGCACCGCCCGGGCCTGACGCACCGGGGGCGGAGCCGGCCCCGCAGGTTGGGACCGGCTTCGCCCCGGGTTCACCCGCGCCCCCTATCGTTGGGGCCGTGACCAGCCCAGAACTGCCCTCGGCGGCGGCGCGCACCACGCCCTCCGTCCAGGTGATCGCCCACCGCGGCTCCTCCCACGCCCTGCCCGAGCACACCCTCGCGGCGTACCGGCGCGCGCTCGACGAGGGCGCGGACGCCGTCGAGTGCGACGTGCGGGTGACGGCCGACGGCCACCTGGTCTGCGTGCACGACCGCCGGATCGGCCGGGTCTCGAACGGCCGCGGCACCGTCTCCGCGATGACGCTGGCCGAGCTGGAGGCGTACGACTTCGGCGCCTGGAAGACCGGCCGGCCCAGCACCGACCCCGAGCTGCGCGGCGTGCTGCGGCTGGAGCGGCTGCTCGAACTGGTGGTGGACTGCGGCCGCCCGGTGGACCTGGCGATCGAGACCAAGCACCCGGTGCGGTTCCGCGGCCGGGTCGAGGCCGAGCTGCTGCGCACCCTGGAGCGGTACAAGATCGGCACCGCGCCGGACGGCGAGCGCCCGTCCGCCCGGATCATGAGCTTCTCCTCGATCGCGCTGAACCGGGTGGCCGCCGCCGCGCCCGACTACCGGCGGGTGTTCCTGATCGAACGGATGCTGCCGCTGCTGGGCCGCCTGCGCCCCGGGCAGCCGCTGCCGGGCGGGGCCCGGATCGCCGGCCCCGGCATCGAGCTGATCAAGGCCAAGCCGCAGCTGGTGCCCCGGCTGCGCGAGCTGGGCCACGAGGTGCACGTGTGGACGGTGGACGAGCCGGCCGACGTCGAGCTCTGCCTGGAGCTCGGGGTCTCCGCGATCATCACCAACAGGCCCGCCGAGGTGCTGGCCCAGCTCGGCCGCTGAGCCGGGGCCGGGCGCCCCGGGTACCCGGGGAAACCTGATCACCCTGGTCGGCAGTCAAACCTTCCGCGCACGGTATTGCCGGAATTCTTGCGATCGGGCGACGGAGGGTGAGCACGGAATGACCTCTTGTCGACCCTGGGTCGCGCCGCCGGAAAAGGGCCCGCAGGATCCTCCGACGGTCGTTTCCGACGCATTACCAAGGGGCATCCATCCCTCGGCATACGCTGAAGGAGGTCCGGGGGTGGCGTTGATGGTGGCGCGTGAAGTGCCGACTTCATCGACCATGGCAGTGCCGCACGGCCCGGCGAGTGTCGGGGTCGCACGGCGCCGACTGCGTCGAGATCTGGGTGACCGGCAGATACCGGAACCGGTCATCGATGATGCTGTTCTGATCCTTTCCGAACTGTTGAGCAACGCCTGTCGGTACGCCCGTCCGCTCGGCCCGCTGCCCGCCCTGGGCCGCGGCGCCCGGGCGGAGGTGGTGGACCAGGTGCTGGTCGGCGTCCCCTCCGGGACGCACCCGGCACCGGGCGGCCGGGAGCCCGAGGACGACACGGCCGAGCCGGCCGGCGGTGTGCTGGTCCGCTGGCAGATGCACGCCGACGGCGTGCTCACCCTGGAGGTCACCGACGGCGGCGCGGCCACCCGGCCGCTGCCCGCCAGCCCCTCGCTGACCTCGCGCGGCGGCCGCGGCCTGGCCATCGTCGACCAGCTGGCCAGCGACTGGGGCGTCCGGGACGCGCCCGGCGAGGTCACGGTCTGGGCGGCGCTGCCCGCCCGCGCCCGGCACGCCCGGCGCACCGGGGGCGGCACCGCCCGTAGCGCGTAGCCGTCCGAGCGGCACCCGTCCGACCGGCGCCCGCCCCGGCGCGTTCCCGCGCGCCGGGGGAACCTCAGTAGGCTTCCCGTGAAACAGGACCACCGTCCCCGGGAGAGCCGCAGCATGGGCAAGAAGGCCGCCAAGAAGGCGCCGCAGCGCCAGTCCACCACCGCCGTCACGGGTGAGATCCCCGTGGTCGGGGCCCGCGAGGACTGCCCCTGCGGCTCGGGCCGCCGCTACAAGGCGTGCCACGGCCGGGAGGCCTCGCACGCCGTGCAGGAGCTGGTGCACCGCCCGTTCGAGGGCCTGCCGGGCGAGGCTGACTGGGTGGCGCTGCGCGAGCTGGTGCCCGCCGCCACGGTGCCGCTGACGCTGGCCGCCGGAGTGACCGCGAGCGCCGGGGGCGACGTCCCGTCGGTGACCCTGGCGACGGTGCTGCCGCTGGCCTGGCCGGCCCTGCGCCGCCCCGACGGCTCGATCCTGCTCGGCCTGCAGACCCAGTCCTCCTCGGGCGACCTCAGCCGCGACCTCGCGGACGCCCTGGAGCTGGCCCTGGCCACCGAGCCCGGCAGCCCCGTCCCGGCCCGCCGGACCGTCCCGGGCGGCCGCCGCCTCCAGGACCTGCTGGACGCCTCCGCCGCGTTCACGCCCACCGTGCACACCGGCTTCGAGTTCTGGCTGGAGGACGCCGAGACCGCCACCGGCGAGGTCGCCGCCTCGCTGGAGCGCGCCAACGCCTCCGCCATCCCGACCGAGAAGCTCGCGAGCGTCGACGCCGCCTACTGGTGCGGCACCCCGGACAAGAACCACCTGCGCTGGGTGATGACCGTGCCCGAGGAGCGGCTGCTGGACGCGCTGGCCCGGCTGAACGCCGCCGGCGAGGCCTCGCTCGGCGCGGACACCCGCCTGGTGGGCTCGTTCCGCGCGCACGGCCTGACCGTCCCGGTGTGGGACCTCCCGCTCGCCATGACCGCCGCCGACTGCGAGAAGCCGGCCGCCGAGTTCGGCGAGCGGCTCGCCGCCGTCCTCGCCGACCCGACCGAGCTGACCGCCGAGGAGCGGCGCGCCCGCGCGAACCTGGTGAACCGTCAGGTCACCCTGAACTAAAGCGCGCAGGATCCGGGTGATACGCGTCACATTGTCGCCGGGAAGCCGCAATTTCCGGGCCTGGAGGGCGTCTTGGAAATTGGCGCGGGCGCGGATCCTTGTTACTGTCTAAAGAGTCCGGCCGCTGGTGCATCCCCCGTCGCCAGCGGCCGGATCTTTTCTTTTCCGGAACGCCCCGCACCACCGGGCCCGGAGTCCGGCCCGACCCGGCGATCCGTCAGTACGTCGAGCGCCCGCTGTCCAGCCGGACCGTCGCCTCCACCAACTCCCCCAGCAGCGGCCCGACCTGCGGCAACCGGACCCCACCGGCCGCGGCCGGCCGCGGCGCCAGCACCCAGCGCACCCTCCCGGCCCCGCCGCCGGGCGGCAGCGGCAGGAAGCCGCCCGGCCCGTGGTAGCGCAACGATCCTGGCACCGAAGGGAGTTGGGCGAGCATCTCGCCCAGGGCGTCGAGCGAGTACGGGGCCACCAGCAGGGCGTAGCGGCCCGGCATCGCGAGCACCGGGCCGAGCGGCAGCCGCAGCGCGCCCAGGTGGACCAGCGCCCTGGCACCGGCCGCCGCGGGCAGGCTGACCGCCGAGACCGCGGAGCCGGTGGCGGCCAGCACCGGCGCGTCCGGGGTCTGCCGCTCCCACCACCAGCGCACCATCCGGGGGTCCGTGGTGGCGGCCAGCAGGGACGGGTCGTGCGGATGGGCGCCGGGCGCCGGGCAGTCCGGCTCCCCGCAGGAACAGCGGCCGCCGCACAGCACGGTGCCGGGCACCACCGGCCAGCGGTGTTCGACGGCGGCCGTGAGGGCCGCGGCCAGCCGGGCGGACGACTCCTGCGGCTCCCGGGACTCCTGCGACCGGCTCCTCGGGCTCTTCGGGTTCTCACGCATGGCGCTCGTTCCTTTCCCTGACCGCTCGGTTCGCTCCGCCCCACCGACATCCGTCGGGACCCGCCGCAGGGGCCCGCGGCGGCACGGCCCCGGAAAGGCGCGGAGCGGGGCGGGCGGCACGGCGGACGGCGCGGCTACGACGTGGAGCACGGTGTGGAGCACGACATGAGAAGGGCCGCGCACTGGAACAGCCCCTGGAACGAGAATCCCGTATGCGACCGGATGGACGCCGCCCGGGCGCGCTTGGTTCCACCGTACGAGTGAGAGACTTCCGGCCAGCCCGGATCGCGGGCGGCGCGGACATACGATCCGGACGGCCGCCCGGTCCGTCCCCTCGGTTCTGCCCGCTCCCGGCTCGCTCCATGCCTCCGGCTCCGACCGGCGCGCCGCGCCCGGTGCGCGCCCTCCGACCGGGTCGCGCGGACGTGGAACCGGCCACCGCATCGTCCTGGATCTGGACATGCCCCGAATGGCCTGTGTAGAAGTGGTGGCATTGCTGTCGATCAATGACGAGTAGTAGCGAATCGAGGCGAAACGCGTCCTTTGGCCGTGCTCGCTCCACATTGGCCGTACCTGGGGGTTTCGCATGGCACGTAGCACCGCGTCAGGAGTGGCGGCATGACCAAGTCCCACGCGTCGGCCGCCCAGCCGTCGACGCCGCCCGCAGAGCCGGGTGAGACCGGCTGTGCGGGCGGGCTCACCGTCCTCGACCCGCCGCCGGACCTGCCCGGCCCCACCGACGCGCCGGACGGCGGCGCCGACGGCCCCGCGGCACCGTCCAGCACGGTGCAGGACCGTTTGGCCGGACGCCTGTCCGATATCACCAGCCTGTACGAGCACACCGAGCGGCTCGCCCGCGCCCGCGGCACCACCGCCACCCTGGACGCCGTGCTCGCCTCCGGCGCCGCCCTGCTCGGCGCCGACCGCGGCGTCCTGGTCACCCTGCTGCCGGGCGGCGGCACCGGCCAGCCCGTCGGCCTCGGCCTGGACCGGGCCAGCCTCGGCGCCCTGGAGACCGTCCCGACCGAACAGAGCCTGCTCGCCCGGCTGCTGAGCGAGCACGACCGCCCCGAACAGCTGCACTCCGCCGACCTCGCCGACGACCCGGCCGTCGGCGCCCGGCTGCGCGAACTCGCCGTCCACCTCGGCCTCGGCGGCGCCTACGGCCTCCCGCTCGCCACCGTCGAGGACGGCCCGCTCGCCGCCGCCGTCTGGTTCTACGACCGGCCCGCCCAGCCCACCGACTGCCAGCGCGAACTCGCCCGCCACTACTGCGAGATCGCCGCCCCGCTGCTCGCCAAGCAGCTGGAGGCGGAACGCACCCTGCGCACCACCGAGGCGCTGCGCCGCGGCCTGCTGCCGGACCACCTCCCGCAGACCCCCGGACTGCGACTGGCCGCCCGGCTCGTCCCGGCCGGCCTGGACCGCTCCAGCGGCAGCGACTGGTACGACGCCATCCCGCTGCCGGACGGCACCGTCGGCCTCACCGTCGGCTCGGTCTCCGGCGACGGCCCCGGCGCGGGCCCCGGCTCCGCCCCCGGCGCGGCCGCCGCGATGGGCCGGATCCGGGCCGCGCTGCGGGCGTACGCGGTGCTGGAGGGCGAGGACCCGGTCTCCGTCCTCGGCGACCTGGAACTGCTGCTCAAGACCACCGAGCCGACCCGCACCGCCACCGCCGTCTACGCCTGGGTCGAACCCGAGGACCGCCGGATCACCCTGGCCGGGGCCGGGCACTGCCCGCCCGTCCTGGTCGGCCGGCACGGCGCCGAGTTCGTGGAGACCTCGCTCTCCGCCCCGCTCGGCATGCTGGCCTGCTGGGAGGCCCCCGGGGTCGAGCTCACCGCCGGGCGCGGCGACACCCTGCTGCTCTACACCGAGGGCCTGGCCCGCCGCTGCGGCCCGACCCTGCACGCCGGCCAGGCCAACCTGCGCCGGGCCGCCGCCGACGCCCCGCGCGACGTACGGATCGACCCGGAGCGGCTCTGCGCCCACCTGCTGGCCGTC
Source organism: Kitasatospora sp. NPDC056076 (assembly GCF_042266305.1). Classification (NCBI taxonomy): domain Bacteria; kingdom Bacillati; phylum Actinomycetota; class Actinomycetes; order Kitasatosporales; family Streptomycetaceae; genus Kitasatospora; species Kitasatospora sp. NPDC056076. The sequence continues at coordinate 129,644 of NZ_JBHJWG010000002.1, forward strand.
TGCCCCGCCCCGGACGCCTCCCCGGCCACCGACGACCTGATGCTGCTGGCCGCGCGCTTCGAGTAGGTATACGAACCCCGGACGGGCGGGCGGCCGGGCGTCCGTACCATGGACGCACGGCCGCCCGCGCGTGTCGCGACCCGACACCTCCCCCGAGGGCGGCGGTACCACCCCCAAGGAGGCGTTGCACGTGACCGAGGACCGGACCCCCGCAGTGGCCGAGAACCCCGAGGCCGAGGGCGGCGAGGAGCCGCCGCCGTTCAAGGGCCGCAAGAACGGCCTCTACGGCGAGATCTCGGACGAGCTGTCCGCCTCGATGAGGACCGGTTGGGCCGACACCGAGCTGCACGGCCTCACCCCGGTCGCCCAGGCCCCGTACGCCGCCGCGCGCCGTGCCGCGCTGTCCGCCGCCCACCCGGGCGTGCGCCTGGTCGTCCCGGCCGGCAACCTGCGGGTGCGTTCCAACGACACCGACTACAACTTCCGCGCCGCCAGCGAGTACGTGCACCTCACCGGCGACCGGACCGAGGACGCGGTGCTGGTCGGCGAGCCGACCGGCGACGCCGGCCACGAGTTCACCCTCTACCTGCTGCCCCGCTCGGACCGCGGGAACGGCGAGTTCTGGCTGGACGGCTACGGCGAGCTGTGGGTCGGCCGCCGGCACAGCCTGACCGAGCAGGAGCAGCTGCTCGGCCTGCCCGCCCGCGACGTCCGCAAGGCCGCCGAGGAGCTGGCCGAGCGCGCCAAGGACTCCGCCGTGCCGACCCGGATCGTCCGCGGCTACGACGCCGGCCTGGAGGCCGCGCTCGCCGAGGTGCTGGACGCCGACAAGGACGCCGACCTCAAGGAGTTCCTGAGCGGCCTGCGCCTGGTCAAGGACGAGTGGGAGATCGGCGAGCTGCGCGCCGCCTGCGACGCCACCGTCAACGGCTTCACCGACGTGGTGCGCGAGCTCGGGCAGGCCGTCGCCACCTCCGAGCGCTGGATCGAGGGCACCTTCTGGCGCCGCGCCCGGGTCGAGGGCAACGACGTCGGCTACGGCACCATCGCCGCGGCCGGCCCGCACGCCACCACCCTGCACTGGGTCCGCAACGACGGCGACGTCCGCCCCGGCGAGCTGCTGCTGCTGGACGCCGGCGTGGAGACCCACACCCTCTACACCGCCGACGTCACCCGCACCCTGCCGATCAGCGGCTCCTTCACCGAGCTGCAGCGGAAGATCTACGACGCGGTGTACGACGCCCAGGAGGCCGGCATCGCCGCGGTCCGCCCGGGCGCCCGCTTCCGCGACTTCCACGACGCCTCGCAGCGCGTCCTCGCCGAGCGGCTGCTCGCCTGGGGCCTGCTGGACGCCTCGGTGTACGACGTCGAGAAGGTCCTGGAGCTCGGCCTGCAGCGCCGCTGGACCCTGCACGGCACCGGCCACATGCTCGGCCTGGACGTCCACGACTGCGCCCACTCGCGCCGCGAGGAGCACGTCGACGCCCTGCTGGTGCCCGGCATGGTGCTCACCGTCGAGCCCGGCCTGTACTTCCAGCAGGACGACCTGACCGTGCCCGAGGAGTACCGCGGCATCGGCGTCCGGATCGAGGACGACATCCTGGTCACCGCCGACGGCAACGAGAACCTCTCGGCCGGGCTGCCGCGGCGCGGCGACGAGGTCGAGGCCTGGATGGCCTCGCTGGCCTGAGCCTGAGCCCGAACCCGAGGCCGCGCCGGGGCCCGGCCTCCCCACCGCGGGGAGGCCGGGCCCTGCGCGCTACTGGACGATCCTGAGCGCGATGTCCTGGTGCCCGAGCACGGTCAGGTCGCCGCTGCCGCGGTACGGCACCAGGGCCTGCGCCCTCAGCGGCATGTCCCCGGTCCCGTCCTTGGGCCCGATCGTCAGCCGATAGGTCAGCCGCCTGCTCTGCCCCGGGCCCAGCGAGAAGACGTCCTGGTCCTGCGCCACCGCGTAGGACGTGTCGCTCCCCCGGGACATCGCCCGGACCGACCAGCCGCCGTCCGTCTGCACCTCCAGCTTGCCGTCGTTGGGCAGCTGCTGGCCGGGCGCGGTCGGCGTGCCCCCGTAGCGGTCGGTGAAGAGCAGCGGCTGGACCTGGTCGTAGGTGCCCTGTCCGGTGTTCCGGAAGGTCACCGAGAAGGTGGCGACCGCGCTGCCGATCCGCATCTGCTGGCCGGAGGAGAGGCCGTCGATGCTGACCGCGAGGTCGTTCGGGCCGGGCTCCGCCGCTGCCGGGGCCTGGTGGCCGCTCGGGTCCAGGCTGTTGACGATGGCCGTCAGCCCGGGCTGGTAGTCGGACCTGAGCCCCTGTGCCGAGACGAAGACCTGGTCCTTGGGCAGGGCCCACAGCTGGGTCGTGAAGGAGTCGCTGCCGCAGGTGACCTGCCACTGCGACCTGACCGCGGGACTCCCCGCCACGGTGACCGCGCTCTTCGTCGGCCCCGCGCTGTTCATCTCGCCCGCCGCCGGCGGGTGGGGGTTGCCCCAGACCGGGCAACTGCCCTGGTGCGCCCAGCCGGCCGGGGCGTCCAGGTCGGCCGTCGTCGGCCAGGCACCGCCCTGGAGTTCGCCCGCCGAGTTGTAGACCGTGACCTGGACGCCGTACGGCGCGCACACCGCCGACGACCAGTTCCGCTGCGGATCGGTCGGCGCGCCCGGGCTCAGCAGGCAGACCGCCTGGTCCGAGAGCGGCACGGCCTTCCAGCCGGCCGGCACCTTCAACTTGACGCCGCGGAAGGTGTACGGCGTGCCCGGCCCGGTCGGCACGCCCGAGCCGGACGAGGACGGGACGAGGTCGGAGAGCGGCCGGTCCGCGGCGGGACCGCCAGTGGTGGGGGCGGTGCCGGCCGGGGTGGGCGAGGCGTCCGGGGTGGGGGTCGCGTCCGGGCCGGGGGTCGGGGGCGCGGTGATGCTCGCGGCCGGGGGCGGGGGGACGTCCTGCTTGGCGACCGGGTCGCCGTGGAAGGCGAGCAGGCCGATCCCCAGGGAGGCGGCCAGGGCGAGGACCGGCACGGCGGTCAGGTACACCGGGCGGAGCCTGCGGACCCGGCCCCGCGGGGGCGCGGCCGGGCGCAGGCCGTGGACGGTGATCAGGGACGCCCGGGCGTCCATCGCCTCGCGGAGCAGCCGTTCGGTCGCGGTTTCGGCCGGCCCACCGCCGTCACCGCCGCCCGGGCGGGGGAACTTGTCGGTCATCGAACCTTCTCCAGGTGCTTCTCCAGGGCGTCCAGGGCCCGGCTGGCAGTGGACTTCACGGCGCCCCGGGAGAGCCCCAGGGTCTCGGCCATCTGCGCCTCCGACATGTCGGACCAGTAGCGCAGCACCAGCACCTCACGCTGGCGGGGGGTCAACTCCTGCAAGGCGACGAGCACCCGTCGGTGCTCGTCGTTGAGCACCGCGTGGTCCTCGGCGGAGGGGGCGTCCGCCTCGTGCGGGGGCACGTACTCCCGGGCGGTCCGGCGGCGGCGCAGCATCGAGCGGGCACCGTTGACCACCGAGGTCCGCAGGTACCCGAGTGCGTTGTCGAGGTCGTCCAGGTGCTCGCCGTGACGCTGGTAGAGCTGGGTGAAGGCCTCCTGCACGACGTCCTCGGCCAGGTCCTGGTGGTCGACCAGCAGGACCGCCATCCGGACCAGGCCCAGCCGGTGGGCGTGGTACAGGTCGGTCAGCGTGGGCCGGTCCTCCGCGGGACCGCGGCCGCCGCGCACCAGCCGGAAGCCGGAGCGGCGCTGCGCCGGCTGCTGCTGCTCGACGGTGAGCACGGAGTCCGGCGCACCGGCCTCCTGCGCACCGAACAGCGCGACGACCGCGCCCCGGACTCCGCGGGCCGCGCGGACGGAGAAGCCGCGCCCCCACCGTGGCGCGGCGATCGGGCCGATGGCCATGGACATGTGCGGTTCTGCTTTCCCCCGGGACGGTGGGCGGCGTGCTCGCCGGACCGTCAGGCACCTGATCAAGATCGTGATCGGGGAGATCCTCGCAGCCGCGTCCGACCCGGATCCCTCCGCCCCCGTAGTGATGGACGTGCGGCGCGGGTGGAGGTTGCAGGGGGATTCGCGGGAAGTTCGCGGGAAGTTCGGGGCGGGCCGCGACGACTACACTCACCGGCAGTTCCGGCACCCGTGAGCAGGGGGTTCGCATGGCCGAGCAGTACGTCGAGGAGCCGGTCGACGCGGCCGCGTCCGTCCGGCCGCGGCCGGTGGCCGTCACCATCGGCCGCCGCCCGGAGCCCGTGCACGACCTCGCGGTGTACGCCTTCGAGGGCATGGCACCGTTCGAACTCGGCGTGGTGGTCGAGGTGTTCGGGCTGGCCCGGCCCGAGCTGGGCGGGCTGCTGGCCGCGCCCTGGTACGGGCTGAAGGTGTGCGCGGACCGGCCGGGCACGCCCCTGGACGCGGTGGGCGGCTTCGCGCTGACCGCCCGGCACGGCCTGGACGAACTCGCCGCGGCCGACACCGTCATCGTCCCCGGCGTGCGCAACGCCTTCGGCGGCGACGTCTCCCCCGGCCTGGTCGAGGCGCTGCGGACGGCGCACGAGCGCGGCGCCCGGATCGTCTCGATCTGCTCGGGCGCCTTCGCGCTGGCCGCCGCCGGACTGCTGGACGGCAAGGAGGCGACCACCCACTGGCGGTACGCCGACCTCCTCCAGCAGCGCTACCCGCGGGTGCGGGTCAACCCGGACGTGCTGTACGTCGACCACGGCGACGTGTTGACCAGCGCGGGCAGCGCCGCCGGGATCGACCTGTGCCTGCACCTGGTGCGCCGGGACCACGGCGCCAAGGTGGCCAACAGCGTGGCCCGCCGCTTCGTGGTGGCGCCGCACCGGGACGGCGGGCAGGCGCAGTTCATCGAGGCCGCGGTCCGTCCGGTCGAGGAGGACGAGGACGGGGTCGCCCGCAGCATGCAGTGGGCGCTGGACCACCTGGCCGAGCCGCTCACCGTCTCGGTGCTGGCCCGGGCCGCCCGGATGTCGGACCGCTCGTACCTGCGGCACTTCACCGCCCGCAACGGCACCAGCCCGATGCGCTGGGTCGTCACCCAGCGCATCGCGGCCAGTCTGACGCTGCTGGAGTCGCCGGAGGGCTCGGTGGAGGAGGTCGCCGTGGCGGTCGGCTTCGAGAGCGCCGCGACCTTCCGCCACCACTTCGGCCGGGTGATGCGCACCTCACCGACCGCCTACCGGCGCTCCTTCGGGCGCGGGGTCGCGTAGCGGGCGCCTGCGCTACGCCTTCTCGTGCCGGTCGGCGTTGGCCACGACGGCGTCGTGCAGCCACTGCGCCAGCCCGGGGGCCAGCTCCTCGTAGGTGGCGGTCCAGCGCTGGTCCTCGACGTAGAGGCAGGCCAGGCCGCGGTGGATGGTGTACGTGCAGTCGTAGAAGTTCCGGCAGATGTGCTGCCGGTGCTCCTCGGCGAGGTCCATGGCCGCGGTGCCGTCGGCGGGGTCGCCGGCGGTGACGGCCGCGACCAGGCGGGCGTTGAGCCCGGCCATCTCCTCCTGGATCCGCTGCCAGTCGGCCTTGGTGTAGGCGCCGGTGCGCCGCTGGGACTCGGCCCAGGCCTCGGTCTTCCCCCAGCGCTGCTCGGCCTCCTGCTCCCACTCCTCGCGGTAGCCCTCGCCGAAGATCTCGAACTTCTCCTCCGGGCTCAGCTGAATGCCCATCCTGCGTGCCTCCATGGCGTGTTCGACGGCGGTGGCGAGTTCCTGGAGGTGGCCGATCCGGTCGGTCAGCAGCCGGTGCTGACGCCGGAGGTGCTCGGTCGGGCTGACCGAGTCGTCGTCCAGGATCGCCGTGATCTCCTCCAGGGCGAATCCGAGCTCGCGGTAGAACAGGATCTGCTGCAGCCGGTCGAGGTCGGCGTCCACGTACCGGCGGTAGCCGGCCCGGGTGCGTCCCGCGGGGGACAGCAGTCCGATCTCGTCGTAGTGGTGCAGGGTGCGGACGGTCACCTTGGCGATCTTCGCCACGGCGCCGACCGCGTAGCCCTCGTCCCCGTTCATCCGGAGCTCCTCCCTGGTGGTGACCACCACCCTCCGCTCTCACGTCGCGTGAGGGTCAAGCCGTGTTCCGGGAGGCCTCAGGCGTCGACCAGCTCCCGCTCGCGCCGCCGGGCGGAGCGCCGGCGGCCCTCCCCGCCGCCCTGGGCCGGTGGCCGCGGCCGGCGGGACTGCTGGGTGGGCCAGAGCAGCACGTACGCGGCGGAGACCACCACGAAGGCGAGCCGGACGAAGCCGCGGGCCGCGTCGGACGGCAGGAACAGTGTGCCGCCGTACAGCGCCGCCAGCGCGATCCAGCTCCACCACGGGACCAGCCGCTTCTGGCCGACCGCGTCCCAGAGCAGGGTGCCGAGCAGGATCGAGGCCGTGTAGTACGTGTAGACGCTCGGGTCGAGCAGGATCCGGGCGTCCGCCCCGAGCAGCACCACGGCCGGCCAGCGCCCGCGCCAGACGGCCACGCAGCCGAGGCCGATGCCCAGCGCGAACTGGGTCGGACGGTCCCACCAGGGGGTGGCCGGGTCGGTGACCCCGAACCAGCGCAGCGCGGAGGCGGGCTGGTTCGGGATGGTGAACTTGGCCGCCGCCATGGTGTCCAGGTTGCCCAGGTAGAACGGCAGCCAGGCGACCGCGACCAGCAGGCAGAACCAGAGCACGGTGCGCAGCCAGGCGGGCCGGGGCAGGGCCAGGATCAGCGGGGCGAAGGCGAGCGCCCAGGGCTTGGAATCGACCGCCAGGGCCAGGAACACCGCGACCTGGACGGGCTTGCCGCGGGCCAGGGCGTGCGCGGCGAGGGTGGTGAAGAACAGCGCGAGGACGTCGTCCAGGTGCGCGAAGCGGACGGACACCTCGACCCACATCGGGATGAACGCCAGCCCGGCGATCAGCAGCCGCTGCTGGAGCCGGCGGTGGTTGGTGCCGGTGCCGAGGTAGTACAGGGCGGCGGTGCGGCCGACCAGCACCAGCATCACCAGGCCGAGCCCGGCACTCGCCGCCTCGGCGATCAGCTGGCCGACGTGCGGCGAGAACGGGGCGGTGAGCCGGGCGGCGGCCAGGCTGACCGGGCCGATCTGCAGCTCGGGGTGGTGGGCGTAGAGCGAGAGGCCGCCGTCGGGCTGGCCGCTGAACAGCAGCTGTTCGCCCTGGCGCAGGTAGTGCCAGGAGAAGCCGCCGCTGGGCTCCACCAGGAAGAACCAGAGCACCGTCCACGCTGTCAGCAGCACGTGGTGCCGGCGGAGCGGTAGACCCGCGATCCGACCGGTCGTGGCTTCGTAGTCGGTGGTGGCCCGTGCCGTGCGATCTCCCCGCACCTGTACCTCTCCCCGCCGTTCCGCCCCCTCCGGCCGGACATCCTATGTGACGGAGGAGAACCGCCCGTGCCGCCCGTCGCCGCAGCCCCTCGGGGGGCGGCGGCGCCGCGCCGCCGGGGACGGGAGGTCCGTCCCCGGCGGCGGCCGGGCGGCACGGGGTCGATCGAGCGGGAGCCGCTCCGGGCGGGCCCGGGTCGGCCCCGGATCAGCCCTGCTGGCCGGCCTTGCGGCGGCGGAGCACCACGAGGGTGCCGACACCGGCGACCAGGACGGCGCCACCGGCGGCCGCGATCATGGTGGTGTCGTCACCGCCACCGGTGGTGGCGAGGGTCTTGCCGGCGTCGGCGGCGGCCGTCTTGGCCTTGGTGACGACGGCCGGGGTGATCTTCGGCGGGGTGACCTTCGGCACGTCCACCGGGAAGTCGATCGGCTGCTGCACGTCGGTGCTGCTGGCGGTCGGGGCCGGGGTGGCCGGCGCGCCGGAGTCGGTCGGGGAGGCCGACGGCGAGGCGGTGCCGGTGGCCGGGGTGGTCGGCGCGGAGGTGGTCGGCGCCGGAGTGGTCGGGGCCGGGGTGGTCGGCGCCGTGGTGGGGGTCCCCGTGGTCGTGGCCGAGGGCGACGCACTGGTGGTCGGGGTCGGCTTGCCGGTCTTGGTGGGCGTGGGGGTCGGGGTGGGCTTGCCGCCGCCACCGGCCTTGATGGTGAAGCCGGCGCCCTTGATGCCGTCGCAGCTGAAGTGGCCGTTGTCGGACTCGTCGTCGGCGTTGGCCGAGAAGACCACCGGGACGACGCCGGCCTTGCCCAGCGGGGTGTCCTTGGTGAAGGAGACCCGGACGTCGATGTCGATCCGCTTGCCGGGGGCGAGGTAGAGCAGCGCGTCGTCGGCGGGGCCGCCGTCGTTCACGCCGCCGAGCAGGATCAGCACGGCGCTGTCGTCGCCGTCGCCGCCACCGGGCGCGATCGAGCCGGTCCGCCAGGTGCCGCCGCCGGGCAGGCCGGCCGGCAGCTGGTACTCGACCTTGAGGTCCTTGGCCTTGAGCGAGCCGGCCTTGTTCTTGAACTTCAGGAGCGGGAAGGCGACGAAGTCGTTCTTCGCCGAGTTCTGGATCCGGTAGGAGAAGACGCGGGCGTCACCGCCGGCGACGAAGGTGTCCGGGACGCCCCGCACCGAGAGGTCGAGGTTCTGGTGGTTCGCCTGCGCGGCCTGAGCTGCGGCGGACGGGGTGCCGGTGGAGCCGACGGCCATGGCGCCCTGGGCGCCGGTGAGCACCAGCGAGGACGTGAGCGCGGCGACGCCGGCCAGGGCAAGACTGCGACGTATGGACAAGGAGACCTCACGGAAGTGTCCGGGCGAGGCCCGGGCGCGAGGGGGCGGCTGTGGGTGCCGCCACTCCCCCGCGAAGCTGAAATTCCGACGGAGAGTACCGAACGATTCGGCCACTTCGGAAGGCGGGTGCCCGGTTCCGTTCCACGACCGGGCCCGGGGCGCCCGAATCGCCCAACTCCGTCCGACGGTAGGGCTTTTGCACCTCGGCAAAGGACGACCGCAAAGTGACGGGTACACGCCCGCGAAGACAGTAGCGCACGGGCCCGGGTGGCTTGAATCCGTCGGTCCGCGCAGAGGCGGCCCGGACTGCCCCGGGCCGCCTCCAGCCGTCTCCGGTCGGATCAGCCCGCGAAGAAGGACTTGGCCGCGATCAGCGCCCGCTCGTCGCGCAGGACGTCCCCCGGCTTGGTCCCGTTGCCGATCAGCGCGCCGCCCCAGCGCATCCCCATGTACTCGGCGGTCAGCTTGAGGGTGCCGATCAGCGGCTCGACGTGCTCCTCCGTCCCGGCCAGCACGGTGACGTCCCACAGGGTGCCCCCGCGCATGCCGTCCCGGAAGGCCAGCCCGGGCACCCGGAACCAGGCCGACCAGTAGTCGAGGTAGAGCTTGGCGCTGGTCGGCATCGTGTACCAGTACAGCGGCGCGACGAGGACCAGGTCGGTGGCCGCCAAGGTGGCCTCCAACAGCGTCCGTTCGTGCCCGACCGGCTCCGGGTAGCGGCCGTCACCGGTGTGCCGGAGGTCCTGGAAGGGCGGCAGCGGGTGCTCGTCGAGCCGCAGCCACTGCTGCTCGGCGCCCTCGGGCAGGCTCGACTCGGCGGCCAGCCGGGCGAGTTGCTGAGTGTTCCCGCCGACGCGCGAGCTCGCGTCCAGGAACAGGAAACGGCGCGGCGCCCCGGCGTCGGACGGCTGGTCGGTCATCGGTACTCCCCCTGTCAGGTGCTGTGGACACCCGAGCGAGCACCGGCGGACCGCCGGGTATTCCGCGGCCCCGGCCAGGGGTTCCGGCGGTCGGCCAGGGGTTCCGGCCCCGGCCAGGGGCTCCGGCGGCCGGTCAGGCCGGCAGCCCGGCCCGGCGGCGGGCGACCTCGGCGACGGCCGCCCAGTCCTTCTCGCCGTCGCCGTGCGCCAGCGCGTCCAGGAAGGCGTCCCGCAGGATGCCGCCGAAGGGCAGCGGGACGTGCCGCGCGGCCCCGGCCTCCAGGGCCAGGCCGACGTCCTTGAGACCGAGCGGCAGCCGGAACCCGGCCGGCTCGTAGCGGCGCTCGGCCACCATCGAGCCGTAGCCGGAGTAGACCGGCCCGGGGAAGAGCGTGCTGCTGAGCATCTCGACCAGGTCGGTGGGCCGGACCCCGTGGGCCTCGGCCAGGCTGCACGCCTCGGCCATCGACTCGATCGCGCAGGCCAACAGGAAGTTGGTGCTGATCTTGGCGGTGTTGGCCTGCCCGGGGCGGTCGCCGAAGTGCCAGCTGCGCTCGCCCATCGCGGCGAACAGGGGCTCGGCGCGGTCCAGCAGTTCGGGTGCGCCCGCGACCAGGATGTTGAGCTTCCCCGCCGCCGCGACCGGCGGCCGGCCCAGGACGGGCGCGGCGACGTAGCCGATGCCGTGCCCGGCGTGCAGTTCCTCGGCCCGCTCGGCCAGTGCGAGCGAGACGGTGGCCATGTTGACGTGCAGGGTCGCCTTCGCGCCCGCCAGCAGCCCCGGGTCGAGCAGCAGCCCTTCGACCGCCTGGTCGTTGGCCAGCATCGAGACCACCGTGTCGGCGGCGAACACCTCGGCGAGCGAGCCGGCCGCCTCGGCGCCCAGGGCCACCAGGGCGGCCACCGGCTCGGGCGAGCGGTTCCAGACCCGTACGGAGTGGCCGGCGCGCAGCAGGCTGCCGGCCATGCCCTGCCCCATCGCGCCCAGCCCCACGAAACCGACCGTCGCCCCGCTCATCCGCGCACTCCGTCCGCCGCCGTCACCCGTACGTTGGTCCGTCCGGGAGCGACTGTACGTCAGGGGAGTCCGGCGGGCCGGGGATGTCCAGGACTCCCCGGACGGGCGGGCCGCCCCGGCCGGGCGGCTACGCGACCCGGGCCGGGCGGCGGAGGCGGCCGGCCGAGGCGCCGCGCTCCAGCTCGGCGACCACGCGGTGGCGCAGCAGCTCGTACTGGGCCTGGAGCCGGCCGGGGCGGGCCGGGCGGGCGACCGGGCGGCCGGGGCCGACCAGCTCGTTCGGGTCGAACTGCTCCCGGGTGAGGTCGATCTCGAAGCCGGTGGCGAAGCGGTTCCACCAGTGGAGGTCCGTCCGGACCCCGTCGACGTGGACCTCGCCCATCATCAGCTCGCCGCCGAGCAGGTCGTGCACCACCATGGCCGTCACCCCGCACTGGCCGCGGGCGGGATTGTCGGGACGCCAGCGGGCCTGGTCCTCGGGCGCGCAGGTGTCGACACCCCAGGAGGAGCGGATCGCACGTTCGATGTCGTTGAGGGTCCACGCCGTCATACCGGGAAGCCTGCCACGCGGCACTGACAACGACACCGGCTTTTCAAAGGGTCACCGCCTGTTCTGCGGCGACCCTCCCCTTGTTCACCCGAACGAGTCCGCCGCGGGCCGTCGCCCGGGAGCACGGCGGGTGCCGGGTACGGGAGTTCGCCCGGCCGGCCGGCCCCGGCGGCGGGCCGACCGGGCGGGGCGGGTCACTTCGCCAGGGCGGCCACGCCGGCCTGCGCGAACTGCTCGTCCAGGTCGCCGCTGGGCGCGCCCGCGACACCGATGCCGGCGACCGGAGCGCCCTTGGACTGCACCGGGGCGCCGCCCGCCAGGAACAGCGTGCCGGGGATGTCCTTGAGGTTCGGGGCCTGGGCCAGGCGCTTGGCCAGCTCCGAGGTCGGGGCGTTCCAGGAGACCGCCGTGAAGGCCTTGCGCTCGGCCGACTCCGGGGCCTGCGGGCCGGCGCCGTCGCCCTTGAGCAGCACGCGGGTGACGCCGTCCCGGTCGACCACGGCGACGGAGACGTGCTGGCCGGCCTTGGTCGCCGCGTCCAGGGCGGCCTGGGCGGCGCGGGTGGCGGCGTCGACGGTCAGGCCGGTGCTCTGGGCGAGGTTCCTGTTCTGGGCGTCGGCCTTCACCGCGGCCGGGGAGGCCGGGGTCTCGGTGGTCTCGGCGCTGGCCGAGACGGCGCCGACGCCGGCGGCGGCGAGCGCGGCGACGGCGGCGGTGCCGGTCAGCACCCGGGTGCGCACGGAGGTCTTCTTCATGGTCCAGCTCCTCAACGGGACGGCGGGTCCGCGGGGTCCGCGGCGGGTCCGGGGCCGGGCGGCGGGGGGACCGCCCGGCTCTGCTCCGATCCTCCGGCCGGATCCGGGTGCGCGGCATCGACGGTCCGGCGCGACCGTCCGGGCATGATGGGGGACGCCGGCGTCAACCGATCGGCTGATGCGGGACCGGGCCGGACGGGTCAGCATCGAGGGATCGGCGCAGGTCGGTGCAGCGGGCGCCGGCCCGTACCACTCCACCCGCCCTGCCCCGCCCGACACTGCTCGGGCGTCGGCCAGCCTCCCCGTGGGTCGTCGGCCGAGCCCCGTCCGGAGCCCGTAGCGCCAGGAGCCCCCCGTGCAGCAGCCCCGCCCGTCCGCCGGTCCGCCCCCCGGCGGGCGCGACGCCGGTGACCCGGACGCCGGACGGCTGGCGCTGCTGCTGGACTCCGCCTTCCTGCTGCTGCTCGCCGCCGCGCTCAGCCGCTACCTCACCCACCACGCCGACAGCCCCCGGATCCCCTGGGTGATCGGGCTGAGCGCAGCCCTGGCCGTCGCCCAGCCGGCCGCCTCCTGGCTCGACCACCGCCGCCCGACCCCGCCGGGCCGGCCGCGCCGGTGGACGCTGGCGCTGGTGGTCGCGCTCTGGGTGGTGCTGGTGCTGCTCGCGCCGAGCTTCGCCTGGTGCGCCGTCCCGCTGATCTACACCGGGCTGCGGGCGCTGCCCGCGAAGGCGGCGATCCCGCTGGTGGCGGCCCTGACGCTGCTGGTGGTGAGCGCCGAGGTCCGGCTGCCCGGCACGGCGGACGCCACCCTCGTCCTGCTGCCGCCCGCGGTGGCCGCGCTGGCCACCGGGGTGTTCCTGTTCATGGCCCGGCAGGCCGCCCGGCAGCGCGCGCTGATCGCCGACCTGGTCCGTACCCGGCGCGAACTCGCCGCCACCGAACGGCGCGAGGGCACGCTCGCCGAGCGCGAGCGGCTGGCGATGGAGATCCACGACACCCTGGCGCAGGGCCTGTCCAGCCAGCAGATGCTGCTGCAGGCCGCCGACCGCACCTGGGACGCCGACCCGGCGACCGCCCGCACCCACGTCCGCACCGCCGCCGAGGTGGCCGCCCGCAACCTCGCCGAGGCCCGCCGCTTCGTCCACGACCTCGCCCCGGCCGAGCTCGCCGACGGCGGCACCCTGGACCGCGCGCTGCGGGCGCTCGCCGAACGGGAGTCCGCCGAGAGCGGGCTGCCGGTCCGCTTCCACCTGGACGGCACGCCCGTCCCGCTGCCGGCGGCCGTGCAGTCCGCGCTGCTGCGGATCGCCCAGGGCGCGCTGGCCAACGTCCGGGAGCACGCCGGGGCCTCGACGGCCGCGATCACCCTGTCCTTCCTGGGTAACCAGGCCGTGCTGGACGTCGCCGACGACGGCCGGGGCTTCGATCCGACGGCGGGTGGGTACCGCGCGACCGGCGGCACCCGCGGGTACGGCCTGCCGGCCATGCGCGCCCGGCTGCGGCAGCTGGGTGGCACGCTGACCGTGGAGAGCACCCCCGGCGAGGGCACCGTCGTCTCCGCCGCGATCCCCCTGGAGCACCGATGAACGCAGCGCGCACCCCGTCGAGCGACGCACCGGACACCGGTTCCGCCGGCGTCCGGCTGCTGGTCTGCGACGACCACGCGGTGGTCCGGGCGGGCCTGCTGGCGCTGCTCGCCAGCGCGGGCGACATCGAGGTGGTCGGCGAGGCGAGCACCGGGGAGGAGGCCGTCGCGCTGGCGGCCGCACTGGCCCCGCAGGTCGTGCTGATGGACCTCCAGCTCGGCGAGGGCATCGACGGCGTGGAGGCCACCCGGCGGATCACCGCCGCCCCGGGCGGACCGCACGTCCTGGTCCTCACCACGTACGACACCGACGCCGACATCACCCGGGCCATCGCGGCCGGCGCCACCGGCTACCTGTTGAAGGCCGAGCGGCCGGAGGAGCTGTTCGCCGCCGTCCACGCGGCCGCCCGGGGCCGGACGGTGCTCTCCCCGCCGGTCGCCTCCCGGGTGATGGCGCAGATGCGGGCGCCCTCGCCGCAGCTCACCGAGCGCGAGCAGGACATCCTCGAACAGCTGGCGCAGGGGCTGGGCAACCGGGAGATCGCCCGGGCGCTGTTCATCAGCGAGGCGACGGTGAAGACCCATCTCGGCCGGATCTACGACAAGTTGGGCGTGGACACCCGGGCGGGCGCGGTGGCGGTGGCCAAGGAGCGCCGGCTGCTGCGCTGACCGCCCCGGCTCTCCGGAGCCCGCTCCTCCGCTGCGCTGGGCACTCGCGCGGTGTCACTCCGTGCTGTCATGATGCATGGAATGTCGGGTTCCGGGCCGCGCGCTGCGCGCGTCCGGGAGCGTGCGGCCCGGCCGCCCACCACCCCGGCGAGGTCACAACTGCCTGGTGGGACGCCCATCACACCGGCCCGACCACATCGCCACGATTGTGGATTTTTCGTGGATCCCACTATTGACAAACCAACCACGCGGTTTGTTAGCGTGAGAGCACGACGTCCCCGGGGGTGGGGACTCGCCGGGTCTGTGCGGACGCTCTCGCCGGAGGGTGGTGCAGGGGGGAACGGCGAGGCTGCCGGGGTGTCGGGGGGAGCGGCAGCGCCGAAGCCGCGCGACGTGGCGGCGTGGAGCGGGTCCGGGGGGACTCGCTCCACGCCTCCCCCGTAACCCGCCCCCGCCCGTCACACCAGTGCGCTCCAGTACGCACAGTGCACGTAGGGCAGCGGAGCCGGATCGGGCTCACCCGCTCCCGGCAGCTCGGGCACCCGCTCCGAGCGGGCCACCCCGAGCTGGCTCGCGGTCACTCGGATCTCACCGAACTCGCCGAAGCACAGCACCAGTTGAGAACCCTCCCGAGTCGTCGCGGCGACCCCGGGCCGGTCCCGTCCGGCGTTCAGCGAGGTGATCGTCCACCCCCGCCGCCGCCACTGCCGCTCCACCGCGCCCGCCAACTCCGCCCGCCGGCCCGGGGACACGACGGTCAACAGGTCCCGCCCGCGGGTCACGTACCAGAGCACCTCGGCGCCGCGCCGCCCGGGCGCCGCCAACCGCACCCCCGCCCGCGGCACCGCCTCCTGCCACACCGGCACCGGCCGGAGGCCCTCCACGGTCTCCCGCAGCAGCTCCTCGCACCGTTCCCCGGCGTCGAGTTGATCGACCGTCACATCCGGAGCCAACACCGGCCACCAGTCCGGCACGGCCACCGCGCCGGCGCGGAACCCGTCCGGGCACCCCAGGTTCAGCTCGGCACCACCTGACTGCACAGGGCCCTCCGTACTCCCCCCGGCGTTCAACCCGGGCAGGCATTCCATCACTCCTTGGACGGCCCCCGGGCACGGACAGTTCCCCGCCCCGGGCCCCACCGGATCCGGGGTCAGCCCTTCGCGTCGTCCGCCCAGGTGACGTCCATCTGGTCGATGAAGTAGCGGCCGTCGAAGCAGAGGAAGACCTTGGACGTGGTGTCGTTGTCCGCGATCCAGGTCTTGTTCCACTGCACGACGGTGCCGGCGCCGTCCCGCTTGGGGAAGTAGAGGCCCTCGCGGCGCTCCGGCTGGTTGTAGAAGCCGTGCCCGTTGGGCAGCCGGTACGGCGTCCGGAAGATGGCGTCGCTGCCACCGATGCGGTCGAACAGGGCGGCGGGGAAGTTGGTGCGGGCGACGAGCTTCGGCGGGACGTAGTGGACGTCCACCTCCCCGGAGTCCACGTAGCGGGCGGGCTCCCCCTTCAACCGGTGGAAGGCCCTGCGTACGGCACCCGCCGTGTCGTAGCTGTCCGTGAAGGTCACGAGACTCCCCTCCCGCCCCTCCTGGTACCAGTCGCCCTGGGAGTACTGGTCGAAGTCGAAGGTCTCGATGCGGGTGCCCGGGGTGAGGAGGTCGCCGGGGACCTCCCGGAAGCTGGTCTCGTCGAAGATCTGCTCGATGGTCCGCACGCGCTTCTCGTAGCGGCGGGCCGGCACCCGGACCCGGCCCGTCCCCACCGGGAGGTCGGTGGCCTTCGGCACCGGAGCCGGTGCGGGCTTCGGCGGTGCGAGGGGCGCGGGCGCCCAGGCGGTGCAGGACCGGTCCTCGGCCCCGGCACCCTTCTCCAGGACCAGCGGTCCGCCGGGCCGCTCGGCAGCCGGTTCGGCCAGGCCGAGGAGGCAGTTGGAGGAGTCGTGCACGGCCATCAGCCGACCGGTGTCGCGCTGGACGAAGGCCCGCCAGGCCTGCCGCCAGTACGAGGAGTCGCTGCCGGTGTCGGGGAACTTGGGCCGCAGGGTGACCGCGGCACCCCGGCTCGATTCCTCGGCGGTCAGGTACAGGCCGGTGGCGACGTGCCGGATCCGGTGGTTGAGCACCCGGAACCGCTCGGCCACCCACTGCTCACCGTCACCGCCGGCCTCGGGCGCGAGCACCACGGCAGTGCCCTCCGGGCTCCCCGCCGGAGCACCGGCCACCAGGCCGGGAATGCGGTGCAGTCGCAGCACGAACGTCTCGGTGGGCCAGTCGACCAACATCGTGAACACCCTCTCTGGCAATGGAACATGACAGAACGTCATAGAGATGATCACTTGATCGGACGGCACTGCGCCAGAGGGCCCCGGACGGGCAAGGACAACCGACACGGCGGGGCTCGGGCATCCCCGACCGCGCCTTCCACCTCACGGCCACCGCAACCGGCGGAAGCTCGCCGCCGAAGCCACCTTCGCCGACCTCGCCGAGAACGAGAACGGCTACGGCGCCGGGACCGAACTGGACGCCGTCAACAACGCCCGGAAGACCGTCGGCATCCCCTGAACCCCGCCCCGCCCCGCGGCGGTGCCCGGACAACGCAAAAGCCCCAGGTCGCTGACCTGGGGCTTTACTGCTGGAGCGGGCGACGAGAATCGAACTCGCGCTCTAAGCTTGGGAAGCTCATGTTCTACCATTAAACTACGCCCGCCTGATGAGCCGTCAGAGACTGCTCATTCCAGTGTCACTGTACCCCATCCGCGACAGTGGTCGCACGGCCGGCCCCGGGCCGTGGCGGAGCCCGGTGGGGGCGGGCAGGGAGCGTACTGTTTGGGCCGCGTGCGAGTGCCCCGGTGGGTGTGGGGTCGGGGCGGCGAGCCATGGTGTGGAATGTCCGGAACATCCCCTAATGTGACGCTGTCCCGGGGCCAGGCCGCCGGGGCGCGATGAGTACGGGTGAGTACTGGGTTAGGGATGGGAAGGGGATCGATGGAGCAGCGCACCGTCGTTCGTTGTGCCGAGGGGCACCTGTTCAGCACCACCACGTTCCCGATGCAGAACCTCGGTCCCGGGCGGCTCGGGCCCGGGCGGTTGATCCGCTGTCCGCAGTGCGGACGGCTGCGGAACTCGGTGCCGGCCGACGTACGGGAGCTGTCGACGGCCCAACTGGCTCGGGCGATGCGGCTGGAGGCCGCTGAGTTCCTGGCCTGACGGCCGACGGGAGGACACGGGGCCCCGGACGGATTCGTCCGGGGCCCCGTCGTGCACGTAACCTCGAAGCGTGCTGCTCTCTGACAAGGACATCCGGACCGAAATCGACCTGGGCCGGGTCGCCCTCGACCCGTTCGACCCGTCGATGATCCAGCCGTCGAGCATCGACGTGCGCCTCGACCGCTTCTTCCGCGTGTTCGAGAACCACAAGTACCCGCACATCGACCCCTCCGAGGAGCAGCCGGACCTGACCCGGCTGGTCGAGCCGGACGGCGACGAGGCGTTCATCCTGCACCCCGGCGAGTTCGTGCTGGCCTCGACGTACGAGGTCATCACGCTGCCCGACGACGTGGCCTCCCGGCTGGAGGGCAAGTCGAGCCTGGGCCGGCTGGGCCTGCTCACCCACTCCACGGCGGGCTTCATCGACCCGGGTTTCAGCGGTCACGTGACGCTGGAGCTGTCGAACGTCGCGACGCTGCCGATCAAGCTCTACCCGGGGATGAAGATCGGGCAGCTGTGCCTGTTCCGGCTCTCCTCGCCGTCCGAGCACCCGTACGGCTCCGCGCGCTACGGCTCGCGCTACCAGGGGCAGCGCGGCCCGACGCCGTCCCGCTCGTACCTGAACTTCCACCGCAGCGAGGTCTGACCGCGCCGCGGCAGAGCGCACGCACGACGGGCGGCCACCCCCTCGACCGGGGGGTGGCCGCCCGCGGCGTTTCCGGACGGCTGCGGAGCGGGCGGCGCCGGACAACCGGCGGCGCCGGACAGCCGACAGAACCCCGCCCGAGCGGTGTCAGGCCCGCTTCGGGCTGGTGACGGCGACCAGCTCGGCGCCGTCCTCGGACAGCCGCAGCTCGGTGCGCAGCTCGGCGAGCTCGCCGAGGTGGTGCAGGTGGGTGCCGCCGCAGAAGATCTGCGCGCCGCCCTCGGGCAGCTCGCAGTGCCACTGGCGGCGGGCGGTCAGCTCGGGGCCGGGGACGTCGATCCGGACCGGGGCGTCGGCCGCGACCCAGGCGGCGAGCCGGGTGTTGACGGCCTCGGTGAGGGCGGGCAGGGCGTCGGCGAGGGCGGGGAACTCCTCGGTGGCGTCGACCGTGAAGCCCTTCTTCTTGAGCGACTTGCCGAGCCGGTAGGTGTCGGTGCTGGCCTGGGTGTCCATCACCGAGCTCGCCATGGCGAGGCTGTCGAAGTCGGGGTTGCCGAAGGCGTCGGAGCGGCCCGGGTCCTTGCGCCAGCGCGGGGCGAGCGCGGCGTTCAGGGCGAGGGCGAGCAGGTGGCAGCCGCTGTGCGAGGCGCTCAGGGCGGCCCGGCGCTCGGTGTCGACGGCGAGCGCGGCGGTACGGCCGACGAGGTCGCCGGGGTCGGCGGCGAGGACGTGCAGGACCAGCCAGGACCACTCCTCGTCCCCGCGCTTGACCGGGATCTCGGCGCCGACCAGCGGAGCGCCGCCGTCCGGGCCGACCGCGCCGGTGAGGCAGTCCACCACGGCCAGCTCGGTGCCGTCGACGGTGAGGGTGCCGTGGTCGGCCGGCTGGTCGGGCCAGGTGTGGTCGAGCGGGTGGAACGGGGTCGCCGTGGTCACCACCGCGTACCGGCCGTCCGCCAGCGGGTGCACCGCCAGCACCGGGGACTCCCCGGTCACCGCCCCGGCCGGGAAGCTGACGTGGGTGGTGGGGAGGGTCATGGCTGGCTCCGCTGGTGGTCGACGAACGAGGGTGGGCGGGCCCGGGCCTTCCGGCCGGACCCGCCCACCATTCTGCCTGTCGGCCCCGCACCGGCGGCAGGGACCTTGATCACGCCGGCCGCTGCCGCCCGGTCACCCGAGCGTCGGCAGCTTGATCAGCACCAGCAGCGCGAGCAGCTGCAGCGCCGCCGCGGCCGCCGCCTTGCCCCAGGGCAGGTCGTGCACCCGTCGGACCATGGTGGTCAGCAGGTACGCGCAGAGCATCCAGGTCGCCCAGCCGACCACCTGCACCACCGCACTGCCCGAGGGCAGCACCAGGTCGAGCAGCAGCCGGGGCGCGTCGGTCAGCCAGCCGATCAGCGCGGCCAGGCCGACCGTCGACTTCCACGGGCCGTCGCCGCCGAGCTGGCGGGCCAGCGCGTAGGTGACCGCGCCGAAGACGGCACCGGCCACCGTGAAGCCGATGGCGGCGGCGAGCAGGCCGGTCAGCGCCACCGAGAAGGTCGAGTTGACGATGTCGTCGTGGGTCAGCCCGATGCCGAGCACCGCGAGCACGCCGTACAGCAGCGAGACGCTGAGGGCGGGCAGCCAGACCTGGTGGTCGCGGGTGCGGTCGAAGATCGCGGTCGGGGTCCGGAAGATGCCGACGAACAGTTCGCGCCACTGCGGCCGGGGCCCGCTGACGTGCGGGGCGGACTGGCCGCCGGCGCGGTAGACGGTGACGTTGTCCTGGCCGTACGGGGGCTGCTGCTCCTGGGCGTACGGCGGCTGCTGCCCGTAGCCGCCGCCGTCGTAGCCGTACTGGCCCTGGTCCGGGCCCTGGCCGTGGCCCTGGCCGTAGGGCGGCTGCTGCTGCCCGTACGGGGCGCCGCCCCGGTACGGGTCGCCGGCCGTCGGGAAGGCCCGGGTGCTGCCCGGCCGGTCGGCCGCGTACGGGTCGTACCCGTCACCGACCGTGGACCCGGGACCGCCCGCGCCGCCGCCCGGGGTGCCCGGAGTCCCCGGGGTGCCCGGCCCGCCGGGCGCTGCCGTCGGGTGCGCGGCCGTGAAGTACTCCGGCCCGTCCACGGGGCCGTCCGCCCGCCCGTACCCCCCGGGCGCCCCCGGCGGCGGCGGAGGCGCCGACCATCCGCCGTGCGGACGGTCGGCGCCCTGACCGCTGTCGTATCGATTACCAGCCACGCTCCGAAGGTACCCGTCCGGCCCAGTGCGCGTCCGCCCCGGACGGAGCCGGGGCCGGTTTGCAGCGAGCCTGAGACGAACGGGTCCGAAAGTCGTCCGGCGAGGACGCCCGGGGCCGCTGCGGAGCCGTCAGCGCTGGGCGGTGACCGACGGCCCGTGCACCGAGGCGGCCGCGGCCGTGCCGGCCGGGCAGCCGCCCGGGCCGGCCGGGGTGCGGACGGCGCCGACCGGCAGCAGGGTGCCGCAGGCGATCCGGATGCCGTTGGGCAGCTCGTTGTCGGACTCGACGATCGCGCCGTCGCCGATCACCGCGCCGTCCAGGGCCGAGCGGTCGCCGACCGTGGCGTAGGCGCCCACGATCGAGTCCTTGACCAGGGTGTCCGGGCCGATCACGGCGCCGGGCAGGATCACGCTGCCCTCGACGATCGCGCCGGCCTCGACCACCGCGTCCGCGGAGACCACGGTGCCGCCGCTGAGCACCGCGCCCGGGTGGACGGTGGCGCCGGGCAGCAGCAGGGCGTCACCGGTGGGGCCGGGGACGGCCGGGGAGTCGACCTTGCCGAGCACCAGGTCGGCCGAGCCGCGGACGAACGCGGCCGGGGTGCCGAGGTCCAGCCAGTACGAGGTGTCGACGACACCGCGCAGCAGGGCGCCGGTGGCCAGCAGCTCGGGGAAGGTCTCGCGCTCGACGGAGACCTCGCGGCCGGCCGGGATGCGGTCGATGACGGAGCGGGTGAAGACGTAGCAGCCGGCGTTGATCTGGTCGGTGACGATCTGCTCCGGCGTCTCCGGCTTCTCCAGGAACTCCAGCACCCGCCCGTTCGCGTCGGTCGGGACGAGGCCGAAGGCCCGCGGGTCCTCCACCCGGGTGAGGTGCAGGGTGACGTCGGCCCCGGCGGCCACGTGGCCGTCGCGCAGGGCGGCGATGTCGAGGCCGGAGAGGATGTCGCCGTTGAAGACCAGGACCGGCTCGTCCGGGCCGCAGGTCAGCCCGGAGGCGGCGTTGCGGATGGCCCCGCCGGTGCCCAGCGGCTCGCGCTCGGTCAGGTAGACCAGCTCGATCCCGTACGGGGTGCCGTCCTGGAAGTGGTCCTCGAACACCTCGGCCAGGTAGGAGGTGGCCAGCACCACCCGGGTGACCCCGGCGGCGGCCGCACGGGCCAGCTGGTGCGCGATGAAGGGGACGCCCGCCACGGGCAGCATCGGCTTGGGGGTGTGGGTGGTCAGCGGACGCAGTCGCGTGCCCTTACCACCGACGAGCATGATCGCCTCGGTCATGGTCTGCGCTGTTCCCCTTGTGCTCTCCGCGGCCCGGCCCGGCGGGCCGATACCTCCGTCAGTGGTCCGAACCCGTCCTGAACGGGTCGCCCGGCTCGCAGCCGGTCCGGCGCCTACTGTATTTCCTTCCGACCGAATGCCCGTCCGGCGGCCGTGCGATTGACGTCACTCGCCGTCCGCCCGCCGTACCGCCGACCGTCGCCCGGGCCACCGGAAAGCCCGGCCCGGCGGGCGCGTTGGCGGCGTCCACCGGACCGGGCGGTTGTTGCAGAACTGTCGAACAGCGAACGGTGACCGCAGTGACCGCGGTTACGTGCCCACCGTCCACGCGTCCACGGCTACGCGTCCACCGTCGCGGGCTCCTCGGTCTCGGCCGGCGGGGTCGCCTTCACCGAGTCGAGCAGCAGCTGGGCCACGTCGACCACCTTGAGGTGCTCCTTGGCCGCGCCCTCGTTCTTCTTGCCGTTGACCGAGTCGGAGAGCATCACCAGGCAGAACGGGCAGGCGGTGGAGACGATGTCCGGGTTGAGCGACAGCGCCTCGTCCACGCGCTCGGTGTTGATCCGCTTGCCGATGCGCTCCTCCATCCACATCCGCGCGCCGCCGGCGCCGCAGCAGAAGCCGCGCTCCTTGTGGCGGTGCATCTCCTGCTGGCGCAGACCGGGGACCTTGTCCATGATCTCGCGCGGCGGGCTGTAGACCTTGTTGTGGCGGCCCAGGTAGCAGGGGTCGTGGTAGGTGATCAGGCCCTCGACCGGGTTGACCGGGACGAGCTTGCCCTCGTCGATCAGGTGCTGCAGCAGCTGGGTGTGGTGGATCACCTCGAAGTGCCCGCCGAGCTGCGGGTACTCGTTGGCGATGGTGTTGAAGCAGTGCGGGCAGGTGGCCACGATCCGCTTGGTCGGGGCGTCCTCCAGCGCGGCGTTCAGCGTCTCCACGTTCTGCGCGCCGAGCATCTGGAAGAGGAACTCGTTGCCCAGGCGGCGCGGGGAGTCACCGGAGCAGGTCTCCTCCTTGCCGAGGATGGCGAACTTCACGCCCGCGGTGTGCAGCAGCTCGGCGAAGGCCTTGGTGGTCTTCTTGGCGCGGTCCTCCAGGGCACCCGCGCAGCCGACCCAGTAGAGGTACTCGACCTCGGCGGGGTCGATGTCCTCGCCGATCACCGGCACCTCGATGCCGGTCTCCTTCTTGAGCTCCTTGACCCAGTCGAGGCGGGCCTTGGTGGCCATGCCCCACGGGTTGCCCTTGTTCTCCAGGTTCTTGAGCATCGTCCCGGCCTCGGTCGGGAAGTTGCTCTCGATCATCACCTGGTAGCGGCGCATGTCGACGATGTGGTCGACGTGCTCGATGTCCACCGGGCACTGCTCGACGCAGGCGCCGCAGGTGGTGCAGGACCACAGCACGTCCGGGTCGATGACGCCGTTCTCCTCGGCGGTGCCGATCAGCGGGCGCTCGGCCTCGGCCAGGGCGGCCGCCGGGACGTCCTTGAGCTGCTCGGCGGTGGCCTGCTCGACGCCCTCCATGTCCTTGCCGCCACCGGCCAGCAGGTACGGCGCCTTGCCGTAGACGTGCTCGCGCAGGCTCATGATCAGCAGCTTGGGGGACAGCGGCTTGCCGGTGTTCCAGGCGGGGCACTGCGACTGGCAGCGGCCGCACTCGGTGCAGGTGGAGAAGTCGAGGATGCCCTTCCAGGAGAAGTGCTCGACCTGGGAGACGCCGAAGACGGCGTCGTCGGCCGGGTCCTCGAAGTCGATCGGCGCGCCCTTGCTGGTCATCGGACGGAGCCCGCCGAGCGCGGTGGCGCCGTCGTCCTCGCGCTTGAAGTAGATGTTGAAGAAGCCGAGGAAGCGGTGCCAGGCCACGCCCATCGAGGGGTTGAGGCCGATGGTGATCGCCCACGCGAACGAGATGCAGATCTTCAGCATCGCGAACAGGTAGACCAGGTTCTCCAGCGTGCCGTGCGACAGCCCGCTCAGCGCCGAGGTGATCGGGTACGAGACCAGGTGCTCCGGACCGTACGAGTCGACGCCGGCCAGGGCGCCCTCCAGGGCGCGCAGCATCAGGATGCACAGGCCGATGCCGAGGATCGTGTACTCGACGTAGAAGGCCTGCCAGGCGATCGAGCCGGCGAACCGGGACTTGCGGCCCGACCGGGACGGCAGGCTCATCAACCGGATCACGATCAGGGTGGCGATGCCCAGGGTGGTCAGGGTGCCGACCAGCTCGACGAAGAGCTGCCAGATCATCCAGTTGCCGATGATCGGCAGTTCCCACTCGGCATCGAACAGCTGGCCCATCGCGTTGACGATGGTGAGCACCAGGCTGAAGAAGCCGACCGCGACGAACCAGTGGGCGATGCCGACGATCCCCCAGCGGTTCATCCGGGTGTGGCCGAAGAACTCGGTCGCGAGGGTCTTCACCCGCTGGGCGGGCTTGCCGAAGCGGGTGGTGTCCGGCGCGCCGGTCAGCACGACCCTGAAAATGTGCCACGCCGCACGGAGGGCGAGCGCGGTGCCGATCACGAACGTGACCAGCGAGATGACGATCGCTGCTAGTTGCATCGCTCTCCGTCTCCTGCGGCTTGCGGTTGAGCAGTGTCTGCGGTTCTGCGGTTTGCGTTCTGCGTTCTGCGGGACCGCGGTTGTCCGAGTGATTGTACTGGTCGGTAACTTGCCGGGCCGACGGCCCGGACATTACAGGTCGCCAACAGTCCTCCAGAAGGTTCCCAAGCTATGGCGGCAGTCACGTGACCGCACGCGCGCCGCCCCGGGCCGCGCGCGCCGGGAACCCCCACCCCCTCCGGAACGGCATCAGCAAAGTTGAGCGCTGAACACTCATAGCTGTTGACGATGCCCGCCGGGTCGTGCATCCTTGAGCCTGTAAAGCTCAACTCTTCCGTGGAGGTATCTACGATGGCACGCGCGGTCGGCATCGACCTCGGTACGACGAACTCGGTCGTCAGCGTTCTGGAGGGTGGCGAGCCCACCGTCATCACGAACGCCGAGGGCGCGCGGACCACGCCGTCCGTCGTCGCCTTCGCCAAGAACGGCGAGGTCCTGGTCGGCGAGGTGGCGAAGCGCCAGGCGGTCACCAACGTCGACCGCACCATCCGCTCGGTGAAGCGCCACATGGGCACCGGGTGGAAGATCAACATCGACGGCAAGGACTTCAACCCGCAGCAGATCTCGGCCTTCGTGCTGCAGAAGCTGAAGCGCGACGCCGAGGCCTACCTGGGCGAGACCGTCACCGACGCCGTCATCACCGTCCCGGCGTACTTCAACGACTCGGAGCGCCAGGCCACCAAGGAGGCCGGTGAGATCGCGGGCCTCAACGTCCTGCGCATCGTCAACGAGCCCACCGCGGCCGCCCTGGCCTACGGCCTGGACAAGGACGACCAGACCATCCTGGTCTTCGACCTCGGCGGCGGCACCTTCGACGTCTCCCTGCTGGAGATCGGCGACGGGGTCGTCGAGGTGAAGGCCACCAACGGTGACAACCACCTCGGCGGCGACGACTGGGACCAGCGCGTCGTCGACCACCTGGTCAAGGTCTTCCAGTCCGGCCACGGCGTCGACCTGTCCAAGGACAAGATGGCCCTGCAGCGTCTGCGCGAGGCTGCCGAGAAGGCCAAGATCGAGCTGTCCTCGTCCTCCGAGACCTCGATCAACCTGCCCTACATCACGGCCTCCGCCGAGGGCCCGCTGCACCTGGACGAGAAGCTCACCCGCGCCCAGTTCCAGCAGCTGACCGCGGACCTGCTGGACCGCTGCAAGGTCCCGTTCCACAACGTGATCAAGGACGCCGGCATCTCGCTCTCCGAGATCGACCACGTCGTCCTGGTCGGTGGCTCGACCCGCATGCCCGCCGTCGCCGAGCTCGTCAAGGAGCTGACCGGCGGCCAGGACGCCAACAAGGGCGTCAACCCGGACGAGGTCGTCGCCATCGGCGCCGCGCTCCAGGCCGGTGTCCTCAAGGGCGAGGTCAAGGACGTCCTGCTGCTCGACGTCACCCCGCTGTCCCTCGGCATCGAGACCAAGGGCGGCATCATGACCAAGCTGATCGAGCGCAACACCACGATCCCGACCAAGCGCTCCGAGATCTTCACCACGGCCGAGGACAACCAGCCGTCCGTGCAGATCCAGGTCTACCAGGGCGAGCGCGAGATCGCCGCGTACAACAAGAAGCTCGGGATGTTCGAGCTGACCGGCCTCCCGCCGGCGCCGCGCGGCCTGCCGCAGATCGAGGTCACCTTCGACATCGACGCCAACGGCATCATGCACGTCGGCGCGAAGGACCTCGGCACCGGCAAGGAGCAGAAGATGACCGTCACCGGCGGCTCCTCGCTGCCGAAGGACGAGGTCGACCGCATGCGCCGCGAGGCCGAGCAGTACGCCGAGGACGACCACAAGCGCCGCGAGGCCGTCGAGACCCGCAACTCCGCCGAGCAGCTCGTCTACTCGACCGAGAAGTTCATCGCCGACAACTCCGACAAGCTGCCGGCCGACGTCAAGACCGAGGTCGAGACCGCCATCGGCGAGCTCAAGGAAGCCCTCAAGGGCGAGGACATCGCGAAGATCCGCGAGGCCTCCGAGAAGGTCTCCACCACCGCCCAGAAGCTCGGCCAGGCGCTCTACGCCAACGCCGACGCCGCTGGTGCCGGTGCCGCCGCGGCCGGCGACTCCGCCCACGCCAAGGAGGACGACGTCGTCGACGCCGAGATCGTCGACGACGAGAAGCCCAAGGGCGGTGCGTCGGCATGACGGACAAGCCGCAGGGCGGCAAGCCCGGCGACGACTCCGCCGCCGAGGAGGCCGTGATCAAGGCCGCCGAGGAAGCCGCCTCGGCCGGTGCCGGCGAGACCCCCGAGGAGCTCTCCACGGCCAAGCGCGAGCTGGCCGAGCGCACCGCGGACCTGCAGCGACTGCAGGCCGAGTACCAGAACTACCGCAAGCGGGTCGAGCGCGACCGGCTGACCGTCCGCGAGATCGCGGTCTCCAACATCCTGGAGTCCCTGATCCCCGTCCTGGACGACATCGGCCGCGCCCGCGAGCACGGCGAGGTGACGGGCGGCTTCAAGTCCGTCTCCGACTCCCTGGAGATGGTCGTCGCCAAGCTGGGCCTGCAGCAGTTCGGCAAGGAGGGCGAGCCCTTCGACCCGACGCAGCACGAGGCGCTGATGCACAGCTACTCCTCGGACGTCACCGAGGACACCTGCGTCCAGATCCTCCAGCCCGGCTACCGCATCGGCGAGCGGATCATCCGCCCGGCGATGGTCGCCGTGGCCGAGCCCCAGCCCGGCACCCAGACGACGCCCGGCCCGGACGCCGACGCGAAGTCCGCCGAGAAGGACAAGTCCGACGGTGGCTCGGACAGCTGACAACCTGTGACAGCTGACAACCAGTGCGCTGCGGAGTCGTACGCCGGCCAGTACGGCGGCCGGCTCCGCAGCGCGCTGTCAGCAGCGCTTCTTCCGGCGGCTGTTGACAGCGCAGTGACGATGGACATCGGGAGGTGTCGGGAGCGGTGAGCGAGCACAGCGAGCGAACCATCGAGGGGTGCGTGAACCGCTCAGCGGCTTCCGGGCGGAGCGAGGTGGGCGCATGAGCGGCAAGGACTTTGTCGAGAAGGACTACTACAAGGTCCTCGGCGTGCCCAAGGACGCCACCGCCACCGAGATCAAGAAGACCTACCGCAAGCTGGCGCGCGAGTTCCACCCGGACGCGAACAAGGGCGACGCCAAGGCCGAGGAGCGCTTCAAGGACATCTCCGAGGCGTACGACGTCCTCTCCGACGAGAAGCGCCGCAAGGAGTACGACGAGGCCCGCAGCCTCTTCGCCAACGGCGGCTTCCGCACCGGCGGCCCCGGCGGCGCCGGTGGCTACGGCTTCGACTTCGGCGACCTCTTCAACGGCAACCAGGGCAGCGGTGGCGGCGGCGGACTCGGCGACGTCTTCGGCGGCCTCTTCAACCGCGGCGGCGCCCGGCAGGCCCAGCCCCGGCGCGGAGCCGACGTCGAGACCGAGGTGACGCTCTCCTTCGAGGAGGCCGTCGACGGCGCGACCGTCCCGCTGCGGATGACCAGCCAGGCCCCCTGCCGGCTCTGCAACGGCACCGGCGCCAAGACCGGCACCACCCCCCGGGTCTGCCCGACCTGCGTCGGCGCCGGCACCGTCAGCCGCGGCCAGGGCGCCTTCGCGCTCTCCGAGCCCTGCAAGGACTGCCGCGGCCGGGGCATGATCGTCGACGACCCGTGCCCCGACTGCCACGGCAGCGGCCGGGCCAGCTCCGCCCGCACCATGCAGGTCCGCATCCCGGCCGGCGTCCAGGCCGACCAGCGGATCCGGCTCAAGGGCAAGGGCGCCCAGGGCGAACGCGGCGGCCAGCCCGGTGACCTCTACGTCACCGTGCACGTCGACCCCCACCCGGTGTTCGGGCGCAAGGGCGACAACCTCACCGTCACCGTCCCGGTCACCTTCCCCGAGGCCGCCCTCGGCGCCACCATCGAGGTGCCCACGCTGAACGGCCCCGCCGTGAAGCTCAAGCTCCCCCCGGGCAGCGCCAACGGCCTCACCATGCGCGCCCGCGGCAAGGGCGCCACCCGCAAGGACGGCACCCGCGGCGACCTCCTCGTCACCGTCGAGGTCGTCGTCCCCCAGCACGTCGCCGGTGACGCGCTGGACGCCCTGGAGCAGTACCGCGAGGCCACCGCCTCCGACGACCCACGAGCCGCTCTCTTCCGGGCGGCGAAGGGAGCGTGACGACCAGATGTCCCCGAACCCGCTGAACCCGACGAACCCGATGGACCCGATGGCCTCCAACGGCCCGATCGGCCCGGGCCTCGGCGAAGGCCTCCCCGGCAACCCCGCCGGCGGCCGCCCCCGCCGCGCCGCGTCCGCGCCGCAGTACGTCCTCACCGAGGACACCCCGGTGTACGTCATCTCGGTCGCCGCCGAACTCTCCGGCCTCCACCCGCAGACCCTGCGCCAGTACGACCGCCTCGGCCTGGTCTGCCCCGACCGCACCGCCGGCCGCGGCCGCCGCTACTCCGCCCGGGACATCCAGCAGCTGCGCGAGGTCCAGCGGCTCTCCCAGGACGAGGGCATCAACCTGGCCGGCATCAAGCGGATCATCGAGCTGGAGAACCAGGTCAGCGCCCTCCAGTCGCGCATCACCGAACTGGCCGACTCCCTCGAAGGCGCCGCCACCGCCCTCCAGCAGCGCGAGGCCGCCGTCCACGCCTCCTACCGCCGCGACCTCGTCCCCTACCAGCCCCCCACCCCCCAATCCAGCGCCCTCGTCGTCTGGCGCCCCAAGCGCTGACCCGGGGCCCGCACCGCACCACCAGCCGCCGGCTCCCTCCTGTTCGGGGGGTGCCGGCGGCTGCGTCGGCATGGCAGGCTCCTTCCTGCTGTGCGGGAGTGGGCACGAGTCATGCGACAGTTGCATCGAAAACTGGTAGTGAATACAACCGAGCAAGGCCGAAAGGTCCAAGCCGAGGCAGGGGAGTAGCAGATGGGTGGGACTGAGGCATCCGGTCCCATGGCCGACGCCTACAACCAGCTGTCCTCCGAAGCCAGAACTCTCTACATGGCAGTTCTTCGGGAACCCGAGCGAGTGATCGCCGCCGTACCCGGGGAAGGCGACGACGGTTCCCTCCGCGAATTGGTCGAAATCGGCTTGTTGGTACCGGATATCGAGAATCCGGGAATGCTCGTTGCCGTCGACCCAAAGCAACTCGCCAACGCTCTCACCGCGACCTGGCAGCGCAAGGCCCTTGATCTCCTCAGCCGGGCCGCCGCCCTGCCCACCGAGTTCCAGGAGCTCACCCACGCCTACGGCAACGGCGGGAAGGAGGCCCATGACGGTGGCGCGATCGAGCATCTCCACGGCTTGGCCGAGATCAACCGCAGGCTGGTCGACCTCATGGAAGGCAGTCGCGAGGAGGTACTGAGCGCCCAGCCGGGTGGGGGCTCCCGCTCCTTCCCGACCGAGGCAGCCATCGCCCTGGACACGGACATGCTCCGTCGTGGAGTCTCACGACGCACGCTGTACCAGCCGAGCACGCGGTACTCCGCACCCACGCGGGCCTATGTCGCGGCCATGACCGCCGCTGGTGGCGAGGTCCGCACGCTGGGCGAGCCCTTCACCAGAATGATCATCGTCGACCGCACTGCCGCGATCATTCCCGTCAATGGCGACCAGCAGCGAGCCGCGTTCATTCAGGACGAAGCCGTGATCGGCTTCATGGTCAGCCTGTTCGAGAGTTTCTGGGAGCGCGCCATCCCGTTCCAGGGGGGTCTCGATGTTCCACCGGAGGTCGTGTCCAGACTCCGCGAGAACATCCTCAGGATGATGTTGCAGGGCATCGGACACCGCGTCATCGCCAGGAATCTGGGCCTGAGCGAGCGAACCCTTGCCCGGCACATCGCCGAGCTGCGTGACGAATACGCTGCCGACACGCTGTTCCAGCTGGGTTGGAAGTTGTCCGAAAGTCACCGCACCATGCCGCTGTTCAACGACACCGAGACGCCCTACTGACGCAGGCTCAAGTCCAAATCACGTCATCCGCGATGGTGGCGGCAGCGAGCTCCTGGTGGGACGTGGACTGCACCTGGGAGGCAGCGGGCTGCTTGGTCCAGATCACATCAGCATGGACGGGAGCCGAGCTAAACAGAACCGCCACTACAGCCAGTGCTATAGCGGTCGCACACCGACGCGCCTCGCGCACTGTGACCACTCCCCTTCGGACAATGTTGAACGCTCAGCGAATCGGCCGCGCATGAGCCGCAGCGCTGATTATGCTGCACGATCCCCGAACGTGTCAGCGAGGGGTCCAGAACAACACTCTTGTCCAGCCCAACTCTTCCAAAGTCGGGGCCGCTCTCGAAGGCAGCCAGCATGTCATCTCTCTGCCATGCAGCGAGATGACACCTCGGGCCAGTGGACGCGCAGGCCAGCTCAACGACACGATCAGTGCACCGACTGATCGCCACGTACGAGCGTGACACAGCGGATGTGTTCACATCAAATTCCCCTGAACGACCGTCTCGGCGCGAGTACCACCAAACAGCAGCAGCCACTGGGCCCCGTCCCCCCGACCCGGTCGGCCTTTCAATGGAGTCGACATGACTGACCACTACCAGGGCTCCGCTTCCCATCACCTCAGCAATGCCCCTGAGGGTCGGCGTGCACGTGTGTTCCTGGCCGCGCCGCTGATGCGGCTGACCGGCCCCGCGGACAGCGTGGTGACGCTCGCCAGCCGGACGCGGCTGACGACGCTCCGCACCACCCTCCTGCGCAGCGGTGCCGCCGTGTACAGCGCGCACCACAGCGATGCCTGGACCGTCGCCGGCCGGGCGCCCGAGCCCCGGGTCCCCTCCGACTTCCGGGCGCTCCAGTCCGCGGACCTGGTGTTCGCCTACGTCGGCGCCCCGCTCTCGGCCGGTGTCAGCCTCGAACTCGGTTGGGCGTCGGCGCTGCGGAAGCCGATCGTCCTGCTCGTCGACGAGGCCATCACCCACAACCCGCTGATCGCCACCATCGAGCAGGTCGCCCCCGTCCTGCCGCTGGTCTTCGACGACACCTGGTCCCAGGAGGCCCTCCACCACACCGTGGAGACCGCCCTCGACTGGGCCGGCATGGCGCTCTCCCTCCGCGAGGGTTTCTGGACCGCCCCCGGCGACCGCTTCAACGTCCCCCGGCAGCAGCAGACCTCCGTCCCCGGCTACTGGCCGACCGGCGCCGCCACCGGCTGAGCAGGGCTCACCCACCGGACTCCCCCGTCCGGGCTCCCCGCATCTGCCAGCCGAGCTGGAACAGCGTCTCGGCGTCGTACACCTCACGCAGCCGGGCGATGTGACCGGCCACCGTGCGCTCGCTCAGGCCCATGCGACTGGCGATCGCCCGCTGTGTGAGACCCCTGGCGAGCAGGCGACCCACCTGCTCGTAGGTGGCCGGCGAACTGCCCGCTGCCAGTGACGCCCAGTCGACGGCCAGTGCCTGAGCCCACTGCTGCTCGAAGACCCCGACCAGGTAGGCGACCATCGCGGGGTCGTCCACCACCGCGACGACCGTGTTGTCGGAAGCCGCAGGAATCATGGCCACCGTGCGGTCGAAGATCAGGGTCCGGGTGAACGTGCCCTCCAACACCCGGATCGGAGCACCGATCAGGGTCGACTCCAGCGCGAACCCGACGGTCGGCGGATCGGAGCAGACCGAGGGCTCGAAGGTGGTGCGGATGGATCCACCCGCTTCGATGTAGCGCCGGCTCTGCTTCAAGGAGTCATTCATGTGCTCCGGCGGGCGAGCCCCGCCGGGCTGGGCGCACAACGCCTCGTGCGGGTAGTCCTTGACCAGATGTGAGATCAGGTGGCGGATCTCCTGCATGCCGGCCATCCTCTGGACTCCGCCGACCGGGTCCATCCGGCGAGGAGCCACGTCGTAGGCCTGAGTCAGGTCGTCCAGCAGGTCCGGGACGGCGGCGGCCCGGGCGAGGAGACGGGCGCTCTCCTCCCGCAGGTCCGCACCGATGCGCTCGCCGACGGCGCGGGGGTTCACCGCGCTGTAGGACCCGTCCGCTGCGCGGAGGACGAGCAGGCCGAGGTCCGCGAGCTGCTTCACCGCAGCCTCGTCCTCGGGGCGGATCTCATCGATGCGGATCCGGCCGCCCTCGGCCAGGATCGCCCGGTAGAGCTCGCGCGCGGCGCCGTCGGGCAGGTCGGGGTCAGGCATCGCGGGCTCCCCTCATCTGCCAGCCCAGCTGGAACAGCGTCTCAGCGTCGTACAGCTCCCGCAGGCGCGCGATGTGACCGGCCACCGTGCGCTCGCTCAAGCCGAGGCGGGTGGCGATCGCGCGCTGGGTCAGCCCTCGCGCCAGCAGGCGACCCACCTGCTCTTGGGCGGAAGGCGAACTGCCCGCCGCCAGTGACGCCCAGTCCACCACCTCGGCCTGCTGCCACTGCTGGTCGAAGACGTCCGCGAGGTGTGCCACCACCGCCGGGTCCTCCACGACGGCAGCCACCTTGTTCTCCGGGGCTGCGGGCAGCAGGGCGACGGTGCGGTCGAAGATGATGATCCGGTTGAACGGCGCGTCCAGGACACGGACCTGCGAGCCCGCCTTCGTGGCTTCCGCAGCGAACTCGAAGTGCTCCCGGTCCGACCGGGCCTGCGGGCCGTAGAGCGTACGGACCGTGCCGCCGCGCTCGATGTAGCGCCGTGTGTGGGCCAGCGAGTCCTCCCGGTGGGCCCGGGGATGCACCGGACCCGGTTGAGCGGCCAGCAACCCGTGCGGGTGGTCCCTGACGAACTGGCCGATCAGGTGCCGGATCTGCTCCAGTCCCGCCACCCGCCGTACGCCTCCGCCCGACGCGGCGCGACGGGGCGCGGTGTCGTAGGCCTGGGTCAGGTCGTCCAGCAGGTCCGGGACGGCGGCGGCACGGGCGAGGAGGCGGGCACTCTCCTCCCGCAGGTCCGCACCGATGCGCTCGCCGACGGCCCGCGGGTTCACCGCGCTGTAGGCGTTGTCGGGGATACGGAAGATGAGCAGTCCCAGCTCGGTGAGCTGCTGGACGGCGGCCTCGGCCTCGGGGCGGATCTCATCGATGCGGATCCGGCCGCCCTCGGCCAGGATCGCCCGGTAGAGCTCACGCGCGGCGCCGTCGGGCAGGGCGGGGTCAGGCATCGCGGGCTCCCCTCATCTGCCAGCCGAGCTGGAACAGCGTCTCGGCGTCGTACAGCTCCCGCAGGCGCGCGATGTGACCGGCGACGGTGCGCTCGCTCAGGCCCATGCGGGTGGCGATGGCGCGCTGGGTCAGGCCTCGGGCGAGCAGGCGGCCGACCTGCTCATGGGCTATCGGGGCGGAGCCGGCTGCGAGTGACTCCCAGTCCACGGCCTGGGCCTGCTGCCACTGCTGCTCGAAGACCCCGACCAGGTAGGCGACCATCGCGGCGTCCTCGACGACGGCGGCGACCGTGTGGTCGGGGGTGGCCGGGATCATGGCGACGGTGCGATCGAAGATCAGCGTCTTGGTGAAGGGCCCCTCCAGCAGCCGGATCGGGGCACCGACCTGGGTGGAGTGCAGCGCGTACCGGACCGTCCGTGGATCGGTGCAGGCCGACGGTTCGAAGACGGTGAACATCGCCCCGCCCGCTTCGACGTAGCGGCGGCTGTAGTCCAGCGTGTCCTGCATGTGGTCGTGGGGCCGGGGGCCGCCGGGCTGAGCTGCGAGGACCTCGTGCGGGTAGTCCTTGACCAGCTGCGAGATCAGGTGCCGGATCTCCGGCATGCCGACCACCCGCCGGACCCCGCCGACCGGGTCGGCGCGACGGGGCGCGGTGTCGTAGGCCTGGGTCAGGTCGTCCAGCAGGTCCGGGACGGCGGCGGCCCGGGCGAGGAGACGGGCGCTCTCCTCCCGCAGGTCCGCACCGATGCGCTCGCCGACGGCCCGCGGACTCACCGCGCTGTAGGTGCCGTCGGCGGTGCGGAGGACGAGCAGGCCGAGGTCCGCGAGCTGCCGGACGGCGGCCTCGTCCTCGGGGCGGACCTCGCCGACGCGGATCCGGCCGCCCTCGGCCAGGATCGCCCGGTAGAGCTCACGGGCGGCGGCGTCGGGCAGGTCGGGGTCAGGCACTGCGGGCTCCCCTCATCTGCCAGCCGAGCTGGAACAGCGTCTCGGCGTCGTACGACTCACGGAGGCGCGCGATGTGACCGGCCACCGTGCGCTCGCTCAGGCCCATGCGGGTGGCGATCGCGCGCTGGGTCAGGCCTCGGGCGAGCAGACGGCCGACCTGCTCATGGGCGGCGGCTTCGGTGGAACCGTCTGCGAGGGCGGCCCAGTTGACGCCTTCGGCCTGTTGCCAGTGCGTCTCGAAGTCCTGCACCAGGAAGTCGACCACGGCCGGGTCCTCGATGAAGGCCGCGCTGCTGTCGTCCGGGGCGGCGGGGATCACGGCGACGGTCCGGTCGAGGATCATCAGCTGTCGGAACGGGACGGGCAGGACCCGGATGTGGCAGCCGGCCTCCGTCAGTCGCGCGGCGATCCGAACCGTCGGACCGTCGAGCCGGGCCGCGACCTCGTAGATCGTGCGCAGTGTGCCGCCCGCCTCGGCGTAGCGGCGGGCGTGCGCCACGATGTCGTCCGCGGCCTCGGCCGGCCTGGCACCGCCCGGGCGCAGGGACAGGGCCTCGTTGCCCAGCTCTTCGACGAGCTGGGAGACCCGGTGTCGGATGTTCGCGTGTCCGTGGACGATCTGGGTGGCCCCGGCGCCGTCGTGGCGTCGCGGAGCGCTGTCGTAGGCGGCGGCCAGGTCGTCGAGGAGGTCGGGCACTTCCTCCGCCTGGACCAGCATGCGGGTACCGGCCGCCCGCAACTCGGCCGCGATCCGCGTGGTGACCGTGCGCGGATTGACCGCGCTGAGCACGCCGTCCGAGGCGTACAGCTTCAACAGGCCGGTTTCCAACAGGGTCTGAACGGTGTCGGCGGCCTGCCCCGGGATGTCGGCGATCCGGAGCCGCCCGCCGTCCTCCAGGATCGCGCGGTAGAGCTCGCGGGCGGCATCGGGCAGGTCGAGTACCGGCTCAGGCATCGCGGGCTCCCCTCATCTGCCAGCCGAGCTGGAACAGCGTCTCGGCGTCGTACAGCTCGCGGAGGCGGGCGATGTGGCCGGCGACGGTGCGCTCGCCGAGGCCCAGGCGGGTGGCGATCGAGCGCTGGGTGAGGCCCTGGGCGAGCAGGCGGGCGATCTGGTCACGGAGGTCCGATTCCGGTGCGCCGCCGTCCAGGGACGCCCAGTCGACACTGTCGGACCGCTGCCACAGCTGTTCGAAGGCCTCGACGATGAAGGCCACCGTCGCCGGGTCGTCGACCACGGCGGCGTTGCTGAGGTCAGGCTCTGCGGGGATGACGGCAACGGTCCGGTCGAAGACCAGGAAGCGCTTGAACGGGCGGTCGAGCACCCGGATCGCGCAGCCCGGTGCGGTGGCTGCCGCTGCGTACGTCACGGCCCCGGGGTCGGTGCGGGCACCGAGCTCGAACAGACAGCGGATGGCACCGCCGCGTTCGAGGTAGCGGCGGGTGCGGGCGAGGGATTCGGCGAGCTGGCCGGCGTCTCGTGCGGCGCCGGGCTGGGCGCTCAGGGCTTCGCTGGCGAACTCCTGGGTCAGTTGCTCGACTTCGTGCCGGATCTCGGCCTTGCCGGTGATGACCCGGGCCCGGCCCAGGCCCGGCTCCCGGCGCGGTGCGGTGTCGTAGGCACGGGTGAGGTCGCGCAGCTGCTCGGGGACCTGGTCGGCCTCGGCAAGGAGCCGGGCACCGGCCCTGCGGATCTCGGCGCCGATGCGTTCGACGACCGCCCGGGGGTCGACGGCGCTGTACGAGTTGTCGACCAACTGCGGTACCAGCAGCCCCAGTTCCACCAGCCGTCCGAGTGCCTCCCGGTCGCCCGCGCCGACCTCCTCGGCGCGGATGCGGCCGCCCTCGCGCAGGACGGCGAGGTAGAGGGCGCGGGCGGCGGCGTCCGGGAGGGTGGCGGCGAGGAGGGTGGTGGGGTCAGCCATGGCGTTCCCCGCGGAGGTACCAGCCGAGGTGGAAGAGGGTCTGGGCGCCGTAGCGCTCGCGGAGGCGGGCGATGTGGCCGGCGACGGTGCGTTCGCTGAGGCCGAGGCGGGTGGCGACGGCGCGCTGGGTGAGGCCGCGGGCGAGCAGCCGGCCGATGCGCACGGTGGTGGGGTGGGGGGCGCCGAGGTTGCGGTCGGCGGGGGTGGCGCGGGTCCAGTCGCGTTCGAACTGGGCGACCAGGTAGGCGACGGTGGTGCGGTCGGTGACGACGGTGGCGCGGTTGCGGTCCTCGACGGCGGGGATGACGGCCACCGAGCGGTCGAAGACCAGCACCCGTTCGTACGGTTCGGCGAGCACCCGGGCCTCGGCGCCCTCGCCGCTGCGGAGGGCGACCTGGCGCAGGGTGGCGGGGTCGTCGAGGGCGCCGGGCTGGTGGAGGGTGCGCATCGAGCAGCCGCGCCGGAGCAGGGCGAGGTCCTGGGCGAGGCTGGTCTGGAGGGCCTCGGCGGAGTGGTGGCCGGGTCGGGCGGCGAGGAACTCCTCCTGGCACTCGGCGATGAGTTCGGAGATGCACTGGCGGACGGCGGCGGCACCCACACCGGCCCCACCCACACCGGCCCCGCCCGCACCGGCCCCGGCCCCGCCCCCGCCGCCGTCGGGCCGGGCAGCGTCGCCGGCCCCCTCCTCCCCGGACCCGGACGGCCGGTGGAGCGCCTCGTAGGCCTGGGAGAGCGGCTGGAGGGTCCCCGGCAGCCGCTCGGCGTGCACCAGCAGGCGGGTGGCCCGGAGGCGGAGTTCGGTGCCGAGCCGGTCGCCGAGGGCGCGCGGGTTGGCGGCGGTGTAGCCGGTGGCGGTCGGGGTGAGGAGCCCGCGGGCGACGAGGGCCGCGACGGTGGCGCGGTCGGCGGGGGCGAGGTCCTCGGGGCGCAGCCGGCCGCCGGCGCGGACGACGTCGAGGTAGAGGGCGCGTTCGGCCGGGCCGGGCTCATCGGTCATCGCGGGCGCCTCTCATCAGCCAGCCGAGCTGGAAGAGGGTCTGGGCGCCGTACCGGTCGCGCAGGCGGGAGATGTGGCCGGCGACGGTGCGTTCGCTGAGGCCGAGGCGGGTGGCGACGGCGCGCTGAGTGAGGCCGCGGGCGAGCAGGCGGCCGACCCGCTCGGGGATGGTGCGGGCGGGGCCCTGGCCGAGGGCGGCGGCGGCCTCGGCGGTGTCGGCGCGGGCCCAGTCGCGTTCGAAGCCGCCGATCAGGAAGGCGAGGGTGGCCGGGTCGCTGATGAACGCGGCGGTGCTGTTGTCGTCGTTGGCGGAGATGACGGCGACGCTGCGGTCGAAGACGATCAGGCGCTGGAAGGGTTCGTCGAGGACGCGGATCTGCGAGCCGTGCCGGGTGACCTTCTCGGCGTAGGCGAGGGCGGCCGGTTCGACGAGGGCGACGGGCTGGTAGACGGTGCGCAGGGAGCAGCCGCGCTGGAGGAGTTGGACGTCCTGGGCGAGGGCGACCTGGAGGGTGTCGGCGGGGCGGTGGCCGGGTTGGGCGGTGAGGACCTCGGAGCGGCAGTCGGAGACCAGTTGGGAGATCCGCTGGCGGATGTGGACGTGGCCCTCGACGTAGACCGCGCCGCCGGAGGTGCCGGACGGGCGGGGCATCGCGTCGTAGGCGCGGGTGAGGCCGTCGAGGGCGCCGGGGAGGTTCTCGGCGCGGACCAGCAACCGGGTTGCCTCGCTGCGGAGTTCGGCGCCGACCCGGTCGCTGACGGAGCGCGGGCTGACGGCGGTGTAGCAGCGGTCCATCCGGTTGACCATGACCAGGCCGATGTCGAGGAGCTGCCGCAGCGCGGCCCGGTCGGCGTCGGTGACGTCGGCGAACGGGATGCGGCCGCCTTCGGCGATGACCGCGAGGTAGAGCTGTCGGGCGGCCTCGTCGGGCTCCTCGCCCTCGGGTACCGCCTGGTGCGGCGCGACCGCCGGTTCCGCCGTCACGTCGTACTCTCCCTGCCGGACGCCTCTCCCCTTGCTGTCCCGGTCCGTACGCGCGGGGCCGCGGGTTGCGCGGTCCGCGGGCACCGGTGGCCGGGCGTCTCACGCTACCGGTCGGACGGCGGGCCCCCGGGTCCGGGTGCCGTCGCACACGGGGTCCCGGGGGCCGCCATCGGTACGCCAGGTCAGGGCGATTCCGTCGAGGCGGAGCAGCAACGCCTCGCCGGTACCGGTTCGGGCTCCATCACCACACATGGATCCCGGCCGGGGCTCTTCCCCCCCGTTCCACGCGTGCGGGACGTTGCCCGCGTGGTCAGTTCTGAAGAGCTGGTCGCCACCATCGGACTGCGGTGCCCGGACGACCTGGCGTACCTCCACCTTCACAGTGTGACGGCCGGTGAACAAGTGCCGCCCGAGTGCAGGTTCGCGCAATTGCAGTTATCTGCATCCCGCAGCGGGCGCGGGGCCGCGGGCGGGAGCGGGGATTCCGGTAAAGGCCGAGGCCAGCGGGGGGTACGGGCGGCGCGCGGCGGTCGGCCGCGCACCGCCATCGTGCAGCTGCGCGTTCCTGCAACGGCGGCGTGCTCCTGAGTGCGGCGGCCGCCGTGCGGGTCGTCGCAGCTCAGCCCGCACCGCGGCCGACCGGGCTAGCGGCAGACCGACCCACCGACCTACCGGCAGACCGGCAGACCGGCCTACCGGCACCCCGCCCCGCCGCCCCGGCTCAGCGCGCCAGCAGCCGTCCGCGCAGCAGCCCGGTGGCCGTGCCGGTCGCAGCGAGCACCCAGGCGGTGCCGAGCAGCAGGTAGAGCCCGACGGAGAGCCCGGTGAAGCCGCCGAAGCCGGTGTGCCGGGCGAGCGCGGCGGCGCCGGTGACGCAGGTGCCGACCGGGAAGGTGAACGCCCACCAGGTCATCGCGAACGGCATCCCGGCCCGCCGGGCGCGCAGGTTGGCGGTCAGCGCGACGGCCAGCCAGAGCATCGCGACGCCGATCACGGCGACCCCGTACAGCTCGGCCAGCGGCAGCAGGACGGGCGCCAGCGCGGGCAGCACCGGGCGGGCCGCGTCGGCGAGCTGGTGGATCGCGGTGACGGACTGGCCGAGCGGGCCGAGCACCAGGAACAGCGCGGGGGTGAGCACCAGGGTGGGCAGCTTGCTGTGGAACAGGCCGGTGAAGACCACGGGCAGCAGCACCAGGGTGGCCAGCAGGCCGATCCCGAACAGCGCCCAGCAGCCGTACAGCATGGCCTCCTGCGGCGTTCCGGCGGGCAGGTGGGGGACGAGGGCCGGGCCGCAGGCGGAGGCGACCAGCGGGGCGACCACGGGCAGCAGCCAGGTCGGGTTGGCCTCCAGGGCGGACACCCGGTGCCGGGTGATCATCAGGTACGGGATGCCGGCCGCGACGGTCAGCGCGTAGAGCGTGCCGACGCCCCACAGCACGGCGTCCAGGGCGACGGCGGGCCCGGTGCCGATCACCCGGGAGCCGAGCAGCAGGGTGCCGAGGCCGACCGCCAGCAGGGCCATCGGCGGGCAGCCGTAGAACACGGCGGTGGCCGGGTTGTCCAGCAGCTGGGCGCGGGCCGCTTCGCGGTGCCGGGTGAGGTGCACCAGGCGGGCGCCGGCCAGCAGCACCAGGGCCGTCACGCCGAGCGCCCACATCACCTCGCCGAAGCCGATCAGCCCGGGCAGCTGGACCGGCAGGGCGGCGGCGCCGTTGGCCACGATCGCGGTGCCCATCACGGCGGCGTACCAGTTGGGGCCGAGCTGGGCCAGGTCGAGGCGGGAAAGCCGGGAGAGCGGGGAGAACCGGGAGCCGTGGGAGTCGCGGGTGGGCCCGGAAGGGCGGAGGGGACGGGACGGCCGGGGCTGCTCGGAGGAGCGGGCAGGAGCGGCGGGGCTGGTGAGCGGGCGGACATCGGCCGAGGTGGACATGGTTCCACCGTCGCCGAGCGGCCCGGCCGCCGGTAGCGCCGCGGGTTCTATGAGGGCATAGCCTGAACCTATGCCCCTCTCTCCGCACGTCCCCGAACTGGGCGCCCTGGAACTGCTGCTCGCGGTGGCCCGGCTGGGCAGCGTCGGCCGGGCCGCGGCCGAGCTGGGCGTGAGCCAGCCGACCGCGAGCGCCCGGATCAAGGGCATGGAGCGGCAGATCGGCGTCCCGCTGCTGGAGCGCTCGCCCCGGGGCAGCCGGCCGACCCAGGCGGGGCGGCTGGTGGTCGAGTGGGCCCGCCAGGTGGTGGAGGCGGCGCAGGCGCTGGACGCCGGGATCGACGCGCTGCGCGAACGGCGGGACGCCAAGCTGCGGGTGGTGGCCAGTCTGACCGTCGCCGAGTACCTGATGCCGGGCTGGCTGCTGGCACTGTCCGAGGCCAGTCCGGGGACGGCGGTGACGCTGCGGACGGCGAACTCGGCGGAGGTCGCCGGGCACGTGCTGGCCGGGGACGCCGACCTCGGCTTCGTCGAGGGTCCGACCACCCCGCCCGGGCTGGCCGGCGCGGTGGTGGCGGCGGACCGGCTGGTGGTCGTGGTGGCGCCCGGCCACCGCTGGGCGCGTCGCCGCACCCCGCTGACCGGGGCGGAGCTCGCGGCCACCCCGCTGGTGCTGCGCGAGCCCGGCTCGGGCACCCGGGAGGTGCTGGAGGCGGCGCTGGCGCCGTACGGGGGCGCCGTGCAGCCCCGGATGGAGCTGGCCTCGTCCACGGCGTTGAAGGGGGCGGCGATGACCGGGGCGGGGCCGGTCTGCCTGAGCGAGCTGGCGGTGGTGGAGGAGCTGGCCACCCGGCGGCTGGTCGAGGTGCCGCTGGCGGAGGAGCTGGACCTGCGGCGGCCGCTGCGCGCGGTGTGGCCGGCCGGGCAGCGGCCGGGCGGGCCGGCCCGGGAGCTGCTGGGCCTGACCCGGCGCAGCGTCCGCCAGCACCTGCGGCGGAAGGGCTGAGCCCCGCAGGGCCCCAGACCCCAGACCCCAGGCTCCGGCTCCGCGAGAAGCCTTCGCCCGAAAGTTGAGCGGAGTACACTCAACTTAGTGCATGCTGTACCCAGCAGCAGTGAAGGACGACGAGGGAGGATCCCCCAGCAGTGGACGCCAGCAAGTTCACCACCAAGACCCAGGACGCCCTGTCCGCCGCGATCCGGCAGGCGGGCGGCGCAGGCAATCCGGACGTCAGGCCGGTGCACATCCTGATCGCCCTGCTGGAGCAGCCCGAGGGCATCGCCCGGCCCCTGCTGGAGGCGGTCGGGGCGGCCCCCGGCCGGGTCGACGCCGAGGCGCGCCGCCAGCTGACGGCGCTGCCCAGCGCGACGGGCTCGACGGTCTCCGCCCCGCAACTGGCCCGGGACACCCTGGCCGTGCTCACCGAGGCCGGCCGCCGCGCGGACGACCTGGACGACCAGTACGTCTCCACCGAGCACCTGCTGGTCGGCCTGGCCGCCGAGGGCGGGGCGGTCGCCGAGCTGCTGGCGCAGCAGGGCGCGACGCCCAAGGCGCTGCTCGCCGCCTTCAAGGACGTCCGCGGCAGCGGCCGGGTGACGTCGCCGGATCCGGAGGGCACCTACAAGGCCCTGGAGAAGTACGGCACCGACCTCACCCAGGCCGCCCGGGACGGCAAGCTCGACCCAGTGATCGGCCGGGACCACGAGATCCGCCGGGTGGTCCAGGTGCTCTCCCGCCGGACGAAGAACAACCCGGTGCTGATCGGCGAGCCCGGCGTCGGCAAGACGGCCGTGGTCGAGGGCCTGGCCCAGCGGATCGTGGCCGGTGACGTACCGGAGTCGCTGCGCGGCAAGCGGCTGGTCTCGCTGGACCTCAGCGCGATGGTGGCCGGCGCCAAGTTCCGCGGCGAGTTCGAGGAGCGCTTGAAGGCCGTCCTGAACGACATCAAGTCCTCCGACGGCCAGGTCGTCACGTTCATCGACGAGCTGCACACCATGGTCGGCGCGGGCGCCGGCGGCGACTCCGCGATGGACGCGGGCAACATGCTCAAGCCGATGCTGGCCCGCGGCGAGCTGCGGATGGTCGGCGCCACCACACTGGACGAGTACCGCGAGCGGATCGAGAAGGACCCGGCCCTGGAGCGCCGCTTCCAGCAGGTGCTGGTCGGCGAGCCCAGCGTCGAGGACTCGATCGCCATCCTGCGCGGCCTCAAGGGCCGGTACGAGGCGCACCACAAGGTGCAGATCTCGGACGCCGCCCTGGTCGCTGCGGCCACCCTGTCCAACCGCTACATCACCTCCCGCTTCCTGCCCGACAAGGCGATCGACCTGGTCGACGAGGCGGCCTCCCGGCTCCGGATGGAGATCGACTCCTCCCCGGTCGAGATCGACGAACTCCAGCGCTCCGTAGACCGGTTGCGGATGGAGGAGCTGGCCCTGGAGAAGGAGTCGGACCCGGCCTCGGTCGACCGCCTCGCCCGGCTGCGGCGCGATCTCGCCGACAAGAACGAGCAGTTGAGCGTGCTGACGGCGCGCTGGGAGCAGGAGAAGAAGAGCCTCAACCGGGTCGGCGAGCTCAAGGAGCGGCTGGAGGGCCTGCACGGCGCGCTCGAACGGGCCCAGCGCGACGGGGACTTCGAGCGGGCGTCCAAGCTGATGTACGCCGAGATCCCGGCCGCCGAGACCGAGCTCACCGAGGCCCAGGAACGCGCCGCGGACCAGGACGCCTCAGCCTCGATGGTCAAGGAGGAGGTCGGCCCGGACGACGTGGCCGACGTGGTCGCCTCCTGGACGGGCATCCCGGCCGGCCGGCTGCTGGAGGGCGAGAGCGCCAAACTCCTGCGCATGGAGGAGGAGTTGGGCCGCCGCCTGATCGGCCAGGCGGAGGCGGTGCAGGCCGTCTCGGACGCGGTGCGGCGCACCCGCTCGGGCATCGCCGACCCGGACCGCCCGACCGGCTCCTTCCTGTTCCTCGGCCCGACGGGCGTCGGCAAGACCGAACTCGCCAAGGCCCTGGCCGACTTCCTCTTCGACGACGAGCGGGCGATGGTCCGGATCGACATGAGCGAGTACGGCGAGAAGCACTCGGTCTCCCGCCTGGTCGGCGCCCCGCCCGGGTACGTCGGCTACGAGGAGGGCGGCCAGCTCACCGAGGCGGTCCGCCGCCGCCCGTACAGCGTGGTGCTGCTGGACGAGGTGGAGAAGGCCCACCCCGAGGTCTTCGACGTGCTGCTCCAGGTGCTGGACGACGGCCGGCTCACCGACGGCCAGGGCCGCACGGTGGACTTCCGCAACGCGATCCTGATCCTCACCTCCAACCTGGGCTCGCACCACCTCGTCGACCCGGCAACCCCGGAGGACCGGAAGAAGGCCCTGGTGCTGGACGCCGTCCGGGCCGCGTTCAAGCCGGAGTTCCTCAACCGGCTGGACGACATCGTGGTCTTCGACCCGCTGGGCACCGCCGAGCTCAGCCGGATCGTCGACCTCCAGGTCGCCCGCCTCGCCGAGCGGCTGCGCGAGCGGCGGCTCACCCTGGAGGTCTCCGCGGCGGCCCGCGACTGGCTGGCGCTCACCGGGTACGACCCGGCGTACGGCGCCCGCCCGCTGCGCCGGCTGGTGCAGTCCGCGATCGGTGACCAGCTCGCCCGGGCGATCCTCTCCGGCCAGGTGCACGACGGGGACACCGTCCTGGTCGAGCGGGACGAGGAGGGCGACCGGCTCACCGTCCGCGGCCGGGGCCCGCTGGAGAAGTAACCGCCAGCCCCGCCCGTCACCGCCGGCCCACGGCCGTCACCGCCGGCCCACGGCCGTCCCCCCGCCCGCGCGAGGGGACGGCCGCCGGGCACCCGCCCAGTACCCCGGCACCCCGGCACCCGCTCAGTACCCCGGCACCCGCTCGGC
This sequence comes from Kitasatospora sp. NPDC056076, assembly GCF_042266305.1. Lineage (NCBI taxonomy): Bacteria > Bacillati > Actinomycetota > Actinomycetes > Kitasatosporales > Streptomycetaceae > Kitasatospora > Kitasatospora sp. NPDC056076. Next base: position 173,483 of record NZ_JBHJWG010000002.1, read on the forward strand.
CCCCGGGGCCCGCTGCTCCCGCCGCGTGCGGTCCCGCCAGGCGCGGGCCATCCGGTGCAGCTCGGCGCCCTGGGACTCCGGGAGGCTCCAGGTCTGGGTGAGCAGCCGCAGGGTGGACACCCGCGGGCAGGACACCCCCCGCTCCAGGTCGCGGATCGACCGCACGCTCAGCCCCGAGGCCTCCCCCAACTGCTCCTGCGTCATCCCCCGGTCCAGCCGGATGTTCCGCAGCAACGCCCCGAGCGAGGCGCCCTCCCCCGTCACCGTACGCTCCATCCCCGTTCCCCCCTTCGGTCCAAAACATCTCAACTCGCCCGGGAGGAAAGGCCTTTGCCCCGGGCCAGTTCCGTCGCACGCTAACCGCATCCGGCGCGTACGGCAGGCGAACCCGGGCGCCGGGCGCGTGACTTGGCTCACGCGCGCGCCGGGCGTGCGACGAGGCCGCCGCACCCCGGGCACCGTGCGTGACGGAGGCCCCCGGACCCCCCGGGACGAAGATCGACGCGCCCCCGCCGCCCCTGTGAGCGGAGCCCCGGATGAGGCAGGATGGGAGGTGGAAAGGGCGGCCTCTCATTGCCGGCCACCACGTGCACTGAGGAAGAGGGACCCCCCATGAGCATCGACCCGTCGTCCATCCCGTCGTTCGGCGTGCCCCAGGGCGGCCAGCCCGGTGGCCAGGGTGGCCGACCGGCCGGCCCTCCGCCGATCGTCGTCCCGGACCAGGCCCTGGTCGCCCAGCTGCTCGACCAGATGCAGCTCAAGCACGTCGTGGACGAGGAGGGCGACCTCACCGCCCCCTGGGAGGGTTTCCGCGTCTACTACATGTTCCGCGGCGAGCAGAAGGAGCTCTTCGCGGTCCGTGCCTTCTACGACCGCGCGTACCCGCTGGAGAAGAAGGGCGAGATCCTCGACCTGATCGACGAGTGGAACCGCGAGACCCTCTGGCCCAAGGTGTACACCCACACCCACGAGGACGGCGTGGTCCGCCTGATCGGCGAGGTCCAGATGATCGTCGGCAACGGCGTCAACCTGGACTACTTCGTCACCACCACCGCGAACTGGACCCAGGCCGCGGTCGGCTTCGAGCAGTGGATCGTCGAGCGCCTCGGCCTGCAGAACGAGATCGAGGGCGAGGACGGCGACAGCGAGGGCGGCGAGGAGGCCTGACCGAGGCCCCGGCACGCACCCCTGCGGCCCGGCCCCCGGCAGACGCCGGGGCCGGGCCGTTCCCGTACCCTCCCCGCGCCTCCCGGCCGCCGGGCCGTCCTTGTCCCCGGCCCCCGACTGCCCCAGGATGGCCCTGACGACGAGCCGTGAGGAGCCACCGATGGGTACCAGGCCGCTGCTGAACCGCCGACTTGCCGGGATGGGGACGACGATCTTCGCCGAGATGTCCGCCCTGGCCACGGCCACCGGCTCGATCAACCTCGGCCAGGGCTTCCCCGACACCGACGGGCCCGAGGAGGTCCGCGAGGCGGCCGTCCGGGCCCTGCGCGAGGGCCGCGGCAACCAGTACCCGCCCGGCCCCGGCATCCCCGAGCTTCGGCAGGCCATCGCCGAGCACCAGCAGCGCTTCCACGGCCTCGCGTACGACCCCGACACCGAGGTCCTGGTCACCGCCGGAGCCACCGAGGCCATCGCCGCCGCCCTGCTCGCCCTGCTGGAGCCCGGCGACGAGGTGATCGCCCTCGAACCCTTCTACGACTCCTACGCCGCCTGCATCGCCATGGCCGGAGCCGTCCGCCGCCCGCTCACCCTCCGGGCCCCGCACTTCCGCCCCGACCTGGACGAACTGCGCGCCCTGATCAACCCGCGCACCCGGCTGCTGCTGATCAACACCCCGCACAACCCGACCGGCACCGTCCTCACCGCCGAGGAGCTGGCCGGCATCGCCGCCCTCGCGATCGAGCACGACCTCCTGGTGATCACCGACGAGGTGTACGAGCACCTGGTCTTCGGCGCCACCCACCGCCCCCTCGCCGCCCTCCCCGGCATGCGCGAGCGCACCGTCACCATCTCCTCGGCCGGCAAGACCTTCTCCTTCACCGGCTGGAAGGTCGGCTGGGTCACCGCGAGCCCCGCCCTGGTCGCCGCCGTGCGCACCGCCAAGCAGTACCTCACCTACGTCAGCGCCGGCCCCTTCCAGTACGCCGTCGCCGAGGCCCTGCGCCTGCCCGACGGCTACTTCGACACCCTGCGCACCGACCTGCGCCGCAAGCGCGACCTCCTGCTCGACGGCCTCACCGCGGCCGGCTTCCGGGCCTTCACCCCCGAGGGCACGTACTTCGTCACCACCGACATCACCCCGCTCGGGGAGAAGGACGGCATCGACTTCTGCCGCGCCCTCCCGGAGCGCTGCGGCGTCGTCGCCATCCCCAACGCCGTCTTCTACGACGACCCGGACGCCGGGCGCAGCCTGGTCCGGTTCACCTTCTGCAAGAAGGACGAGGTCCTCCAGGAGGCCGTGGACCGCCTGCGGCGGCTCTGAGCGACCGCCGGTCTACGTCGGCGGCGCACTCGGTGCCGTGCGGAATCCGGAAGAACCGGAAGAAGCCGCCGACGTCCCACCGGTCACGAAGCCGGTCACAAAGCCAGTCACGAAGCCGGGCACGAAGTGCGGAATGCCGGGCGGCGGAATGCCCTCCCGCTCCCCCGTGCGTGCCCCAGCAGCCGCCCGTGCGATGAACATGCCCTGCTCGCACGTGAGTTGATCCGCCGACGGCTCCGCTCGGCGGCCCCGTCCGGTCCGCGCGGCGCCGCCTAGCCCGCCGGAGAGCGGTTTCTGCAAAGGGAGCGGAGGGTTCCGGGGGCCCGTTGCGCACATGGGGCGCGCGTTTCGTTTTGCGCGCCCCCTTGGACAGGGACCAATTCTGGCCCGCCGAACATGCTGATTCGACCCCCAACTCCCCTGGGTGGCATGCTCCTTTGCTGCCCGTCAGGCAGGCCTCACGGCCTGTCGGGCACACCCGGAGACCCGCCCGCACCCCCCGTGGGGCGGGCGGCGGCGCATGATGCGCGCGAAGAGCGCACGACCGGCGCACACGGCGCACGGGCCGGTGACAGGGGCGCGCGCTGTGCAGAGTCGCACACCGGGTCGATCAGAGCCGGGAAGCAGGTGTGCTCGAAACGGTGAATGCTTGACAAAGATGGGTAAATCACCGACGGACCCGGCGTATTCATGCTTCTCTGCTGCTGAATCTCCAGCCGGAATCCTTCCTTCCACGGTCGGCCGCGCCCAGGGCCGCACAGCCACGAACAGCCTCGCCATCGCCTAGGCCTACTCGCTGCTGCTCGGCGGGCGCGCACGGAGCTGAAACGCGGAGCCGAGCATGCTCACCACACTGCAGACCTCCTACACGGACACCCGCGCCGGTGACCTGGCCTGGTGCCTCGGCGGCGACCCGCTGCCCGCTCTCGCCGTCCGCGACCTGAGACTCGACGGCGGCCGCCCCGGAACCCCCGGCACCCTCCAGCTGCGGCTGCTGGGCGCCTCGCACCAGGTGGTGATCTCGGCCGGCCCCGGAGACTGCCTGGAGACCGTCGCCTGCATGCCCGGCCGCCGCACCCCGCTGCCGGCCCGGGTGGCCAAGCAGGTCGGCGGCTGGGAGTACGAGTTCGCCGCCCGCATCGAGGCCCTGCCCCCGCACGACTTCGCGGCCCGCGCCCAGGAGCTGCTGGCCCTGGTCGAGGGGCACCCGCGCGGTCTCGCCGGGGTCTTCCCGGGCGACCCGAGCGCCTTCACCGCCCTGGTCACCCAGGGCGGCACCGACCGGCTGCTCTGGCGGACCTGGCACGCCTACCCGCAGGAGGGGCAGCTGGTCTGCACCCGTTCCTCGCTGGTGGTGCCGGGGCCGTGACAGCCCACCCGCCGGGCACCAGCAGCCCGTCCGGCAGCACCGAACCGGTCATATGCCACCCGGCACAGGCCTACGAATCGTACGCAGGAACGATTCGTCAATCCGAGGGCTCCCGCTGTCCGTCGGATGGGCGCAGCGATCCGTCCCGCACGTCCCCTAGCGTTTGTTCGTGATCAACCATCCGGCCGGTCCGCCCGCACGCCCGCGAGTGGACCTCGACGACGGCACCCCACCCCGGCCCGGGCGAAGCCTCACCCCCCTGCCCGCCCGCCGTCGCTCCCGGCTGCGCTCCCGCCCCCGGCTCGCCCGGCTGACCGTCCTGCTGGCCGCGTTCGTCTGCGCGGCCTGCGGACTCGTCTACGAACTCGAACTCGTGGCGCTCGGCGACTACCTGCTCGGGGACACCGTCACCCAGACCTCCGTGGTGCTCTCCGTCATGGTCTTCGCGATGGGCCTCGGCTCCCTGCTCGCCAAACGGCTCACCAGCCGGCCCGCGACCGCCTTCGCCCTCGTCGAGTGCGCCCTCGCCCTCACCGGCGGGCTCTCCGTCCTCGCCCTGTACTCCTGCTGGGCCTGGATCGGCCGCTACCAGGCCGCGATGGTCATCCTCACCTGCCTCATCGGCATCCTCATCGGCGCCGAGATCCCGCTGCTGATGACCCTCATCCAACGCATCCGGCGCGAGGACGCCGGACGCGCCGTCGCCGACCTCTTCGCCGCCGACTACGTGGGCGCGCTGATCGGCGGCCTCGCCTTCCCGTTCCTGATCCTCCCCCTGCTCGGCCCCGGCGACGGCGCCCTGCTCACCGGGGCGGTCAACGCCGTCGCCGGGGCCGCCGTGGTGCTCTGGCTCTTCCGCGAGGAACCCGCCCCCCGGATACGACGGCTGCTCTGGGCCGGCTGCGCCCTCGTCCTCGCCCTGCTCGCCGCGGCCGCCGTCGGCTCCGACCCGATCGAACGCGCCGCCCGGCACGCCCTCTACGGCGACCAGGTCCGCTACGCCACCCGCAGCCGGTACCAGGAGATCGTGCTCACCGGCCCCGCCGAGGGCCCGCTCCGGCTCTACCTCGACGGACGGCTCGCGGTCTGCGGGCCCGACGAGTACCGGGGCAGCGAAGGCCTCGTCCACCCGGCCATGGCCGCCGGCCCCGACGCCCGGGTCCTGCTGCTCGGCGGCGGCGACGGCCTCGCCCTGCGGGAGGTGCTGCGGCACCGCGGCGTCCGCTCCGTCCGCCTCGTCGACGCCGACCCGGCGCTCCCCCGGCTCGCCCGCACCGACCCCGGCCTCGCCGCCCTCGACGGCCACGCCCTGGACGACCCCAGGGTCCGCACCACCGCCGCCGACCCGCTGGCCTGGCTGCGCGGCGCACCCGACGAGGAGTACGACGTGGTGCTCGCCGACCTGCCCGCCCCCTCGGACGGCGGCCCGGTCAAGTTCCACTCCCAGGAGTTCTACGGCCTCGCCGCCCGGCTGCTGGCCCCCGGCGGCCGGATCGCCGTCCGCGCCGGCGGGGAAGGCGGGGGCGGCGGGGACGGCCTCTGGCAGATCGAGTCCGGCCTCCGCGCGGTCGGGCTGCGGACCGCCCCGTACGCGGTCGACGGCAGCGCCACCGCCGGCTGCCGCCCGGGCCCGCCGGACGCCGCCCAGGACTTCCTGCTCGCCGCCGCCACCCCGCCCCCGCTCACCCTCGCCCCCGACGCCCCACCACCCCGGGCCCTCACCCCCGACACCCTCCGCACCTCGACCACCCGCCTCACCGCCCTCCGCCCGCCCCGCCCCCCGGCCCCCCTCACCCTGCTGGCACCGCGCTGACCCGGCGGCCGACCTCGGCGGTGCACCGGTCGGGCCCACGTCCGAGCGGTGCACCGAGCCGCGCACGAAGCGGCTCCGGGGCCCCGGGCCGGGAGCGGACGGGCCGACCGGGCGAACGGGCGCGGGACACGCCCCGGAGCCCGGGCGGGCGGGGGCGGGCCGGGGAAAGTCGGGCGGTGGTGGGTGGGGACCGGGCGGGGCCCAGTCGGTAGGCTCCGTGGCATGGAGCATGAGGTTGTCGTCCCGATGTCCGCAGAGCTGGTGCGGCAGGCCTTGCAGGATCCGGCGCTGCTGGCGCGGAGCGTGCCGGGTCTGAGCACCGAGCCGGCGGCGGTCGGGACCGGGCCGGCCGAGGAGATCGGCGGGCGGCTGAAACTGCGGATCGGCGGCTCCACGATCACCTACAAGGGCGTGCTGTCGCTGATCGAGGGCCGGGGCGGTGTGCTGACCGTGCTGGCCGAGGGCGAGGAGGCCCGGGGCAGCGGCGAGGCGACCGCCACCGTACGGGTGAGCGTCGCGGAGGGTGCCGAGGACGGCACCGCGACGGTCCGCTTCACCGGCGACCTGAGCGCCACCGGCCGGCTGACCGAGTTCGACGCCGAGACCCTCGACGCCGTCGGCCGCCGTCTGCTGGAGCGCTTCGCCCTCGCGCTCACCTCCCCGGACGCCCCGGCCGTCGGCGACGAGGAGCTCGCCGACGAGGCCGCGGACGAGGCCGGGTCGGAGCCCTCGGACGAGGCCGACGCCGGGACGGACGACGGGACGGACACCGGGACGGACGCCGAGGTGGTGTTCATCGAGGACCGCCAGGACCAGCCCGGCGACGACCTGGACGACGACCTCTCCGACCTGATCGCCTTCTCCGACGCCGATGCCGAGCGTTTCGGCCTCCCCACCGGCTCCGCCGCCGACGACGACAACGACGGCGAGGACGACATCGACGAGCGCGGCGACGGCGACGCCGCCGAGGCCGGCACCGGCGGTCCGCAGGACGGGGTCGCCGAGGAGCTCCCGGTCGAGCCGCTCTTCGCCTACGAGGACGAGCCGGAGCTCTCCGGCCCGGTCCGCCGCAGCATCGTCGGCCGTTCGGCCGAGGAGGTGGACCACGCCCCGCCGCGCGGCCGGTACGCCCCGGCGCTGCCGGCCCGCAGCGCGCGGGCCCGGGCGGCGTCCCGCTGGGGCGGCGAGGCCGGTGGCATCGTGGTGCCGGGCACGGGCGGCCGCAGTGTGGTGCCGTGGGTGATCGGCGGCTCGGTGGCCCTGCTGGGCGGCGCCGTGGTGCTGGTCAGGGCGCTGCGCCGGCGCTAGCCGCGAGCGCCCCGCAGGCCGTCAGGGCCTAGACTGAACGCTCATGAGCAACGACCGCGACGCCCTGCTGGCACAGATCAAGGACAAGGCCGTCGTGCACGGCAAGGTCACCCTTTCCTCCGGCAAGGAGGCCGACTACTACGTCGACCTGCGCCGGATCACGCTGGACGGCGAGGCCGCCCCGCTGGTCGGCCGGGTGATGCTGGACGCGACCTCCCACCTGGAGTACGACGCCGTCGGCGGCCTGACCCTGGGCGCCGACCCGGTGGCGGCCTCGATGCTGCACGCCGCCGCCGCGCGCGGGCAGAAGCTGGACGCCTTCGTGGTCCGCAAGGCGGGCAAGGCGCACGGCCTGCAGCGCCGGATCGAGGGCCCCGAGGTGAAGGGCCGCCGGGTGCTGGCGGTCGAGGACACCTCCACCACCGGTGGCTCGGTGCTGACCGCCGTCGAGGCGCTGCGCGAGGCGGGCGCCGAGGTGGTCGGCGTCGCGGTGATCGTCGAGCGCGGTGGCGCGGCCGCGATCGCGGAGCAGGGCCTGGAGTACGTGACCGCGTACGACCTGGACGACCTGGGTCTCTGACCCGTACGGGCACCCCGGGCAACACCGAGGGCCGGGCCCTGTTTCACGTGAAACCACGCGGAACGGGGCCCGGCCCTCCGTCACTGCACCGTGAAGCCGTGCAGCCGTACGCGCCGTGCAGCCGTACGCCGTGCAGCCTCAGCCGCGGCGGTGCCGCCCGCTGCCGCTCTGCACCGCGTCGCCGGCCGGGGCCTCGACGATGCCGGCCTTCTTCTTGCGGCGCTCCCGCACGACCTCGACCAGGATCGGCGAGACCGACAGCAGCACGATCAGCAGCACGGCCGGGATCAGGTACTTGTCGATCACCGGGGCGAGCGCGTCGCCGAAGAAGTAGCCGATCAGCAGCATGGACTCGGTCCAGAGCACGCCGCCGACGACGTTCCACACGAAGAAGGTCTTCGCGGGCATCTCCAGGGTGCCGGCCACCGGGTTCAGGAAGGTCCGGATGATCGGCATGAAGCGGGCCAGCACCACGGCCTTGCCCGAGCCGAACTTGTTGAAGTACTCCTCCGCCTTCACCACGTACTCGCGGCGGAAGATCTTCGAATCGGGCTTGTCGAACATCCTCGGTCCGACCTTGACACCGATCAGGTGCCCCAGCTGGGCACCGGCGATCGCCGCGATCGGACAGCCAACGAGCAGCACGGCGATCGGCAGCTTCGCACCGTCGCCGAGCACCGAGGAGGCCGCGTTCGAGGCGGCCACGCCCGCCAGGATCAGCAGCGAGTCACCCGGGAAGAAGAAGCCGACCAGCAGGCCGGTCTCCGCGAAGATGATCGCGATCAGCCCGATGGCGCCGAGGGACGAGATCAGGGATTTGGCGTCGAGCACGTTGACGGCCAGCTGGTTGTAGTCCACGGGCGCAGGATAGCGGGCGTACCTTTCCGGTGACGTCCGGCCGAGGCCCCGGACCGGGAGCGTGCACCGGGAGCGCCGACCGGGAGCGCGGACCGGGCCGGTGGGCGCGGAACCGCCGACGAGTTCCGGCCGCGCCGTCCGGTACGCCGTCCCGACAGACGGGCTCCTGCTGACCTGCGGGCACGAGTCTGGGAAGATGACACCGGCGTCCGGTCCGCAGCGGCCCACCACCCTCATGGCCGTACCGCGGAGGTCGCCTCGAACCTTGGTGCCGGAGAGCCACACCGCAGCGCCGCGCGTCGGCGGGCCGGCACGGAGTCGTCACGAAGGCGTACACAGCGTCGGACAGCACCGTCCGTACGCCGCAACCCGACAGGAGCGGATCGCATGCCCATCGCAACTCCCGAGGTCTACAACGAGATGCTGGACCGGGCCAAGGCGGGCAAGTTCGCCTACCCGGCCATCAACGTCACTTCGTCGCAGACCCTGCACGCCGCGCTGCGCGGTTTCGCCGAGGCCGAGAGCGACGGCATCATCCAGATCTCGACCGGTGGCGCGGAGTTCCTGGGCGGCCAGCACAGCAAGGACATGGTCACCGGCGCGGTCGCGCTCGCCGAGTTCGCCCACATCGTCGCCGCCAAGTACGACATCACCGTCGCGCTGCACACCGACCACTGCCCGAAGGACAAGCTGGACGGCTACGTCCGCCCGCTGCTGGCGGTCTCCGCCGAGCGCGTGGCCAAGGGCCAGAACCCGCTGTTCCAGTCGCACATGTGGGACGGCTCGGCCGAGACCCTCGCCGACAACCTGGAGATCGCCCAGGAGCTGCTGGCCCAGGCCGCCGCTGCCAAGATCATCCTTGAGGTCGAGATCACCCCGACCGGCGGCGAGGAGGACGGCGTCACCCACGAGATCAACGACGAGCTGTACACCACCGTCAACGACGCGGTGCGCACCGCCGAGGCGCTGGGCCTGGGCGAGAAGGGCCGCTACCTGCTGGCCGCCTCCTTCGGCAACGTGCACGGCGTGTACAAGCCGGGCAACGTCGTGCTCAAGCCGGAGCTGCTGCGCGAGCTGCAGGACGCGATCGGCAAGCAGTACGGCCGGACCGACCCGTTCGACTTCGTCTTCCACGGCGGCTCGGGCTCGACCACCGAGGAGATCGCCACCGCGCTGGAGAACGGCGTCGTGAAGATGAACCTGGACACCGACACCCAGTACGCCTTCACCCGCCCGGTGGCCGGCCACATGTTCGCCAACTACGACGGCGTGCTGAAGGTCGACGGCGAGGTCGGCAAGAAGAACACCTACGACCCCCGCACCTGGGGCAAGCTGGCCGAGGCCGGCATGGCCGCCCGCGTGCGCGAGGCCGCCGAGCAGCTGCGCTCGGCCGGCAAGCGCCTGAAGTAACCGGCGGCCGGCACGACCGGCGCCCGGAGTGCTGAGTGCCCCCGGTGGATCATCCACCGGGGGCACGGTCACACCGTCGGGGTGCCTACAGCTCGGTCGACTGCTTGAGCTCCGCGTACGCCTCCGCGCTGCTGTCCTTGAGGAACTGCCAGCAGCGGGCCTCCTCCTCGGTCTCCTTGATCGCGCCGGCCGCCCGGGCGAGCGCCGCCAGGCAGCGCAGGAAGCCGCGGTTGCCGCGGTGCTCCCACGGCACCGGGCCGTGGCCCTTCCAGCCGTTGCGGCGCAGCGCGTCGAGGCCCCGGTGGTAGCCGGTGCGGGCGTAGGCGTACGACTCGACGTGCCGGCCGGCGGCGTAGGCGTCGTCGGCGAGCATGGCCCAGGCGAGGCAGAAGGTCGGGAACTCCGCGGCCACCTGGGTCGGTGAGGCGGACTCCTCCGCCAGCATCCGGTAGGGCTGCTCGTCCTCGGGCAGCAGGGTCGGTTCGGGGCCGTCGAGAAGATTCCTGTGGATCGCCATGGGTGCAGTCTGCCATTCGGGGCCCTGGGGTCAACCGCCCCCCGGTGATCGGCCGCCCGCCGGCCCGACGAGCGCCGCCCAACGCACGACGGGCCCCGAAGGTTGCATACCGGGTATATGGACATTCACCCGTTCGCCATGTCAGGGTGTGGCGCGTGCCCGCAGCCAGATCCGCCCGCCGGCGAGCCGCTCAGTCCAAGAACGCTCGCAGCAGACGCCGTCGCCGGGCATCCCGCCGGATCGGACCTGGCATGCTCACGGCACTGGTGGCCTCCGTGCTGCTGTTGGGCGCCGCGGCCTTCGCCCTGGAGCGCTCCCCGGACGCCCCGGCCCCCGCCGCCTCCGCCCAGGCCCGGCTCGCCCCGCCCGCCGAACAGGCACCCGGCACCCCGTCGGCGACCCCCACCCCGACCCCGGTGAACACCCCGACGCCCACGCCCACGCCGACGCCCACCGCCCCGGACCCCGGCCCCACCAAGGGCTCGGGCACGTTCAGCACCGCCCCCGCCAACGCCAAGGCGGTCGGGCGCGGCACCGTGCGCCGCTACCGGGTGGAGGTCGAGGACGGCATCGGCATCGACGCCGCCTCCGCCGCCGCGCAGATCCACGGCTTCCTCGGCGACCGCCGCGGCTGGACCAACGACCGCAAGAACGCCTTCCAGCTGGTCGCCGGCGGCTCCTACGACTTCACCGTGAAGATCGCCTCCCCGGCCACCGTCGACAAGATCTGCGGCGCCTCCGGCCTGGACACCCACGGCGAGGTGAACTGCAACGTCGGCAACCAGGTGCTCGTCAACTCCAAGCGCTGGAACACCGGTTCACCCCAGTTCGACGGACCGCTGGACGAGTACCGGGCCCTGATCATCAATCACGAGGTCGGCCACCGGATCGGCCACGGCCACGAGACCTGCCCCGGCCCGGGCAAGCCCGCACCCGCGATGATGCAGCAGATCTACGGCCTCAAGGGCTGCACGCCGAACGCCTGGCCGTACTCCGCCGAGGGCACCTACCTGAGCGGCCCGGCCGTGCCCTGAGGGGCCTCCGGCGCCGTGCTTCGGAACGGAGTTGAGACCTGATCGGCAGTCGGCCGGGACCCCCGGCGCCTACCCTGCGACCATGACCGCTGCCCACCGCCGAAAGCTCACCGCCGTGTTCGCCGCCGGGATCGCCCTCGGCGCCGCCGCCTGCTCGTCCTCGACCGGGGGCGTCCCCGGGCCCGGCGCACTGTCCTACGGCTCCGTCCGCTCGACCGCCGAGAAGCTCCAGCAGGACAAGCAGGACACCTGCCCGTTCGGCCTCGACCTCGGCAAGGCGCTGCAGGCGGCCGGGATCCCCGGCACCGTCACCCCGGACCACGAGTACGACGGGCACGCCGTGCAGGGCAGCGTCGGCGACGGCCTGCCGCCGCAGCCGTGGCCGTCCGGCGCGAGCCACCCGCCGACCATGCCGTCGATCCCGGCCACTCCGCCGAACGCCGACGTCAGCTGCGCCTACCAGGTCGGCACGGCGCGGCTGGACCTCGAACTGTTCGCCGTCCCGCAGTCCGGGGTGGCCGTCAACATGCTCCTGCCGGGCATCCGGCGCGCCGCGGAGCTGTCCGTCGCCGAGCTCCAGCAGGTCGCCACCGAGCAGCCGGGCCCCGGCCAGACCCGGATCCTCGGCAGCAAGGGAACCGCGGCCCTCGCCCGGATCGCGCACCAGGGCGAGGGCGACATCGTGCTGATGCTGTCCCAGAACCCCGGCACCGGCGAGCCGGACCAGGCCCTCACCGGCGAACCCCTGCGCAAGGCCGCCGCAGCCCTGGTCGACCAGCTGCACTAGGACGCGTCCGGTTCGGGCCGCTACCCCAGCACCGGCAGGTACGCCCCCAGGTCGCTGCGCTCCCCCGAGGCGGACACCCGGTGGTCGGCCACCGCCGCCGCCCAGGGCAGCCGGCCGGTGGCCAGCCGGATCCAGGTCAGCGGGTCGGTCTCGACCACGTTCGGCGGGGTGCCCCGGGTGTGCCGGGGGCCCTCGACGGCCTGGACGACGGCGTACGGCGGGATCCGCAGCTCGACCGCGCCGCCGGGGGCCCGGACCGCCAGCGCGTCGGCGAGCAGCCGGGTGACGGCGGCGAGGGCCTGGCGCTCGTGCGGGAACGCGGCGGCGCCGAGGGCGTCGGCCAGGTCGTCGGCGTGCACGACGGTCTCCACCAGCCTGGTGACCAGCATGTCGGCGAGCGTCATCGAGCCGAGCCGGATCTCGAACCGCCGTACCGGGTCGGCGGCTTCGGGCTTCGCCAGCAGACCGGTCAGCGCGTCGGCGGCCCGCCCGAAGGCCGCCGCGACGGCGGCCGCGTCCCCGCCGAAGTCCGCCGCGGCCCGGTCCCGGGCCTGCTCGTCCAGCAGCGGCGCCACCGTGCCGACCGCCGCCACCCAGCCCGGCAGGTCGAGCGGCGGGCGCCCCTGGAGCGGATCGTCCAGGTGCGCGGGGACGAAGTCGAGTTGGACGGCCAGGTGGGCGAGCAGCTCCCGCACCCGCCAGTCCCCCAACCTGGTCGGCAGGTCCAGCTGTTCGTCGCCGAGGCCCGCCACGGCGGCGCGCAGCGCCCCGGTCTGGGCGGCCAGCGCGGCGCTGACCTTCTGCGGTTGGTACGTACGGGACTTGGCGGGCATGGGGCCAACATACGCCCAGGGCCTGTCTCCCGGGTTTTGTCGGATAGGCCGCGGCGTCGGGGTGCGTGCATCGCAAGGCGGAGGAGGGAGTCCATGCGGAGCATCGGCGACCGACGACAACGCGGCGAGGTGCGTGCCCCGGCGTCGCGGCCCCGGCAAGGACCCGGGAGACAGGCCCTAAGGGGCGGACGGTTCGACTGAACCGTCCGCCCCTCGACAATCGCCGGTCAGGCCAGCAGGGCCTCGATGACGCCGGTGTGGGCGTCCTTCAACTCGGCCAGCGTGACGCTGAACTGCCCCTGGACGTCGAGGCTGTCGCCGTCCACGACACCGATCCGGGTGGCCGGCAGGCCACGCGCGGTGCACATGTCGTTGAAGCGGAGCTCCTCGCTGCGCGGCACCGCCACGACGGCGCGGCCGGCCGACTCCGAGAACAGCAGGACGAACGGGTCGGTGCCCTCGGGCACGACGATCCGGGCGCCGTGACCGCCCTTGAGGCAGCTCTCCACGAGCGCCTGGCCGAGGCCGCCGTCGGAGAGGTCGTGCGCGGCGTCGATCATGCCGTCGCGCGAGGCGGCGATCAGGATGTCGCCGAGCAGCCGCTCGCGCTCCAGGTCCACCGCGGGCGGCAGGCCGCCGAGGTGGTCGTGGACGACCTGCGACCAGGCCGAGCCGCCGAGTTCGTCCGCCGTGTCGCCGAGCAGGTAGAGCAGCTGCCCCTCCTCGGCGAAGGCGACCGGGGTGCGCCGGGTGACGTCGTCGATGACGCCGAGCACCGCGACCACGGGGGTCGGGTGGATGGCGACCTCGCCGGTCTGGTTGTACAGCGAGACGTTGCCGCCGGTGACCGGGGTGCCGAGCACCAGGCAGGCGTCGGCCAGGCCGCGGGTGGCCTCGGCGAACTGCCACATCACGTCCGGGTCCTCGGGGGAGCCGAAGTTGAGGCAGTCGGAGACCGCGAGCGGCTTGGCACCGCCGGCCGCGACGTTGCGGTAGGCCTCGACCAGGGCCAGCTGGGCGCCGGTGTACGGGTCCAGCTTGGCGTAGCGGCCGTTGCCGTCGGTGGCGACCGAGACGCCGAGGTTGGTCTCGTCGTCGATCCGGATCATGCCCGAGTCCTCGCCGTGCGAGAGCACGGTGTTGCCGAGCACGTAGCGGTCGTACTGGTCGGTGATCCAGGACTTGGAGGCCTGGTTCGGGTGGCTCGCGACCTTGAGCAGGTCGGCCTTGAGGCCCTCGCCGGTGGTCGGGCGGGCCAGCCGCTCGGCGGTGGGGGCGTCGGCCTGGAGCGCGTCCTGCCAGCTCGGGCGGGTGTAGGGGCGCTGGTAGACCGGGCCGTCGTGGGCGACGGTGCGCGGGGGCACGTCCACCACGAGCTCACCGTGCCAGAAGATCTCCAGGCGCTCGCCGTCGGTCACCTCGCCGATGACGTTGGCGATGACGTCCCACTTCTCGCAGATCTCCAGGAAGCGGGCGACCTTGTCGGGCTCGACGATCGCGCACATGCGCTCCTGCGACTCGCTCATGAGGATCTCCTCCGGCGAGAGCGTGTGGTCGCGCAGGTGCACGGTGTCGAGGTCGATCCGCATGCCGCCGGAGCCGGCCGAGGCCAGCTCGCTGGTGGCGCAGGACAGGCCGGCGCCGCCGAGGTCCTGGATGCCCTTGACGAGCTTCTCCCGGAAGATCTCCAGGGTGCACTCGATCAGGAGCTTCTCCTGGAACGGGTCACCGACCTGGACGGCGGGGCGCTTGGTCGGCTTGGTGTCGTCGAAGGTCTCGGAGGCCAGCACCGAGACGCCGCCGATGCCGTCGCCGCCGGTGCGGGCGCCGTACAGGATGACCTTGTTGCCGGCGCCGGAGGCCTGCGCGAGGTGGATGTCCTCGTGCTTCATGACGCCCACGCACAGCGCGTTGACCAGCGGGTTGCCCTGGTAGCAGGAGTCGAAGACGACCTCGCCGCCGATGTTCGGCAGGCCCAGGCAGTTGCCGTAGCCGCCGATGCCCGCGACGATGCCGGGCAGCACGCGCCGGGTGTCCGGGTGGTCGGCCGCACCGAAGCGCAGCGGGTCCATCACGGCGACCGGGCGGGCGCCCATCGCCAGGATGTCGCGCACGATGCCGCCGATGCCGGTGGCCGCGCCCTGGTAGGGCTCGATGTACGACGGGTGGTTGTGCGACTCGACCTTGAAGGTCACCGCGTAGCCCTGGCCGACGTCGACCACACCGGCGTTCTCGCCGATACCGACGAGCATCGCGTCCGAATCCGGCTTCTTCTCGCCGAACTGCTTGAGGTGGACCTTGCTGCTCTTGTACGAACAGTGCTCGGACCACATGACCGAGTACATCGCGAGTTCGGCGCCGGTCGGGCGGCGGCCGAGAATCTCCCGGATGCGCGCGTACTCGTCCTGCTTGAGGCCGAGTTCGGCCCACGGCTGGGCGGCGTCCGGGGTCTGCTCGGCGTTCTTGACGGTGTCGAGGCTCATCAGGCGTTCACCAGCTGCTTGAGGACGGAAGTGAAGAAGCCCAGTCCCTCGGTGGTCGGACCGGTGAGCGGCTCCACGGCGTGCTCCGGGTGCGGCATCAGGCCGACGACATTGCCGGCGGCGTTGGTGATGCCGGCGATGTCGCGGTACGAACCGTTCGGGTTGACGTCGAGGTATCGGGCCACGACCCGGCCCTCGGCCTCCAGCTCGTCCAGGACGTGGGCCTCGGCGACGAAGCGGCCCTCGCCGTTCTTGAGCGGGACGACGATTTCCTGGCCCACCGAGTAATCCCCGGTCCAGGCGGTGCCCGCGTTCTCGATCCGGAGCTTCTGGTCGCGGCAGATGAAGTGCAGCGAGTCGTTCCGGGTGAGCGCGCCGGGCAGCAGGTGCGATTCGCACAGCACCTGGAAGCCGTTGCAGATACCGAGCACCGGCATTCCGAGCCGGGCCTGCTCGATGACGGTCTCCATCACCGGCGAGAAGCGGGAGATCGCGCCGCAGCGCAGATAGTCGCCGTAACTGAATCCGCCCGGCAGGACGACGGCGTCGACCTGGTGGAGATCCTTGTCACGGTGCCAGAGGGCGACCGGCTCCGCGCCGGCCAGGCGGACCGCGCGCTGGGCGTCGCGGTCGTCGAGGGAACCGGGGAAAGTGACGACGCCTACGCGGGTGGTCACTTCGCCGCCTCCTCGACCCGGACGGTGAAGTCCTCGATCACGGTGTTGGCGAGAAAGGTCTCGGCGGCTTCGCGGATACGGGCGAGCGCGGCGTCGTCGACCGGACCCTCCAGCTCCAGCTCGAAACGCTTGCCCTGGCGGACGTCGGCGATCCCGGTGAATCCGAGACGGGGCAGTGCACGCTGCACCGCCTGGCCCTGGGGGTCGAGGATCTCCGGCTTGAGCATGACGTCGACTACGACGCGTGCCACTGGCACTCCCGGTGGTGTCTTCGGTGAGGCGGGGGAACTCCAGACTACCGGCCGTTCGGGGCAGGATTGCTGGCCGGGGCGGGTGACGCGCGTAGACCCAGGCCCCTTACGCCACAAGGGATCCGACGCCCCCACCCCCCGCCCGGGCGGCCCCGTTTCCCGGGATTCGGGGCCCCGAACCGCGCTGCCCGAAGAACACCCGAATACGGCACTTGGGGACAGATCCTCCCGTCCCGCACTCCGGTATCCGGCAGTGCCGCGAAGACTCGTGAATATCCGGAAAAGAATGCCGAACTCTTCGATTTCGACCCCCTTCGGGTGCAGAATAGGGCCACCTGTCGCGGCAAGTGCTGCGTATCCGGCGGGCCACCAGGCCTGCCCGTATGCGCTTGCGCGAGTGGGTGCACATCAGGCCGGCGGGCGCACTCCGCGAACCGGCGGCCGAATTGCCCGAGAGGATTGACACCCATGGCTCAGCGTGTAGTTGTCACGCTCTCCGACGACCTGGACGGCGGTGCCGCAGCGGAAACCGTCCACTTCGGTGTCGACGGGAAGTCGTACGAGATCGACCTGTCCGTGGACAACGCGGAAAAGCTGCGGGAGGCCCTCGCTCCGTTCGTCGCGGCCGGCCGTCGGCAGAGCCGCACCGGAAAGTCCTTCCGCCGCACCGCGCTCACCCCGGACCCGGCCGCCGTGCGCGCCTGGGCCCTGTCGCGCGGCATGGAACTCCCGGCCCGCGGTCGCATCCCCAAGCACGTCTACGAGGCGTTCGCCGAAGCGAACTGACCCCGTCGGGGCACGCCCCAGGTCGCCCCGCCCGCCTGGACCGAAAGGGTGGGGCGACCACCTCGAACGATGCTGTAGAGTATTCCTCGTCGCCGCAACGGAGAGATCCAAAGAGGCGGCAGGTGCCCACCAGGCACCATGCGGACGTAGCTCAGTTGGTAGAGCATCACCTTGCCAAGGTGAGGGTCGCGAGTTCGAATCTCGTCGTCCGCTCGCAGTGTGCGAGCACAGCACAACTCAATAGTCTGACCATGCGGACGTAGCTCAGTTGGTAGAGCATCACCTTGCCAAGGTGAGGGTCGCGAGTTCGAATCTCGTCGTCCGCTCCAGAGCGAAGGCCCCCTCGGATCGAGGGGGCCTTCGGCGTATTCCCGCACGTTCTCCCGTGCTCCTCCCCATGACATTTGTCATCGCCGACCCGTGGATCCGCAGCACGGACCGATGACGGCCCGCACTGCCCGGAAGGCCCCGGCGGCGGAAGGCTTGGGGCATGGAAAAGAGCCAGCCCGCCCGCCCCGGCGACAGCGTGATCGAGGTCACCGACCTGCACCGCCACTACGGCACCGGCGCCGCCGCGTACCACGCCGTCCGTGGCGTCGACCTGACCGTCGGCCGCGGTGAGCTGTTCGCCCTGCTCGGCACCAACGGCGCCGGCAAGACCTCCACCATGGAGGTCATCGAGGGCCTGGCCGCTCCCGGCGCCGGCAGCGTCCGGGTGCTCGGCCACGACCCCTTCGCGGAGCGCGCCGCCGTCCGACCGCGGATCGGCATCATGCTCCAGGAGGGCGGCTTCCCCGGCGAGCTCACCGCCGCCGAGACCGGCCGCACCTGGGCCGGGATGACCAGCGGCGCCCGCCCGGTGGCGGAGGCGCTGGAGCTGGTCGGCCTCGGCCACCGCGCCGACGTCCGGGTCAAGCAGCTGTCCGGCGGCGAACGGCGCCGGCTCGACCTCGCGATGGCCCTGCTCGGCCGCCCCGAGGTGCTGTTCCTGGACGAGCCCAGCACCGGCCTCGACCCGGAGGCGCGCGCCG
The DNA here is from genome assembly GCF_042266305.1 of Kitasatospora sp. NPDC056076. Classification (NCBI taxonomy): domain Bacteria; kingdom Bacillati; phylum Actinomycetota; class Actinomycetes; order Kitasatosporales; family Streptomycetaceae; genus Kitasatospora; species Kitasatospora sp. NPDC056076. The sequence goes on from NZ_JBHJWG010000002.1 coordinate 191,708, forward strand.
CCGTGTGGCGGCTGGTCCGCGAACTGCGCGCCCAGGGCACCACGGTGCTGCTCACCACCCACTACCTGGAGGAGGCCGAGGAACTCGCCGACCGACTGGCCATCATGCACGGCGGCCGGGTCGTCACCACCGGCACCGTCGCCGAGGTGATCGCCGGCCGGCCCTCCCGGATCACCTTCGAGCTCCCCGAGCTGCTCGACCACGGGCGGGCCGGGGCCGCGCTGCCCGTCCTGGCCGGCGCCGAGGTCACCGTCGACGGCCGCAAGGTCACCGTGCAGAGCACCTGCCTCCAGGACACCCTCACCGACCTGCTCGGCTGGGCCCGCCACCACGGGATCGCGCTCGGCGCCCTGGACGCCCGCAGCGCCTCGCTGGAAGAGGCCTTCCTCGCCATCGCCTCCGAGGCCGCCCACCAGGCCCCGCCCGGCGCCACACCGCCCGCAGGGCCCGCCGCCCCCACCCGTCCCGCCCGCCGCCGCCTGATCGGATCCGCCCGATGACCACCGCAGCCACCTCCGCCACGGGTGCCCCGAGCACCACCGCCGGCCGCCTGCTCGCCCTCGGCCGCGCCGAGGCCACCCTGCTGCTGCGCAACCGCACCGCCCTGTTCACCGCCGTGGTGCTGCCGGTGGTGCTGATCGGCTCGCTGCGCAGCATCCTCAAGCAGCAGGCCGAGAACACTCCCGGCCTGGACATCGACTCGATGCTGGTCTACGGCTCGGTCGGGATGGTCCTGGCCTTCGTCGTGTACTACAACCTGACCGCCGCGTACGTCGGGCGGCGCGGCGAGCTGGTGCTCAAGCGGCTGCGCACCGGCGAGGCCCGGGACCTGGAGATCCTGCTCGGCACCGCCGTCCCCTCGCTCACCCTCGGCCTGCTGATGGCCGCCCTGATCGGGGTCGGCGGGAGCCTCGGCCTGCACCTGGCGGTGCCGGTCAACCCGCTGCTGATGCTGGTCGGCCTGGTGCTCACGCTGGCCACCATGATCGCCCTGGCCGCGCTGTCCAGCGCCTTCACCAAGACCGTGGAGAGCGCGGGCATCACCACCCTGCCGGTCATGCTGGTCATGCAGTTCGGCTCCGGCCTGTTCGTCCCGCTGGAGGTGATGCCCTCCCAGCTGGCCGACGTCTGCCGGCTGCTGCCGACCACCCCGGCCTTCCAGCTGATCCGGGTCGGCTGGTTCGGCACCGACGGCTCGGCCGCCCCGACCGGCTTCCTGGGCAGCTGGGACGCCGCCGCCCCGCACCTGGTCACCGGCACGGTCTGGCTGGGCCTCGCGATCTGGGGCGCGGTCCGCTACTTCCGCTGGGAACCGCGCCGCTGACCAGGGCGAACGACCAGGACGAACGGGAAACCGAAGGACCCGCCCCCGGCCCGCCTCTGATATGAAGACAGCGACACGATCGTGACTCGGACGGGGGCACTGCGATGGTCCGGGGGCCGATCCGCCGCTGGAAGGGCTACGGCAAGCCGCAACGCGCCGAGCTGTACTTCCGCTGGTCGCTCTACCTGGTCGCGTGGATCGGGCTGCCGGTGAACCTGCTGGCCAGCGCCTCCTCGGTACGGATCACGGGCTCGGCCTCCCTCGCCCGGGTCGCCCTGGTGCTCTCCCTCGCCTCGGTCCTGGTCACCATCCGGGCCTACCGCACCTCCCTCGACCACTACCTGGGACGGCCCAGCCCCCACCGCCGCTGGCTGGCCGTCAACGCCGCGCTCGCGGTCGGGGGCTCCTGGGCCCTGCTGCTGCTCGGGCCGTCCTCCGACAGCCTGTCACCGAATCCCGGCGCGCCGTTCACCACCGTGATCGCCGCCGCCCTGGTGGGCGGGGCCACCGGACCGGCCGGGGTGGGCCTGCCGGTGCGCTGGGCCTTCGTCGGCGCGGTCGCCGCGCCGCTCGCGGTCGCTCCCGCGATGCTGCTGGCCGGCATCAACCTCCTCACCACCGCGGGGTGGGTGGTCGGCGCGGTCATCGGCACCTTCGTCCTGATCGGCAGCTGCCGCAGCGCCGCGTGGGTGACCGCCGTCGTCTGGGAGCTGGACACCGCCCGCGAGGCGCAGTCCCGGCTGGCCGTCGCCGAGGAGCGGCTGCGCTTCTCCCGCGACCTGCACGACGTGATGGGCCGCAACCTCACCACCATCGCCTTGAAGAGCGAGCTCGCCGTCCAACTCGCCAAGCGCGGGCGCCCGGAGGCCGCCGAGCAGATGTCCGAGGTGCAGCGGATCGCCCAGGAGTCGCAGCGCGAGGTCCGGGACGTCGTCCGCGGCTACCGCACCGCCGACCTGCGCGCCGAGGCGATCGGCGCCCGGGCCGTACTGCGCTCCGCCGACATCGCCTGCGAGATCGACCTCGGCGAGAACGCCGACGGGCTGCCGCTGCCGGTGCAGTCGGTGCTCGGCTGGGTGATCCGCGAGGCCACCACCAACGTGCTGCGGCACAGCGAGGCCGCCCACTGCCGGATCCGGCTGCGGCGGGAGGACGGCCGGGCGGTGCTGGAACTGGAGAACGACGGGGTGCCGGAGGTCCCGCTGCCCTCCCAGGGCGCCGGAACCGGGCTGCGCGGCCTGCGCGAGCGGCTGGCCGCCCACGACGGCGAACTGACCGTCCCGACGGCCGTGCCGGGCACCTTCCGGATGCTCGCCGCCGTACCGCTCTGACCCCTGCCACCGCGGGTCCCGCTCCCATTGCGGGTCCCGCTGCCACGCGGATCCCCCGCCACCGCGGGCCCCGCTGCCGAGGAAGGCCGTCCGATGACCGACACCCCGCCCGTGCGCGTCCTGCTCGCCGACGACGAGCACCTGATCCGCGGCGCCATGGCCGCGCTGCTCTCGCTGGAGGAGGACATCGAGGTGGTCGCCCAGGCCGGCTCCGGCCCGGAGGCGCTGGCGATGGCCCGGGCGCACCGGCCGGACGTCGCGGTGCTGGACCTCCAGATGCCCGGCAAGGACGGCATCGAGGTGGCCACCGAGCTGCGCCAGGTGCTGCCGGACTGCCGCTGCATGATCGTCACCGGCCACGGCCGCCCCGGCTACCTCAAGCGGGCGCTGGAGGTCGGGGTGCGCGGCTTCCTGCCGAAGACCGTCTCGGCGGCCGACCTGGCCGGCATCATCCGCACCGTGCTCTCCGGCGGCCGGTACGTGGACCCGGAGCTGGCGGCGGACGCGATCAGCGCCGGGGAGACCCCGCTGACCCCGCGCGAGACGGACGTCCTGGAACTGGCCGCGGACGGCACCCCGATCGCGGAGATCGCCGGGCGGGCCGGACTGTCCCAGGGCACCGTGCGCAACTACCTGTCCTCGGCGGCCACCAAACTGGGCGCCGAGAACCGGCACGCGGCGGTGCGGATCGCCCGCGAGCACGGCTGGATCTGACGGATCCGGTGCTCGCGGGCGGAGGCGAGGCTCAGACCCAGCTGGTGCCGGTCAGCCGCTCGTACACCTCGATGTACTTGGCCCGGGTCCGCTCGACCAGCTCGGCGGGCAGCTCCGGCGGCGGCTGCTCGCTGTAGCGGTCCCAGCCGGAGGCCGGGGAGACCAGCCAGTCGCGGATCAGCTGCTTGTCGAAGGACGCCTGCGAGCGGCCCGGCCGGTACTCGTCGGCCGGCCAGTAGCGGGAGGAGTCCGGGGTGAGCACCTCGTCGCCGATGATCAGCTCGCCGTCCAGCAGGCCGAACTCGAACTTGGTGTCGGCCAGGATGATGCCGCGGGCGCGGGCGATGTCGCGGGCGCGGGCGTAGACGTCCAGGGTGGTGCGGCGGACCTGGTTGGCCAGCTCGGCGCCGATCCGGCGGGCGGTCTCCTCGTACGGGACGTTCTCGTCGTGCTCGCCGACCTCGGCCTTGAGGGCCGGGGTGTAGATCGGGGCGGGCAGCTCGGAGCTGTTCTCCAGGCCCTCCGGCAGGGCGATGCCGCAGACCGTGCGGCTCTCCTCGTACTCGGTCAGGCCGGAGCCGGCCAGGTAGCCGCGGGCGACCGCCTCCACCGGGATCATGTCCAGGCTCTTGCAGATCAGCGTGCGGCCCTTCCAGTCGGCGGGGGCGCCGGCCGGGACCTCGGTGGAGATCACGTGGTTGGGGACGATGTCGGCGATCCGCTCGAACCACCAGAGCGAGAGCTGGGTGAGCACCCGGCCCTTGTCCGGGATCTCGTTCGGCAGCACCCAGTCGTGGGCGGACATCCGGTCGCTGGCCACCATCACCAGCTCGCCCGACCCGGTGCGGTACAGGTCGCGCACCTTGCCGGTGTGCAGGTGGACCAGGCCGGGTACCTGGACCGGCTCGGGCTTGGTGACAAATCCGCTCAAGGTGTTCAGTCCTCAGGGGTCGTTCACGGGCGTGGGGCACCGCGAAAGGGGAGGTCACTGCCCCCGCAGTCTTTCACGCCCGCCCGACCGGGCTCCCGGGGAGCCCGGGGCTCGGTCCCCGCGCGGCCCGGACTCAGTTCTTGCAGAGGCGGTCCAGCAGGTTGGCGGTGGCCCGCTGGACCCGTTCGTCGGTGAGCCCGGGGCGGCCGAGGGCGGGCGACCAGGCGAAGGTCCCGGCCGCGAAGACGTAGGCGCCGCTGGGTGCCCGGTACAGCGAGGTCTCCTGGTAGCGGGTGCGGCCGGCCAGGTCCCGGTACGGCGAGTGGGCCAGCAGCACCCGCTCGGTGTGCTCGGGCAGCGCGACCTTCGGGTAGTACCGGTCGGCCTCCCCCGCGACCAGTCCGGGCAGCTCGTCGCCCTCCTGCAGCCCGGTGCCGTCCCAGAGCCAGTGCGCGGTGTGCCGGGCGACCAGCGGCACGGGCGCGGCGACCCGGCCCGAGTACTGCACGCCCAGCAGGTGCTGCTCGGGCTCCCCGGCGTCCCGCCAGAGCGCGCTGGCCGCGCCGGGCACCCCGGCGGCCGGGCTGCCCGGCCCGACCTTCTGCCGCTTGCGGCAGTTGAGCAGCCGGTTCGGTTCGCCGGAGGCGGCGGCGGTCAGCTCCACCCGCCAGTACATGGTGTTGGCGGACAGGAAGACCAGCGAGGTGCCGCCGTCCCGGGCCCGCTCGGCGGCCCGGCGCATCGGCTCGGACCAGTACTCGTCGTGGCCGGGGAAGACCAGCGCGCGGTGCTCGCCCGGGTCGACCAGCCCGGCGTGCAGGTCGGTCGCGGTGGCGTAGGAGAGGTCGTAGCCGTAGCGCTCGGCCCAGCGGATGAAGTCGTACGCGTGGCCGACGTGCAGCGGCAGCCCGGCGGTGGCGTGCGGGCGGTCGAAGGAGACGGTGACGGCCGCCTCGGGCTCGCCGACCAGGCCGCCCCGGCCGTCCCAGGCGTGGTACAGGCTGGCACCGGTCCGGCCGTCCTCGGGGAACAGGTTGTACGCCTGCCAGGTCACGTCCGGGACCACCAGCAGCAGTTCGGCCCTCCGCCCCTGCTCGGCGACGTCCCGCACGGTGAACGGGATGTGACTGCGGTGCAGCATGTCCGCGGTGGTCAGCACGGCCACGTACGCGCCGGGCTGCCAGTGCAGCGGGACCTGCAACCGCCAGGAGTGCCACCAGTGGTGGCAGGAGACCGTCCGCTCGACCACCAGCGGCGCGGGCTGGGCCAGACCGGAGATCAGCGGACTGGACGTCATGTGGCGGGCGCCGTCGCCGCCGTAGTGGCCGATCCGGTAGACGTCCACGGTGAACTCGCGCGGCGGGTTGACGGTGACCCGGAAGTCCACCGAGCCGCCGGGGCGGATCACCCCCGCCGAGGCGAAGCCCTTGATCTGCTGGTCCACGTCGTTGGAGCTCTGCGGGGTGCCGACCGGCGGCTTGGGCCGCACCCCCGCCGACAGCGGCTGCTGGCCGGGCGCGTCCACCGAGACGTACCAGGGCACCGCGCCCTCGGCCCCGGCGAGGTACTGGTCGGGGCTGCGCAGCCAGGGCAGCGGGCCCTGGCCGAAGGGGTCGGAGACGCTGTAAGCGTGCGTGCCCGACTCCCAGCGACCGTTGAGTTCGGTCCCCACGCGCCCCTCCCAGGTGCACTTCCGCGAATCCCTCGCTCGCCTCCGGCCGCTCCCGATCCGGTGTCGACGTTCCTCGCTCCGGCGCTCGCTGCCCTCGCTCGTCGCTCGTCGCTTTCGACACCGGCGCGCCTTCGGCTCCCGAGGCCCGGTTGGCACGTGCCCCCCGGATGTGCGTGCGGTCTAATACACCACACAGTGCTGGCGCTCCGTCACCCCACGGTAGCAATTGGTGTCGGGAATCTTCCGCTCCGCCGGGACAGGGCCTCCGGCCTGCGGAGACGGCCGGCGGCCGGGGGCCCCGGGGGCGCGTGCCGGGGGCCGAGCGCCGCCCCGGGGCGGTCGGGGCCTCCCGGGGCCTCAGAGGCGGACGGGCTTCTCCAGGCGCACCTCGGCGGCGTCCAGCCAGGCGCGCAGCGGCCCGTCCTGGCCCTGCTCCACCGCCTGGGCGACCGGGCCGGCCAGGTCGGTGCGGCGGACCCCGCCGAGCAGCAGCACCGGGCCGTCCAGCCAGTCCAGGCCGGGGGCGCCGCCCGCGGTGTCCACGGCGGCGCAGCAGACCATCGCGGTGACGTGGTCGACCAGCAGGTCGCGGCCGGTGCGGTCGGGCTCCAGCAGCGGGGCCGGGGTGGTGGTGCGGGCGAGCTGGGCGGCCAGGGCGGCGGCCAGCCGCTCGCCGTCGCCCTCGGCCAGCCGGGCCAGCAGCCGGGTGAGGGTCGGGGCGCCCGGGCGGGACTGCGGGGCGAGCCGGTCCAGGGCGGACTGCAGGGCGGCGGCCCTGGCCCGCCAGCCGGCGTCCACCACCTCGGCCGGGTAGTCGACCCACTCCAGCTCGTGCCAGGTCCCGGCCGCCGGGCGGCCGAAGAACAGCTCGGCGGCCAGCCGGGAGACCGCGCGGTCCACCGCGCCGGGCTCCTCCAGCAGGTCGCAGGCCGGGCGGTCGCCGAGCCGGGTGCCGTAACCGTCGGCCAGCCGATCGCGGCGGGACAGCTCGGTGAGCGCGGCGACCACGCCGGCGTTCAGGTGCGCGGGGTGGCGGCCGAGCCGCCAGGCGGGCAGCGCGACCCGGGTGAGCAGCCGGTCCCAGCCGGCGTAGGCCAGGCCGACCTGCTCCTGGGCGGCGATCCGCAGGCCGTAGTCGACCGTCCTGGCCTGCTCGGAGGCCCAGCCCGCGACGGACCGCTCCAGCTCGGCGGAGTGGCCGCGGCAGGCGCCCAGCAGCCGGCGGGTGATCCGCCGGGTGATCCGGTCGGCGAGCCGGGCCGGGCCCCGGCGGGGCGGGGCCGGCGGGACGGTCAGGGTGCCGCCGCCGAGACCGGGGGCCGCGGCCGGACCGGAGTCCAGACAGGCGTCCAGGGCGCGCAGGAAGCGGCGGGCGGCGGCGATCTCGGGGTCGGCGGAGGCGGCGGTGCCGGCCACCACGGGGGCGAGCAGGGCGCGCAGCTCGCCGGACCGCATCCACCACAGGAACGGCGAGCCGATCACCAGGACCGGCGCGGCGGGCGAGGGGTGCGGCCGCAGCGGGTGGGGGCGGCGCGGCGGGGCGGCGTCCTCCAGCCAGCTGTCGCAGTCCGGGGTGAGCGCCACCGCCGACGGGGCCGGGACGTCCAGCCGCTCGGCCAGTTCGTCGATCAGCCGGTACAGCTCGGGGGCACCGGCCCGCTCGACCGGCACCGCCGGGATCTGCGGCGGGACGGCCCGGCGCAGTGCCCGGGCGGTCAGCCCGGCCACCAGCAGGGTCAGCGCGGCGACCGCGCAGACCACCCACCGGACGGCGTCCCAGCCGGCGGCGTCGGAGGAGCCGGCGGCCCCGATCCGGCCGGTGAACCGGCCCGCGAGCAGGACCACCGCCACGGCGGCGGGCAGGACGGCCACGGCCAGGGCGAGGCCCCGGATCCGCAGGACCGCTTGGGCGTGAGCGCGCGCGGTGTCGACGGCCATACGGTGCGGCACCCCCTTCGGAGCCCTCGGGCACCCGCCACGGGCCCTGAGGCGACTCGAAACGATCAGTTCCGACCGGGAAGCGGAGGCGTCCGATCCCGGCAGTGCATGCTGTGTGGCGCTACTGACATTTTCGACGCCCCGGTCCGGGCGGGCGTTCCGGATCGCCCCGGTTTCCACTCGTCCCGGTGACACCGCCCGGTCGTCGCGGTGACGCCGCGGTCGGTCCGGCGACGCCGCCCGGGGGCCGCTACCGGTCCGGTGCGAAGCACCGGGCGACCACCCGGCCGATCGCCGTCCAGCATCCCCCCGCGGGCGCGCCGCTACCCGGCGGCGACCCCGGCGCACGGCACCGTCGCACGGCGATCCAGCGCACCATAAGGCCGGGCGCCGGGTTACGTCAGCCGGATGCGGGTGCTGTCACCCGATGGGCTGGAATCCGCCCGCCGATCGGTGCGTCGGACCCCGGAACCGCTCCGACCCCGGAAACGCCCCGGGCGCTGCGCCCTGCGGGTTGTTCGGCCCCGCTTCGGCCCCGCTTCGGCGCCCGCCCGCCCGCGGGCCCGGCACGGCCGCGGCCCCCGTGCGAAGGGTTCGCACGGGGGCCGCCGGGGTCGCGGTGGCGTCAGCCGTTGGCCGCCTTGAGCGCGATGTCGGTGCGGTGCTGGCCGCCCTTGAGGGAGATCCGCTCCACCGCCGCGTACGCGCGCTCGCGCGCCTCGGCCAGGTCGGTGCCGGTCGCGGTGACCGACAGGACGCGGCCGCCGGCGCTGAGCACCCGGCCGTCCCCGTCCGCCCTCGTCCCGGCGTGCAGCACGTACGCGGTGCCGTCCGCCTCGGCCTCGGCGAGGCCCTCGATCGGGTCGCCGGTGCGCGGCGCGGCCGGGTAGCCCTCGGAGGCGACGACCACGGTGACGGCCGCCCCCTCGTCCCAGCGCAGCGGCTCCAGCTGGTCCAGGGTGCCGGTGGCGGAGGCGAACAGGACGCCGGCCAGCGGGGTGCGCAGCCGGGCCAGCACGACCTGGGTCTCCGGGTCGCCGAAGCGGGCGTTGAACTCGATCACCCGGGTGCCGCGCGAGGTGAGCGCCAGGCCCGCGTACAGCAGGCCGGAGAACTCGGTGCCGCGGCGGCGCAGCTCGTCCACGGTCGGCTGCAGGACGGTGTCCAGGACCTCCTGGACCAGCCCGGCGGGCGCCCAGGGCAGCGGCGAGTAGGCACCCATGCCGCCGGTGTTGGGGCCCTCGTCGCCGTCCAGCGCGCGCTTGAAGTCCTGCGCGGGCTGCAGCGGCAGCACGGTGGTGCCGTCGGTGACGGCGAAGAGCGAGACCTCGGGGCCGTCGAGGTACTCCTCGATGACCACGCGCTCGCAGGAGGCGGCGTGCGCCAGCGCGGCCGCGCGGTCGGAGGTGACCACGACGCCCTTGCCGGCCGCCAGGCCGTCGTCCTTGACCACGTAGGGGGCGCCGAAGGCGTCCAGCGCCTCGGCGGCCTCCTCGGCGGTGGTGCAGACGTACGAACGGGCGGTGGGCACGCCGGCGCCGGCCATCACGTCCTTGGCGAAGGCCTTGGAGCCCTCCAGCTGCGCGGCCGCGCCGGAGGGGCCGAAGACCGGGATGCCGGCCGCGCGGACGGCGTCGGCGACGCCGGCCACCAGCGGGGCCTCGGGGCCGACCACCACGAGGTCGGCGCCGAGTTCCGCGGCGAGTCGGGCGACCGAGGCGCCGTCCGACTGGTCGATGGGGTGGACCGTCGCCACCTGGGCGATCCCGGCGTTGCCCGGGGCACAGTGCAGCTCGGTCACGGAGGGATCTTGGGACAGGGAGCGGCACAGGGCGTGTTCGCGGGCGCCGCCGCCGATGACGAGGACCTTCACGCCTGGCAGCGTAGTCGGTGGCCTGTTCCGGCCGCTCTCCGGTCCCGTCGGATCCTCCAGGAGAAGCGGTCCGTACACCGATGAACTAGGAGGATCCTCCAAGCCGGGCCGGGTCGGATGCGCGCCGGGTGTCCGGGTCAGGACGGCGGGTCACCGGCGCCTCGCTCGGACGGGTGAAATCTCGCCGGGCCCCGCAACCGCCCCACCTCGTGTTCCGGTGGCCGAAACCGGTAACGATCACCGGGGAAGCTCCCCGCGGTCAGCCATTTGGCGGTAAGAAGTGCTGTTGGACAACCACCGGCGGACGTCGCGTCAGCCGATGCGCCGACAGACCATGCCGCCCGCCCGCCACAGGGAGCCCCACAGGTGAGCCAGCCGGAAATGCAGCCCGAGGAGAGTGCCTGGGGCAAGGAGATCGGCGAGGAGGACCAGCCCGCCGCAGCCGTGGCCCGGCGGGCCTCCACCCGGTACCGGACCGATCTGAGCGCCCGCCAGTTCCCGCTCGGGGACTGGGGCGAGCCCGCGGAGCGGCTGGAGGAGCTCTACCGCTGGTCCGAGGAGCGGGCGGTCGAGGCGATCGAGTGGTACCGCCGGGACCGGATCTGGAAGCGCCGCTGGGCGCGCCTGCTGCGCTTCGGGTCGGCCGGCTTCGCGGCGAGCGGGGTGACCGCCCCGCTGGTCGGCCTCACCGGCACGCTCGCCCACGGCACCGCCTGGGGCTACGTGGGCTTCGCGCTCTCCGCCGCCTGCTACGGCACCGACCGGGTCTTCGGCCTCACCTCCGGCTGGATGCGGGACGTCTCCACCGCGCAGGCGCTCCAACGCCGTCTGGAGGCCTTCCAGTTCGACTGGGCGTCGGAGTGCGTGCGCGAGGTGCTCGGCCCGACCGAGGGCACCGCGGGCGAGGCCGCCGAGCGCTGCCTGGGCGTGCTGCGCCGGTTCTGCGAGGACGTCTCGGACATGGTCCGCACCGAGACCTCGGAGTGGATGCTGGAGTTCCGCGCCTCGATGACCCAGCTGCCCACCCAGTCCGCGGGGACCTGGGGCGGCCGCACCGAACCCGGGGTGGGCGCCCAGGTGCGGGTGCTGCCGCCGCCGGGGACGAGGCCCACCATGCCGCGTCAGCGGCCGCCGGAGGGCCCGCTGCGCTAGCCGGACGGGCCTGGCACCCGGGGATCGGGGGCCTGGGGTCGGCGCGGAGCGGAGCCGGAGGCGATGCCGGGGCGTCAGGCGAAGACGATCATCGAGCCCTGGCCGAGGCTCCGGGTCGCCGCCGCGTACAGGCCCGACCACGCGTGCCGCTCCCGGGCGAAGGGGTGCAGGTCGTCGATCGGCGGTCCGAACGGCTGCTCCAGGCCGGTCGGGCCGAGCGGTCGGGTCGGGCTCGGCGGATTGAGCGGGTCGATGCCCAGGGCCGGTGCCACGGCCTGCAGTTCGCGCAGCAGCCCGTGGCTGGAGCCGAGCGGGCCGCCGGCGGCGAGCAGCGTCTCGTCCACCAGCGGGGCCGGGAACTCGATCGGCACGTAGGCGCCGGCGTGGTCGAAGTGCCAGACCAGGTGCGACTGTTCGGCACTGCTCTCGAACATCTCCAGCAGCTGCTCGTAGTCGCTGCCGAGCGCGTCGACCGGGGTGATGTCCAGGCCGGTGAGGCCCAACAGGTAGGCGCGGCGCAGGAAGTGCAGCGAGTCGTAGTCGAAGGCGGCTATCGGCTCGACCGCCCCGCTCAGACCCGGGACGAACTGGTACACCGGCACCTCGGGCAGGCCGCGCGAGGTGAGCACCGCGTTGTAGAGCGCGAGGTCGTCCCGGAAGGGGTTGTCGGGGCTGTGGCTCAGCACGTCCACCAACGGGACGAGCCAGAGGTCGCAGGCCATGGCCGGCAGTTCCTCTCCGGACGGCGGGATCGCCCGCGGGGCGGGGCGACGACGGGGGGCGGGGTCGGTACCCGGACGGCCCGTGCGGGCGGCCGGTCCGACGCCCGCCCACCCTACCGGCCCGGGGCCGGACGCGGATCGGGCCGTCCCTGCGGAGCCTCGGGGGGCGGCTCGGGCAGCCGTCGGCCGAACCTGGTGTGCGGCACCCAGCGCGGCTGCGGCACCAGACCGAGGCCGAGTCCCAGCTCGCGGCCCAGTTCGCGGCCGACCTCGTCACCCCGCCGGGACCGCCCGCCCCGGGCCGTCCCGGGCTCCGGCGCGGCCCCGTACTCCTCCGCGGCGTCCGGCGCCGGCCGGTCCGCCGGGAGCTGACGGGGCCGGTGCCACCCCGGCTGCGGCGCGGGCGGCTCCACCGGGACGGGCAGCGGTTCGCCGTCCGCGACCTCGGTGAGCAGCCCGAGCACCGTCACGGACTCCAGCGGCCGCCCGGCCAGCCCGGCCAGCAGCCGGACGGTGAAGAGGTTGTACTCGCAGATGATCCGGTGCGCGCCGTGCAGGTCGCGGGCCCCGATCGCCTCGACCAGGTCCGGGTGGCGGTCCCAGCAGACCCCGCCCAGGGTGGGCATCGCCCGCAGGTACCGCGCGGCGAACATCCAGGACTGCACCCGCAGCCAGTCCAGGTACTCCGCGATCCGGCGGTTGCCGAGCAGGGCGGAGACCTCCTGCCAGAACCGGCGGTCGCAGCCCACCATCACGTCCAGGTTCCCGGCCCGGGCGGCCCGCACCGCCGCGTCGGCCCGGCGGCTCAGCGAGGGCAGCCGGGTGAGGTCGGGCAGGGCCCGGCGGGTGGCGAACTGGCGGTGGAAGCTGTCGGTGAGCAGCACCCTGGCCTCGAAGATCTCCAGGAAGTCCTCCCAGCCCAGCTCCGGCACCGTGAAGCCGCGGTGGTGCTCGGCCCGCAGCAGCCCCTGGGCACCGAGGTCGACCAGCGCCTCGCGGGCCGGGGTCGCGGAGACGCCGTACAGCTCGGCGATCTCCTTGACGGTGAAGTTGCGGCCGGCCTCCAGCCGGCCGGCCATCATCTCCTCGCGGAGCGCGCCGGCGATCTGCTCGCGCAGGCTGTTGCGCTGGATGACGACGGGGCGGGGGGTGTCGCCGGCGCCGGTGCCGGACATGCGCGCGACCTCCTGGGGCGGGCCACCGTACCGACCCGCGACGGACCGGCCGACCGGCGGCGGGGAACACGACGAGTGCTCATCTTCTCAAACGGACCCGGAGCAGGTACGAACCAACCCTCCCGGACCCCGTGCCCCCGCCCGTGCCTACCGCTGGACCGGCGCCGGAATGCCGAGCAGACGGTCCCGCAGCACCGGGAACTCCTCGCGCGCCCGACCCACCTCGGCCGGGTCGAACTCGACGGTCAGCACCTCCTCGGCCGGCCCGGCCTCGGCCAGCACCCGGCCCCACGGATCCACCACGATGCTGTGCCCGGCCTGCTCGACCCCGGCGTGCGTCCCGGCGGTGTTGCAGGCCAGCACGAAGGCCTGCTCCTCCAGCGCCCGGGCCCGGGCCAGCAGCGTCCAGTGCTCGCGCCGCTTGGCCGGCCAGGCCGCCGGGACCACCAGCAACTGGGCCCCGGCGTCCAGCAGCGCCCGGAACAGCTCCGGGAAGCGCAGGTCGTAGCAGGTGGCCAGGCCCAGGGTGCCGAACTCGGTGGGCGCGGTGACGATCTCCTGCCCGGCGCCCATCACCACCGCCTCACCGCTGTCGAAGCCGAAGCGGTGGATCTTGCGGTAGGTGTGCACCAGTTCGCCGTCCGGGGCGAACACCATCGAGGTGTTGTAGATCGGACCGTCCGGATCGCGTTCGACGATCGAACCGGCGTGCAGCCACACCCCGGCGGCCCGCGCGGCGGCCGCCATCGCGTCCGAGGTGGGCCCGTCGAGCGTCTCCGCGCCGTCCGACCAGAGGTCGTGGGCGAAGCCGCCGAGCGGCCACAGCTCCGGCAGGACCACCAGGTCGGCACCCTGCTGGGCCCGTACCAGCGACGCGGCCCGGGCCCGCCGTTCGGCGGCCGGCTCGGCGTCGGAGACCGCGAGTTGGATCAATGAAGCGCGCACAGTACCACCGTCCACGGCAAGAGACCTACGATCGTCACCCGAAAGCGCTGCCCAGCTGTCTCCCGGCAGCGTAACGTGCGGTTAGCGTGTGCGCCCGGAAGCCGGACCATCCCGGCCGACCGCGACGGCCGGGCGCCGAGCGTAGGAAAGCTGACGGAGGGCCGGAGATTCCCGTGACGGACAACCAGACCGTGCAGGCTTACACGGAGGCGTGGACCCAGAGCATCGAGTCCATATCGGAGCTGGTGGCCCCCCTCCCCGAAGGCTCCTGGAACCGGGCCACCGAGTGCCCCGGCTGGTCGGTCCGCGACGTCGTCTCGCACGTGATCGCGGTCGAGTCCGAGCTGCTCGGCGACCCCCGCCCGATCCACTCGCTGCCGCGTGACCTTCGCCACGTGACCACCGATTTCGCCCGCTACGTCGAGCTGCCGGTCGACAAGCGCCGCTGCCACACCGCGCTGGAGATGACCAGCGAGCTGGAGTACACGATCATCCGCCGCTCCCGCGCGCTGCGGAACGCCAAGCAGACGCCCGGGGAGCCGGCCCGCTGGCCCGCCGGTCCGCTGGCCACGGACGTGCCGTACCACCAGCTGCTGCGGATGCGGGCCTTCGACGTCTGGGTGCACGAGCAGGACCTGCGCCGGGCCCTCGACGCCCCCGGCAACCTGGACTCCCCCGGCGCCCTGATCGCCCGGGACGTCCTGCTGGAGCTGCTGCCCAAGGCCGTCGCCCACACCGCCGGCGCCCCGGCCGGGACGGCCCTCGTCCTGGACGTGACCGGCCCGGTGGAGTTCCTGCGCACCGTCCGGGTGGACGCCACCGGGCGCGGCAGCGTCGACGAGTCGATCAGCCTGGCCCCCGACGTCCAGCTCACCATGGACTGGGAGACCTACGTCCGCCTCGCCTGCGGCCGCGGCCGACCCGGCCCGGTCAGCGTCGAGGGCGACAAGGAACTGGCCGAACGGGTCCTGGCCACCTTCTCCGTCACCATCTGAGCCGCTACGGCGAGCCCCGCGCACACCACCCGGCGTACACGCACGACCGCGCGCCGGGTCGGCACCACTCGTGCACCCATACGTCAATCCAGCACCAGAAAACTCACCTGTTTGGCCTCGTTTCACCGGGCAGCACTGCCATCACCCGGAAGAAGGAGGGGCGTCCGCATGGACGACGAACAGGAACCACAGGAACAGATGGTGCTGGTGCGGTCGAGCTTCCCCGTCACGGGGAGCCGATCCGCGTCGTAATGATCGACGGGGAGCCGTGGTTCGTCACGGCGGACGTGTGAACCGTGCTCGGCCGAATCAACCCGAGCCGTGTCCGCCAAGTAGTCGGCGACAGCCAGGTGAGGGTCGTCAACTCACGCTCGATTAACCTTCCTACTAGGAAGGTTAATGGCGTTTCCGCAGGTGAGAAACCCTACGAACGCGGTAACCCAAACCTCAACGTGATCAGTGAGGCCGGCGTCTACACGCTGATCCTGCGGTCGCGGAAACCCAATGCCCGCCCGTTCCAGGAGTGGGTCACCCGCGACCTTCTCCCCTCCATCCGCCGAGGGGACACCGACGTCCCCACCCAGCAGCGCCGCATGGCGGAGACCCTGGCCGAGGCGATCGGCCAGCAGGTGCGGATCGTCGCGGAGATCGACCACGAGGACTGGCCCGGCCTGACCGTTCACTCGGACGGGACGGTCCACTGCCGACACGGCGAGATGGTCCTTCACCTGCCGACCAGGCAGGAGGACAGCGGGCCGCCGTTCGGAGCGTACTTCGCCTGCCCGGGCGGAGAGCGGGTCGGAATTCGGGGCAGCCGGATCGTCCCCGGGTGCCCGAAGTTGAAGCTGGTGGACCTGATCCGCCTGCGGAAAGCGGCGAAACCCCAGCCCGACCGAGTGCCCAGGCAAGGAAGCTTGACCGTGGAGATGCACGGCGCCCGGATCTACGGAACCGCGCCACAGATCGCCGAGCTGATGCGCGAGTACGGCGGCTGACCCGCCTCACCCCCTATGCCCCCGCTATGAGTGAGTTGAACTCACTCATAGCGGGGCCGAACCCTCCATCAGATGGGTCCATTCGACATTCCCGCAGGTCAGAAACCCTACGCATCCGCCGCCGCAACCCTCCGCCGGAGCCGCAGGATCATCGCCGTCCCCACCGCGAGCGGCACGTACTGCCAGCAGAACGCCCAGCGGAAGGCGTCGGCGGAGTAGGACCCGGCGCCGGACGGGGAGAGGGCGTCGAGCAGGACGCCGATGCCGAACAGGGTGATCATCGTGCCGATGAAGCCGCCCATGTTGACGATCCCGGAGGCGGTGCCGAGCCGTTCGGCCGGGTTGCGGGTGCGGGCGTAGTCCAGGCCGACCAGTGAGGCGGGGCCGTTGCTGCCCATCACCAGGATGATCCCGACCAGCAGCCACATCGGCGGGTGCCCGCCGGGCCAGGCGAGCACGAGTGCCCAGCCGAGCGCGGTGGTGGCGATGACGGTGAGCACGATGGGCATCCGGGTCCGGGCGGTGCGGGAGAGCAGTCGGCCGAAGAGGAACCCGCAGGCCATGTTGGCGAGCACCAGCAGGGTCAGCAGCCCGCCGGCCTCGCCCCGGGTCATCCCCTGGGCCTCGATCAGGTAGGGCATGCCCCAGAGCAGGCCGAAGGCGTTGCCGGGGAACTGGGTGGTGAAGTGGATCCACAGGCCCAGCCGGGTGCCCGGCTCCCGCCAGCAGTCCTGGATCTGCCGTCGGACCTTCGGGCGGGCGACCGGCGTGCCGACCGGCGTGCCGAGCGGCGGGTCGACCGGTCGTACGGCCGCCGGGGCCTCCTTGAGGAAGAGCGCGACCAGGGCGAACACCGCCACGCCGAGCAGCGCGATCGCGGTGAAGGTGGGCGTCCAGCCCTCGCTGTGCAGCGCCTGGGCGAGCACCACGGTGGTGACCAGGTTGCCGCCCATCCCGGCGAGACCGGTCAGCTGGGCGACGAAGGGGTTCTTCGCCGCCGGGAACCACCGGGCGGCGATCCGCAGCACGCTGATGAAGGTCATCGCGTCGCCGCAGCCGAGCACGGCCCGGGAGGCCAGCGCCGGGGCGAAGGAGGAGCTGAACGCGAAGGCCAGCTGGCCGGTGCTCAGCAGCAGTACGCCGAGCAGCAGCACCCGGCGCGGCCCGACCCGGTCGACCAGCAGGCCGACCGGGACCTGCATGGCCGCGTAGACCAGCACCTGGAGGATCGAGAAGGTGGAGAGCGCCGAGGCGCCGATGCCGAAGCGCTCGGCGGCGTCCAGTCCGGCCACGCCGAGGCTGGTGCGGTGGATGACGGCCAGGACGTAGACGCTGACGCCGACGGACCAGGCCAGCCAGGCTGCCCGGCCGCCGGGCGGTACGGGGGCCCCGGCCGTCGGCGGCCCGACGGCGGACCGAGGAGCGGGGACGGACAGGGACGCGGCTGGACGAGCGGGCTCCACGGTCATAGTCCGTCCAGACTAGTCATCCCATGATTGGACGCCCAGGTCCCCGCGGTGTGAGCTCGCGAACCCCCGCCGGCGACCGTCCGGCTCTCAGCCGGTGACCGTCCAGGACACCGACCGGGTCATGTAGCGGTCCCGGAAGGCCTCGTCCCGCACCCAGTCCGTGGTGTCCCGGACGGTCGCCGTCACGGTCGCCGTCCGGCCCGGGGCGAGGTCCAGCTGCGCGGTGTCCAGACGGCCCCCGTCGACGGCCTGCGGGGCGGCCGGGGCGCCGTCCACCTTCCAGTCCACCGTCAGCTGCCGGGCGCCGGTCAGCGGCAGCGGCCGGACGTCCAGCCGGGGGAGCCCGGCGACCTCGCCGGGCGGCGGCGACGGGGCGTCGGTCGGCCGGACCTTGCGGTACAGCTCCTGGACGATCGCCTCGCGGGAGGGCAGGTTGTAGGCACTGCCCAGGGTGCGCATCACGGAGTCGGGGGTGGGCCGGTAGAGGCCGTTGGCGCTGCGGTACGCCCCGACGGTGCCGGCGCCGTCCGGCGAGACGGCGCCCAGCCAGCGCCACCACTTGGTCTGCTTCTTGAGCATGTCCTCGGCATTGAGGGTGGAGAGGTTCGGGTAGTCGGCGTCGTCCGGGGCGCTGTCGTACTCGTCGCCGAGGTCCCCCACGGTGTGGCCGATCTCGTGCTGGATGATCCGTCCGGCGTCCGGACTGCCCCCGGCCAGGGTGGTCACCCCGGTGCCCCCGGCGCCGCCGTACTCGACCGAGTTGGCCAGCGCGATCAGGTACTGCGGGCCGGTGCTGTCCCCGGCGTAGCGGGCGGTGGCGCCCTCGTCGGCGCAGAGCAGCCGGGCGGTGCCCTCGCACCAGAAGTGCATGCCCAGCGGGGTGGCGGGGTGGCGGCCGCGGCTCTCGGTCTCGGCTATCCCGGAGATC
Organism: Kitasatospora sp. NPDC056076; assembly: GCF_042266305.1. Lineage (NCBI taxonomy): Bacteria > Bacillati > Actinomycetota > Actinomycetes > Kitasatosporales > Streptomycetaceae > Kitasatospora > Kitasatospora sp. NPDC056076. Next base: position 209,872 of record NZ_JBHJWG010000002.1, read on the forward strand.
GGGGAGACCACCTCGACCCGCCGTATGTTGAAGAACCCCTGGTAGGTGCGGAACGGCTCGATGTCCATCAGCGCGTGCCAGGCCTTGTCGGCCTGCTGCCGGAACGCCTCCTGCTCGTCCGCGGTGTAGCCGTCGCCGAGCAGGACCAGGGTGATCCGGTTGGTCGGGTCCCCGGTGCGGCGTATGTCGAAGGTCGGGGCGGCCGTGAGCATCCGCCGGTCGGCGCGGAGGGCGGTGTGCGGGGGCACCGCCCGGTCCACGGGGGCGCCCGCCCCGATCACGCCGAACGGCGAGGGGCCGACGAGTTCCAGGGCGGCCGGGAGTACGGCGGTGGACACCAGTACGAGGGCGGCCAGACTCCGGACGAGACGGCCAGGGTTGCCAGCAGGCATACGGGTGCGTCCTCGGGGCTCCGGTCACCCGGTGTCGCCCGGGTGGTGGAGCGGAGACGTACCCGTACCGGCGTGTCGCCCCCACCGGCCGCAGAAAATGTCACCGACCTGGCCGAACGATTCCCGTTGTACCTGTCATACCAATCAATCTCGGGAGGGCCTCCGCCCATCCCGGGAGGGCTCCCCCGCGGCTCACCGGGAGCGCTTGCCCACGTCCAGCAGCAGGTGCGTCCCGAGGCCGAAGAGCAGTCCCCAGAAGGCCGAGCCGATGCCGAACAGGCTCATCCCCGAGGCGCTCGCCAGGAAGGTCACCACCGCCGCGTCCCGCCCGCGCTCCGCCGCGACCGCCGCCGCCAGGCTGCCCTGCAGCGAGGCCAGCAGCGCGACCCCGGCGATCACCGCGATCAGCTCCTTCGGCAGCCCGGTGAACAGGCTCACCAGCACCCCGCCGAAGCTGCCCACCAGCACGTACAGCACGCCCGAGGACATCCCCGCGACGTAGCGGCGGCGCGGGTCCGGGTGGGCCTCCGGGCCGGAGCAGATCGCCGCCGTGATCGCCGCCAGGTTCACCCCGGGCGAGCCGAACGGCGCCACCAGCACCGACACCGCCCCGGTCGCACCGATCAGCAGCCGGTCGTCGGCCCGGTAGCCGAAGGCCCGCATCACCCCGAGCCCGGGCGCGTTCTGCGAGGCCAGGGCGACGATGGTGAGCGGCAGCGCCAGCCCCACCAGGGCCGGCCAGGAGAAGGCCGGCACGGTCAGCACCGGTACGGTCGGCCCGCCCGAGCCCAGGTGCAGCGGCAGCCCGACGGTGAGGGCCGCCAGCGCCCCGCCGACCACCAGCGCGATCAGCACGGCGTACCGCGGCGAGAACCGCTTGGCCAGCAGGAAGGCCGCGAAGCTGCCCACCACCAGCACCGGCGCGCCGTGCACGGCACCGAAGATCCCGGCGCCGAAGGAGAACAGGATGCCCGCGAGCATCGCGTTCACGATCCCCACCGGCACGGCCGCGATCAGCCGGCCGAACCACCCGGTCACCCCGAACAGCGCCACCACGGCCGCACTCACCAGGAACGCCCCGATCGCCTCCCGGTACGGGTAGTGGCCCAGGCTGGTCACCAGCAGCGCCGCCCCCGGCGTGGACCAGGCGGTGATCACCGGCGTCCTGGTCCACCAGCTGAGCGCGAAGCCGCTCACCCCGCTGCCGATCGCCACCGCCCAGATCCAGGAGGAGGTGTGCGCCGGGTCCAGCCGCCCGGCGGCGGCCGCCGCGAGCACGACCACCAGCGGCCCGGAGAACGACACCGCGACGCAGACCAGCCCCGCCAACAAGGCCGGCACCGACACGTCCCGCCGCAGCGACCGACGTTCCCCGGCCCCACTCGTCACCGTTTCCGGGCTGATCGTCAGTTCATCCGTCATTCCGGCAGTATCCCGAAGCCCGGCCGGAGACTCCCGGAAAACCTGCCAACTCCCCTGCAACCCCCGCGGGGGATGCGCGTCTGTACGAAGGAAGGCGCGGCGAGCGGGACCGGCGGAGCCGGGGGGCGGTCGTCCTCGCCCGCCGCACCACCAGTCACCCGGCCCTGGGGAGTCACGTCATGCGCATGTCCGTTATCACCCGTTGTACGAAGAATGCCGGTACCGCCGCCCTCGCCGCCGACACCGGCACCGACACCGGCTGGGCCTAGTCGTGTCCGTCGGTCGACCGACGGATGCCGGAAGGGGCCCTGATCCGCACGGCGGTGCGGATCAGGGCCCCTTCGTCACGTCTCCCCGGGGGCGTCAGCCCCAGGTGATCAGGCGCTTCGGGAACTCCAGCAGCCCGGCCACGTCGGCCAGCACCCGGGAGCCCAACTCCCCGTCCACCAGGCGGTGGTCGAAGGAGAGCGCGAGCGTGGTGACCTGGCGCGGGACCACCTTGCCCTTGTGCACCCACGGCAGTTCCCGGACCGCGCCGAAGGCGAGGATGGCCGCCTCGCCGGGGTTGAGGATCGGGGTGCCGGTGTCGACGCCGAAGACGCCGACGTTGGTGATGGTGACCGTGCCGCCCTGCATGTCGGCCGGCGAGGTCTTGCCCTGGCGGGCGGTCTCGACCAGCTCGCCGAGCGAAGTGGCCAGGCCCGAAAGGGTCTTGGACCCGGCGTCCTTGATGTTCGGGACGATCAGGCCGCGCGGGGTGGCCGCGGCGATGCCGAGGTTCACCTGGCCCTTGACCACGATCTCCTGGGCCGCCTCGTCCCACTGGGCGTTGATCTCCGGGTGCCGCTTGATCGCCACCAGCAGCGCCTTGGCGACCAGCAGCAACGGGCTGACCCGGACGTCCCGGCCCAGTTCGCCGCTCTCCTTGAGCTTGCGGACGAACTTCATCGTGCGGGTCACGTCGACCTGGACGAACTCGGTGACGTGCGGGGCGGTGAAGGCCGAGGCCACCATCGCCTGCGCGGTCGCCTTGCGGACACCCTTGATCGGCACCCGGACGTCGCCCGAACCGGACACTGGCGCCGGGGCCGCCACGGTCCCGACGGCCTCGACGGCCTCGGCCACGACCGGCTCGGCGGCCGGAGCGGCCTGGGCCGCCGCGTGGGCGTGCAGGTCCTCGCGGGTGATCACCCCGCCCGCACCGGTCGGGGTGACGGACCGCAGGTCGATGCCCAGGTCCTTGGCCAGCTTGCGCACCGGCGGCTTCGCCAACGGCCGCTCACCGGCGGGCAGTTCGACCGGCGAGACGGGCGCGGCCGGAGCCGGGGCGGCGACCGGAGCGGCCGGAGCCGCGGCCTTCGCCGTAGCGGTGGCCGTGGCCGTGGTGGTCCGCCGGGCCCGGCGCTGGGCGGTGCCGGTGCGCGGGCCGTACCCGACCAGCACCTCCCGCCGCTCCGGCTCGGCCTCGACGGCCGGCGCCGCGGCCGCGGCGACAGCGGGCGCCGGGGCGGGTGCGGCGGCCGGAGCGGCCCCCGCCTCCCCGGCGACCGCCACCGAGATGATCGCGGTGCCGACGTCGACCGTCGCGCCCTCGGGGAAGAAGAGCTGCTCGACGACCCCGTTGAACGGGATCGGCAGCTCCACCGCCGCCTTGGCGGTCTCCACCTCGCACACGACCTGCCCGTCGGTGACGGTGTCACCCGGCTTGACGTACCAGCTGAGGATCTCGGCCTCGGTGAGGCCCTCGCCCACATCCGGCATCTTGAACTCGCGGAGCGAGCGAACTTCGGTGGTCATCTTCGCTCCCCGGTATCAGTACGCGAGCGCGCGGTCGACGGCGTCGAGCACGCGGTCCAGGTCGGGGAGGAAGGCCTCCTCGACGCGGGACGGCGGGTACGGCGCGAAGTAGCCGCCGACCCGCAGGACCGGTGCCTCCAGGTGGTAGAAGCACCGCTCGGTGAGCCGGGCGGCCAACTCGGCGCCCATGCCCAGGAATACCGGGGCCTCGTGCACCACGACGGCCCGCCCGGTGCGCTTGACCGACTCCTCCAGCGCGGCGAAGTCCACCGGGGAGAGCGAGCGCAGGTCGACGACCTCCAGCCGGCGGCCGTCCTCCTCGGCGGCCGCGGCGGCCTCCTGGCAGACCTTGACCATCGGGCCGTACGCGATCAGCGTCAGGTCGGTGCCGGGGCGGACGATCCGGGCCTCGTGCAGCCCCAGGTCGGCGGCGGCGCCGACCTCGCCCTTGTCCCAGTAACGCCGCTTGGGCTCCAGGAAGATGACCGGGTCGTCGGACTCGATGGCCTGCCGCAGCATCCAGTGCGCGTCGTGCGCGTTGGACGGCGTGACCACCCGCAGACCGGCGGTGTGCGCGAAGTACGCCTCGTGCGACTCGCTGTGGTGCTCGACCGCGCCGATACCACCCGCGTAGGGGATGCGGACGGTGACCGGCATCTTGACGTGCCCGAGCGCGCGGGCGTGCATCTTCGCCAGCTGGGAGACGATCTGGTCGAAGGCCGGGTAGACGAAACCGTCGAACTGGATCTCCACGACCGGGCGGTAGCCGCGCAGCGCGAGGCCGATCGCGGTGCCCATGATGCCGGACTCGGCCAGCGGGGTGTCGATCACCCGGTCCTCGCCGAAGTCCTTCTGCAGGCCGTCGGTGATCCGGAAGACGCCGCCGAGCTTGCCGATGTCCTCGCCCATCAGGACGGTCTTCGGGTCGTTCTCCAGCGACTTGCGCAGCGCGTCGTTGAGCGCCTTGGCGATGCTCTGACCGGCCATCAGTGGTTCTCCCCCGCCTCGAAGGAGGCCGCGTACTCGACGAATTCGGCCCGTTCCTGGTCGACCAGCGCGTGCGGCTCGCTGTACACGTGGTCGAAGATCAGCGTCGGGTCCGGGTCCGGCATACTGCGCACGCCCTCACGCACCCGCAGCCCCAGCTGCTCGCTCTCGGCGTCGACGGAGGCGAAGAACTCCTCGTCCGCCAGGCCCTCCTTCTCCAGGAGGGTGCGCAGCCGCAGGATCGGGTCCTTGGCCTTCCAGGCCTCGGTCTCCTCGGTGGCCCGGTAGCGGGTGGGGTCGTCGGAGGTGGTGTGCGCGCCCATCCGGTAGGTGAAGGCCTCGATCAGCACCGGGCCGTTGCCGCTGCGGGCGTGGTCGAGCGCCCAGCGGGTGACCGCGAGGCAGGCCAGCACGTCGTTGCCGTCGACCCTGACGCCGGGGAAGCCGAAGCCGGAGGCGCGGCGGTACAGCGGGATCCTGGTCTGGGTGGTGGTGGGCTCGGAGATCGCCCACTGGTTGTTCTGGCAGAAGAACACCACCGGCGAGTTGTAGACCGAGGCGAAGGTGAAGGCCTCGTTGACGTCGCCCTGGCTGGACGCGCCGTCGCCGAAGTACGCGATCACCGCGTCGTCGGTGCCGTCCTTGGTGATGCCCATCGCGTAGCCGGTGGCGTGCAGGGCCTGCGCGCCGATCACGATGGTGTAGAGGTGGAAGTTCTTCTCGTTCGGGTCCCAGCCGCCGTGGTTCACGCCGCGGAACATGCCGAGCAGGTTCAGCGGGTCCACGTCGCGGCACCAGGCGACGCCGTGCTCGCGGTAGGTCGGGAAGGCGTAGTCGCCGGTGCGCATGGCCCGGCCGGAACCGACCTGGGCCGCCTCCTGGCCGAGCAGCGAGGCCCACAGGCCCAGCTCGCCCTGGCGCTGGAGCGAGGTCGCCTCGCCGTCGAACCGGCGCACCAGCACCAGGTCGCGGTAGAGGGAGCGCAGCTCCTCGGGAGTGGTGGTGAGGGGGTAGTCCGGGTGCTCGACCCGCTCGCCTTCCGGCGTGAGCAGTTGGACGAGCTCCGGCTGGACGTCCGTTCCCGTGGCGCGGAGGGTGTCAGGAACAGCGGGGGCCGCCTTCTTGCGGGTCCTCGCCGTGCTTTTGACGGTCACGTTCACTCCTCGGTCTGTCCGGCCGCCCGGGGTCGCCGGTGACCGGTCCGGTCACCGCCTCGCGGGGCGCGCGTGGGTGTGCGCACCTACTGCGTGGCAGGTGGTGATCCTGTTCCGACGGCGTCCCTCACGAGAACGTTACCCAGCGTCCGCCCTTGGCGCGCTTGCGCTAGGACGTCCTACTTGTTCAGGGCCTACGACCCCGAGGGTGCCGCGCCCGGCTCGCCGTCGGAAGGGTGGGGGTGACGGTCGGCGTGACGCAGCTCTCAATTCGAGCGCCTTCAGGACACCAGCGCACGTTATCCGGGCGGAAGCCCGTACGTAAGGGGGTTCTCGGTATCGGTTTCGGTCGGGTGTGGCTGGATCCCGCCTTTACGGCACTGGGGACGATAGGCCTTTTGTACGGTGGTATGGGAGGCTTTGGGCGTGACTGATAACGGACAAATCAGGGTGTTCCTGCTCGACGACCACGAGGTCGTCCGACGGGGCGTGCACGACCTGCTGTCGGTCGAGGACGACATCGAGATCGTCGGCGAGGCCGGCACCGCCGCCGAGGCGCTCACCCGGATCCCCGCGGTCCACCCCGACGTCGCGGTGCTCGACGTCCGACTGCCGGACGGCAACGGGGTCGAGGTCTGCCGCGAGATCCGCTCCCGGCTGCCCGAGATCAAGTGCCTGATGCTGACCTCGTTCTCCGACGACGAGGCGCTGTTCGACTCGATCATGGCCGGCGCCTCAGGCTACGTCCTGAAGGCGATCCGCGGCACCGACCTGATCACCGCCGTCCGGGACGTCGCGGCCGGCCGCTCCCTGCTCGACCCGGTCGCCACCAGCCGGGTGCTCGCCCGACTGCGCGACGGCGGCGAGAAGGAGGACGAGCGGCTGGCCCAACTCACCAAGCAGGAGCGGCGGATCCTCGATCTGATCGGCGAGGGGATGACCAATCGTCAGATCGGCAACGAGTTGCACCTCGCCGAGAAGACGGTGAAGAACTACGTCTCCAGTCTGCTCGCCAAGATGGGCATGGAGCGACGCACCCAGGCGGCGGCGTACGTGGCGCGGCACCAGGCCGATCATCAGTACTGATACGGTCCTTCACACATGTGACGGTTTGTCAAGGGCCCCCACCAGGGGGCCATAACCTCTGCACGTGACTTTCAGCCAGACCCTCGCCTGCGCCCCGGCCCGCCCCGACCTCTCCGCACCGCCGATAGGGACCCTCAGCCCACCGGTACCGCGCAGCGCACTCGCCGAGGTCCTGGCCCGGTTCCGGGTGGGGCGGCTGCTCACCGCCGAACCGGTCGCGGAAGGCCTGCTCAACCGCGGTTACCGGGTCACCACCGAGGCCGGCGCGTACTTCCTGAAGTGCTACGTCGACGCCGCCACGGCCAACCGCCCGAAGATCCTCGCCCACCACCGCGCCATGACCGACCTGCACGCCCTCGGCCTGCCGGTGGCACCCCCGCTGAACTGCTCCGACCGCGGCGCGACGGTGGCCGGCCTGAACGGCCGCCTGTTCGCCCTGTTCCCCTGGACCGATGGCCGACACCGGCACGGTACGGAGCTCGAACCGCCGCAGTGCGACGCCCTCGGCGCGCTGCTCGGCCGACTGCACGGCGCGCTCGACGACGTCTGCGCCCCCCTCGACCAGCCCGACGGCTACCGCAGCGCCGACCCCCTCGACAGCGCCGAACTGGCCCGCGACCTGCGGCGCCGCGCCCGCGCGCACCGCCCGAACGGCGACCTGGACGCCCTCGTCGTCCGACGGCTCGACGAACGGCTGGAACTGCTCGCCGAGCACGCCCAGCGACGGCCCGACCCGCTCGCCGCCCCGCCCACCGGCTGGACCCACGGCGACTTCCACGGCCTCAACCTGATCCACACCGCGGGCCCGGACGGCGGCGAGCGGGTCACCGCGGTGCTCGACTGGGACAAGCTCGGCCCGCAGCCGCGCGCCGAGGAGGCCGTCCGGGCCGCCACCCTGCTCTTCAACGACCGCACCAGCGGCGCCCTCGACCTGGTCCGGGTCCGCCGCTACTCCCAGGCCTACCGGGCCTCCGGCGCCGCCACCGCCGAGCACCTGGCCGCCGCCGTCCACCGGGTCTGGTGGGAGCGGCTGAACGACTTCTGGATGCTGCAGTGGCGCTACCAGCGGGCCGACCACCGGGCCGACCCGCTCTACCCCGCCTCGGCGGGCCAGTTGGCGTGGTGGTGCCAGGAGTACGAGCAGGTCCTGGACGCCTTCGCCAACTGATCCGTCAGTTTCCGCCGCCGACCGGCGGTGTCACCGGCGGCTTGACCGGGGTCTGCGACGGCAGCGGCTTCGAGCTGCCAGTGCTGCCCCCGTCGCCGCCGGGCGGCACCGACGCCGAGGCGCTCGCCCCGCCCGTCGCCGTCGCGGAGGCGCTCGGCGTGTGGGTGGCCGTCGGCGTCGGGGTCGGGGTGTGCTTCCCCGTCGGCGACGGCGACATGTTGGTGCCGCCCCCGCCACCGCTGCCGCCGTACGTCCCGGGGTCGCTCGGCTGCTGCGGCCGCCGGCTGCCGGAGGTCGACGGCGGCGGGGTGAGCTGGCCGCTCTGGGTCGGCGTGGTCGACTCGACGGTGCTGACCGCCGGCTCGGGCGTGCTGGGCACGACGGGCGTCTTCACGTCGGTGCCGCTGAGCGCGAAGGCGATCCCGGCCCCGGCCGCGACCAGCACGGCGATCCCGCCGGCCAGCCAGCCCCAGGGCCCGCGCCGCCGGCCGCCGTGGTCGCCGTGGTCGTCCTCGCCGCCACCGCCGCCGTACGAGCCGCCGCCCTGGTACGGGGAGGGGGTGTGCGGGCCGCCCGTGGAGTACGGCATCACCGAGGTCTGGTCGCCGGCGCCGACCGCGCCGAAGGCCTGGGTGGCGGCCGCCTGGTCCGGCCGGAGCACCTGGGTGGCCCCGGTGTCCCCGGGCAGCCCGGTGCCCGCGCCGACCCAGCCGGCCCCGCCCGCGCCGTGCATCTCGCGCAGCGCGTGCTGCAGGTGGGCGCGGAACTCGTCGGCGTCCTGGAAGCGGTCGTCCGGGTTCTTGGCGAGCGAGCGCAGCACCAGCGGGTCCAGGCCGACCGGCACCCGGCCGTTGGCCTGCGAGGGCGGCATCGGCGGGTCCTGGACGTGCTGGTAGACCACCGAGAGCGGGGTGTCGCCGGTGAACGGCGGGCGCAGCGTGAGCAGTTCGAAGAGCATGCAGCCGGCCGCGTACAGGTCGGAGCGGTGGTCGACCGGCTTGCCGAGCGCCTGCTCGGGCGACAGGTACTGCGGGGTGCCCATGACCATGCCGGTCTGGGTCATCGTGGTGGCCCCGCCGGTCAGCGCGCGGGCGATGCCGAAGTCCATCACCTTGACCGCGCCGGCGTTGGTGATGATCACGTTGGCGGGCTTGATGTCGCGGTGCACGATGCCGTTGCGGTGGCTGTAGGCCAGCGCCTCCAGCACCCCGGCGATGATGATCAGCGCCTGGTCGACCGGCGGCGCCTCCTCGTCCGCCAGCAGCTCGCGGACGGTCCGGCCCTCGACCAGCTCCATCACGATGTACGGCGTGGACTCGTCCCCGACGTACTCCTCGCCGGTGTCGTAGACCGCGACGATCGAGTGGTGGTTGAGCGCCGCGACGGCGTGCGCCTCGCGGGTGAAGCGCACCCGGGCGATGTCGTCCTGCGCCAGTTCGCCGCGCAGCAGCTTGACCGCGACGGTGCGGCCCAGCCGCACGTCCTCGGCGGCGAAGACCTCGGCCATGCCGCCGCGGCCGAGCCGGTGGGTCAGCCGGTAGCGGCCGTCGCCGACCGTGCCCATCGGCACCCCGCGGCCCGGTGTCTGCGAACCGCCGAACGGCGGCAGCGCGGAGGTCGCGGATTCGCTGCCCGGCCCGGGGATCCCCGGCGTGCCGCCGGTCCGGCCGTTCGCTCGGGCACCCGTCTCGTCGTCCGGCTGCTGCGTCTGTGCCATCGCTCCTCGCCCCGGGCGTTCGCTCGGATTCGCGGTGCCCTGTCGCTTACGTATCCCCGAACGCTACCGCTTCCGGCGCGCACCCGTGACACGCGCGGAGGGGCGGAAATCCGTCAGAGCAGACCGCCCCGGTCGGCCTGCGGGTCCACCACCACGACCGCGGCCGGGCGCTCGGAGTGGAACTTGCCGTTGGTGGTGTTCTGCGCCTTGTTGACCACGATCGCGATGATGATGCCGGCCAGCACCAGCACGCCGACGATGATCGCGATCACCACGAAGGCCGTGGAGCAGCCGCCGCCGCTGGGCTTCGGCTGCTGGTACGGCGGCATCGGCTGCGGGCCCGGGGTGTGCATCGGCCGCTGGAAGGGCTGCGGCGTGTGCGGGGCCTGCGGGCCCGGGGTCTGGTACGCGGGCGGCGGGGTCCGGTACTGCGGCTGGGCCTGCGGCCCGCCCTGCTGGAGGTACTGCGGGTGCGGCGTCTGGTAGGCCGGCGGCGGCGTCCGGTACTGCGGCGGCTGCTGCGGCTGGGCCTGCGGCCCGCCCTGCTGGAGGTACTGCGGGTGCGGGGTCTGCGGCGCCTGCGGAGTGGCGTGCACCGAGCGCGGCCCCTCCTTGATCACCAGCGGGGAGCTGGCCTGCAGCGCGTGCCCGGCGCCGCCGCCCTTCAACTCGGCGATCAGCCGCTCCGCCTCGTCCCGCATCGCGGCCGCGCTCTGGAACCGGTGGGCCGGGTCCTTGCGCAGCGCCTGCGCCACGAAGGCGTCCACCACCGGGACGATCGACCGGTTGAGGCTGGAGGCCGCCGGCGGCTCCTCCTGGACGTGCTTGTAGGCGATCGAGAAGGCCGAGTCGCCGTCGAAGACCAGCTGGCCGGTGAGCATCTCGAAGAGCATCACGCCGACCGAGTACAGGTCGGAGCGGGCGTCCACCGGCTTGCCGAGGGCCTGCTCGGGCGACAGGTACTGCGGGGTGCCGACCACCATGCCGGTCTGGGTCATCGACGTGACGCCGGACTCCAGCGCCCGGGCGATGCCGAAGTCCATGACCTTGACGTTGCCCTTGCGGTCGAACATGACGTTGCCGGGCTTGATGTCGCGGTGCACCAGGCCCATGTCGTGCGAGGCCTCCAGCGCGTTCAGCACGCCGACGATGACCTTCAGGGCCTCGTCGGCCGGCATCGCGCCGTACTGGGCGACCGCCTCGTTGATCGCCTCGCGCAGGCCCTTGCCGTCGATCAGCTGCATGACGATGTACGGCGTGCTGGAGCCGTCCGGGGCGACGTCCTCGCCGCTGTCGTAGACCGTGACGATGTTCGGGTGCTCCAGCCGGGCCACCGCCTGGGCCTCACGGCGGAACCGCTCCTTGAACGAGTCGTCCCGGCCCAGCTCGCTGTGCATGCTCTTCAACGCGACCTGCCGGTCCAGCACGCTGTCGTACGCGAGGTGCACGGAGGCCATGCCGCCCTCGCCCAGCAGCCGCTGCAGCACATAGCGGCCGTTGCCCAGGGAGAAGCCCCCGGCCGCCGCGTTGCCGTGCTCGCTCATGGTCCCCTGCTCCCCCTCGGCGCGGTGGTCCTGCCGCAACCGTGACGTTCGGTCTCGTCCGTGCGTGGTGGCCCGGCCCACTGGCCCGGCGAACCCCTGTCGCGGCGGCTCCACCGGCCTGCGACAGGGGTCAGGGTATCGGCTCCCGCCGACGGTGATCGGCCCAGGGCCGGTCCCGCCCCCGGACCGTCGGCGCCCGCTCCCCGCACGCCGGTCCGGGGCGGATCGTCGCGGTACGTCCGGCCCCGGGGCGGGCCCGGCGGGCGGGTCCGGGCCCGGCGGGCCCACGGGTACGGGCCTGGAGGTACGGGCCTACAGGTACGGACCGGAGCGGATCCCGCGGCCCTGGCCCGGGTCCTCCTCGTCCGGCTCGCCGCCGTGCAGACCGGGCGGCAGCGCGCGCCGCATCTGCTCCAGCTGCGCCCGCGCGGCCATCTGCTGCGCGAACAGGGCGGTCTGGATGCCGTGGAACAGGCCCTCCAGCCAGCCCACCAGCTGGGCCTGGGCGATCCGCAGCTCGGCCTCGGTCGGGATGGTGTCGTCGGTGAACGGCAGCGAGAGCCGCTCCAGCTCGGCGACCAGCTCCGGGGCCAGCCCGAGCTCCAGCTCCTTGATCGAGCTGGCGTGGATGTCCTTCAACCGGACCCGGCTGGCCTCGTCGAGGGGCGCCGCCCGGACCTCCTCCAGCAGCTGCTTGATCATGCTGCCGATGCGCATGACCTTGGCGGGCTGCTCGACCATCTCGGTCACCGGGAGCTCGCGCGGCATGTCCGCGTCCTCGTCCCCCCCGATCGGTACCGCGGCGAACCCCTGGCCCACGGGCAGCCCGTCCGGTCCGACGATCAGCACCTTCTGGCCGTCCTGCGACTGCCCGCCGGCGGCCCGGAAGGGCTCCTGCGACGAGCGCTCGTTCATCGGATTCGTCATGAACAACATTCTCTCTCACTGGGGTTGGTCGGGCGGAAGCCCCCGTGCGTCCCGCCGTCCGGCGCCAACCGTGACGACGGTACGCCCCCGCGGCCCGCCCGGGAATCCGTACGGATACTCAGTTCCCGCCCCGACCCGACCGTCCGCGCCCGCGCGTGCGCCGTCCCCCGCGCCACTCCGGTCGCACACAGCACCTCCCCGACCACCCCGCGAAACCCACCCCTCGCCGCGGCCGTGTCCCCCGGGAACCCGCACCGAACCTCCACGCCACCGGCCCGCCCGCTCAGCCCTTCCGCAGCCGCAGGCCCACCAGCCCCAGGCCGCAGCCGATCAGCCCCAGGCCCACGCCCAGCGGCAGCTGGAGGGTGGAGGGGTCCTGCCAGCGGGCGGGGAGGACCCCGGTGACCGCCGTGGCCGCCACCGGCTGGGCGGCCGTCGTGACGGTGTCCTGGTCGGCGGCGGGGTCCTGGGCATCCGGGGTGTCCGCGGCCGGGTCCGGCCGGTCGGCCTGGGCGCCCTGGTCCGGGGCCTGCTCGGGCGACTGCTCGACGGCCAGGTCGGGAGCCTGGTCGGGAGCCTGCTCGGGGGCCTGGTCCGGCGCCTGCTCGACGGCCTGGTCGGGCCGTTCCAGGGCGGCGGCCGGGTGGTGGCGGTGCGCCCTGAGCTCGGCGAGGTCCGGGCGCGACCGGTCGGGCACCCCGTACTGCGGCGGTGCGGCCTTCGGCGCGGACCAGGCCTGGTCCGCCCCGTCCGTCCCGTCCGCCGTATCCGTCCCGTCCGCCCGGTCGGGCTGCGCTGCCGGATCGGACCGGTCCGCCCGCTGCTCCCCGCCGGCCGGCACCGGAGCGTCCGCCCGCGCGTGCCCCGGCGCCGAGGCACCCGGCGCGGGGAGCGCCACCGCGGCGGTCGCGGCGGCCAGCGGGAGCGTCAGCCCCAGCACGGCCGCCGCGACCAGCCGCCGGGCACGACCGGTCGGACGGGCCCGGCGGAGCCGGCGGGCACGGCGGTCGGGGCGGTGGTGGAGCGCGGCGGGCAACGGCCCGAGGGCGGTGTGCGGGGGTGCGGCCACGGTCGGAGTCCTTCCGACGGCCGACCGCGCCCGGAGGCGGGTTCGGCGGCGGGACAGCTCCGCACCAGCCTCACACAGTCCGACAATCGCGGCATTTCGGACACGCGGCGGTACCCCCGCCCCGGACCGGGCCCAGCGCTCAGACCGTCAGCACGACCTTCCCGACCTGCTCCCCCGCCTCCAGCACCCGGTGCGCCTCGCCGACCTCCGTCAGCGGCAGCACCCGGTCCACCACCGGCTTCACCACCCCGGACTCCACCAGCGGCCACACGTGCTCCCGCACCGCCGCCACGATCGCCGCCTTCTCGGCCAGCGGCCGCCCGCGCAGGTTGGTGGCGATCACCGCCGCCCGCTTGCGCAGCAGCGCGTTGAGGTCGAGTTCGCCCTTCACCCCGCCCTGCAGCCCGATGATCACCAGCCGCCCGTTGACGGCCAGCGCCTCCACGTTCCGCTGCAGGTACTTGGCCCCCATGATGTCCAGGACCACGTCCGCCCCGACCCCGTCGGTGGCCTCCCGGAGCACCTCGACGAAGTCCTGCTCCCGGTAGTCGATCGCGATGTCCGCGCCCAGCTCGGTGCACCGGGCCAGCTTCGCCGCGCTGCCGGCCGTCACCGCGACCCGGGCGCCGACCGCCTTGGCCAGCTGGATCGCCATCGTCCCGATCCCGCTCGCGCCGCCGTGCAGCAGCACCGTCTCGCCCGGCCGCAGGTGCGCGGTGAGGAAGACGTTGGACCACACGGTGCAGGCCACCTCCGGCAGGGCGGCGGCCTGCTCCGGGCTCAGCCCCTTCGGCAGCGGCAGCAGCTGCCCGCTCGGCACCGCGACCCGCTGGGCGTAGCCGCCGCCGGCCAGCAGCGCGCACACCTCGTCGCCGACGGCCCAGCCGGCCACGCCCGGGCCGAGCGCGACGATCCGCCCGGCGCACTCCAGTCCGGGGTAGGGGGAGGCGCCGGGCGGCGGGTTGTAGAAGCCCTGCCGCTGGAGCAGGTCGGCGCGGTTGACGGCGGTGGCCGCCACCTCGACCAGGACCTCGCCCTCGCCGGGCACCGGGTCGGGGACCTCGGCCCACACCAGTGCCTCGGGGCCGCCGGGTACGGGAATCGTCATCGCATGCATGCCCCGAACCTACTGCGGCGCACGGCGCTCCGGGGCTCAGGCCCCGCCCTGCGCGGCCGACTTGATGACGATCACCCGGTCGGTGAGCTGCAGCACGGCGGCCTCCGGCTCGGTGTAGTTGAGCACCCGTCGGCCCCGGACCACCGCGACCACCAGTTCCTCGCACGCGCGCGGACTGTGGCCCGCCTCGGCCCGGGTGACCGGACGCTCGACCACGTCCAGCCCGTTCCCGTACGTCAGCAGGTCCTCCATCACCGCCCCGGCGTGCGGGCTGAGCATCGACAGCCCGAGCAGCCGCCCGGCCGAACTGGAGCTGGTGACCACGACGTCGGCGCCGCTCTGCCGCAGCAGGGGTGCGTTCTCGTCCTCCCGGACGGCCGCGACCACGGTGGCGCCCTTGTTCAGCTGTCGTGCCGTCAGGGTGATCAGCACCGCGGTGTCGTCCCGTTCCGGGGCGACCACGATCCGGGCCGCCGCGGGGACGGCGGCCCGCACCAGGGTGTCGGTCCGGGTCGCGTCGCCGACCACCCCGACCAGGCCGTGCTGCGAGGCGTGCTCGATCACCTTGCGCTGCGGGTCGACGACGACGATCTCCTCCGCCTTCACCCCCTGCCCGAGCAGGGTGTCGACGGCGCTGCGCCCCTTCGTCCCGAAGCCGATGACGACGGTGTGCTCGCGCACGGTGGACCTCCAGCGGTTCAACCGCCATTGCAGGCGGGTCCGTTCGGTGAGCACCTCCAGCGTGGTGCCGACCAGGATGATCAGGAACACCACGCGCAGCGGGGTGATCACGAAGATGTTGGTGAGCCGCGCGCCGTCGCTGTACGGGGTGATGTCGCCGTAGCCGGTCGTGGAGAGCGTCACGGTGGCGTAGTACGCCGCGTCCAGGAAGCTGAGTTCGCCGCCCGCGTTGTCGTGGTAGCCGGTCCGGTCGAGGTAGACGATCACCGAGGTGGCGACCAGCACGGCCAGCGCGACCAGCAGCCGTGAGCCGACCTGCCGGACGGCGGGCGCGGTGCGGCGCGCGGGCAGCACGATCCCGGCGTCCGCCCACGGCTCCGTCCCCGGCGCCGAGATGCGTCGCAACCTGCTCATGGTGCCTCCACCAGTTCGACGGTCTCCCCCGCGGCCGCCCCACCGGGCGGGACGACGGCCAGGGCCTCGGCCCGGGCGAGGCCGCGCAGCATCGCGGGCCCGTCGAAGGCGAGCGGCACCACGCCCTCGGCGGTGCGCCGCACCGGTTGCAGCCGGGTGTCCACCGGGTGCCCGGGCAGCAGGACGGCCGCCGGGGCGAGCGCGGGCGCGCCGGGTGCCCGGCCACCGCGGGCGTGCAGCAGCGGCAGGGCCAGGGTGACCATGCCGGCGACGGCGGCGAGCGGGTTGCCCGGCAGGCCCACCAGGTGGCGCCCGCCGGTGAGTTCGGCCAGCAGCATGGGGTGTCCGGGGCGGACGGCCACGCCGTCCACCAGCAGTCGGGCGCCGGCCTCGGCGAGCGCCCGGTGCAGGAAGTCCACCGGACCGGCGGCCGTCCCGCCGGTGGTGACCACGACGTCGGCGGTGGAGTGCCGCAGGGCGTCCCGCAGCAGCCCGAAGTCGTCCTGGATGCAGCGGACTTCGGTCACGTCGGCGCCGGCCGCCCGCAGCCAGGGCGGCAGCAGCGGGCCGAGCGCGTCCCGGACCAGTCCCGGTCCGGGGATTCCGGTGTCGAGCAACTCGTCTCCGAGCACCAGCAGTTGGACCGCCGGCCGACGGCGCACGGCGAGCCGGTCGTGGCCGCAGGCGGCGGCCAGGCCGAGCACGGCCGGCCCGACCACCGTCCCCGCGGGCAGCAACTCCTCGCCCCGGCGGCACTCCTGGCCGCGCGGGCGGACGTCCTGGCCGGTGGTCAGCTGCTGGGGGCCGGTGTCGCGCAGCAGCGCGCCGTCCGCCCGGCCGTGTTCGCGGCGCAGTACGGCGGTGGCGCCGGGCGGCAGTTGGGCACCGGTGGCGATCTCGACGGCGCCGCCGTCGGCCAGCGGCGCCACCTCGGTGCGGCCGGCCAGCACCCGGCCGGTGACCTTCCAGGGCCCCGGCCCGGCGACCGCCCAGCCGTCCATCGCGGAGGTGTCGAAGGCGGGCAGGTCGGTGAGCGCGCCGAGCGGTTCGGCGAGGACGTGCCCGAGCGCCTCGGCCAGCGGCAGCCCGATCACCGGCAGCGGCCGCAGCCCGGCCCGGCGCGCGGCCTCCCGGGCGCGCGACCAGCTCAGCACGCCGGGGCCGGTGGCGGGAACGGTCACGGTGGTCCGTCCGACCTCGCTCACGGCTCCCCCGGGCCGTCGGCCGGACTCCACCGCTCGGCGAGCGCCGCGGTCCGCCGGGAGGCCTCGGCCACGGCCTCCGCCCCGCCGCCCTGCTGCGCGGCCGCGTAGCCGATCAGGAAGGCGGTCAGCGGCGCCGCGGGCCGGGCCACCCCGTGCGCGACCACCCGGGCCAGGTCGAGCAGTCCCCGGACGTCCACGTCCAGGTCGATGCCCAGGTCGGCCTTGACCTCGGCGATCCAGTCTTCCAGCGTGCGCTCCATGCGCCCATGCTGCCCGATCGGCGGTTTCCCCGAGGTGTTCACCCCGTGTGCGGGGCGCGTCGTTCCCCTCACGACCGACGGTCCGGCCCGGTGAGGCCCGCTCAGCGCCCGGCCCCCGGTCAGGACTTCTCCCGCTCCCGGGCCCGTTCCAGGTCCTCCCAGGTGTCGCAGTCGTACGCGACGTTGTCGGTGTCGGCGACCCGCAGCCCGGGCAGCCCGCCGACCAGGCGGCGCAGCGGCTGCCCGGCCGGGTCGCCGAGCCCGGCGAGCGCGGCGCGCAGCGGGGCGGTGCGGTAGGCGGCGGCGAGCGGCTGGTCGCGGCCGCCCGCGTCGACCAGTACGGCGGCGTCGGCGTGCGGTCCGGCCCGGTCGAGGGCGGCGACCAGCCGGTCCACCGTACGGCGGTCCAGGAAGGGCAGGTCGGCGGCGAGCAGCAGCACGGTGTCCGCGGTGACCAGGTCGAGCCCGGCCGCGACGGCGGCGACCGGCCCGCCGCCGGGCGGCTGCTCCCTGGTCCAGCGGACGCCCGGGCGCGCGGTGGGCCGGGCGGGGCCGACCACCACGGTGGTCCGGGCACCGGTGCAGGCGGCGAGCACCCGGTCCAGCAGGGTGGACTCGCCGACGGTCAGGCCGGGTTTGTCGACGCCGCCCAGCCTCCGGGCCGCGCCGCCCGCCGGAACGATCACGTCGTACGGCGTCGTCATGCCGCCAGTATCCCGCCCTACCGGTCGGCCCCGTCCGGGCCGTCCCCGGCCGCCTCCTCTTCGTCCTCACCCTCGGCCCCGACCTCGGCCCCGACCTCGGCCCCGACCTCGGCCCCGACCGCCGGAGCGGCGGCGGACCGGGCGGTGTTGGCGGCCGCCCCCAGGTCCAGGAAGGACGGCAGGGTCAGCTCCCCGTACCGCTCGTTCATCGCCGTGACCAGTGCCTCCGGGTCGTCCGGGTGCTCGGCGAGCAGCCGGTCGAAGTCCCGCAGGTACTCCCCGGTGAAGGCGAGCACCCGGGCCGCGTCGTCGCCCTGGTCGGGGGCGCGGTGCCCGGCGATCACCCGGTCCACGCCGAGGTCGGCGATCCGGCCGAGGTTGTGGCCCCAGGTGGTGCGCTGGGCCGGGGTGGTGTCGGCGGTCCACACGTGGGTGCCGTTGCAGACGAAGTCCCCGGCGATCACGGTCCGGATGCTCGGCACGTGGACGACCGTGGACTCCCCGCAGTCGGCCTGGCCGAGCAGCAGCACCGGGATGACCTGGCGGTCGAGCATCAGCGGCTGCGGCAGCAGCGGGGCGGGCACCAGCGGGTGGTCCGGGATGTCGTCGCCGTAGACCGGCTTCCACTGGGCGACCTTGGCCGCGACGGTGCGCCGGATGCCCTCGACCACCGCCGGGGCGGCCAGCAGCTGGGCGTCCGGGAAGAGCCTCAGCACCTCCTCGGCCCCGAAGTAGTGGTCCGGGTGCTGGTGGGTGACCACGACGGCGAGCAGCCGGCGGCCCTTGCCCGCGACCCATTCGGCCAGTTCGCGCCCGGCGCTGCGGGTGAGCTGGGCGTCGACGAGGATCGCGGTCTGCTCGCCGAGGATCAGCGTGGAGGTGGCGAAGAAGGACGACTCGGGCCCGGTGAAGACGGAGACCTCCAGCGGTCGGGCGGTCCGCCCGGCGTCGTCGGGGAGTCCGGCCGCGACGGGCTCGGCGTCCACCCGTTCCGCGCCGGCGCTCTCCTCGGGCGGGGACGACGTCACGGGCTGCTCCCTCTGGTCGGCGGTCGGACTTCCTGCGCCCTACAGCATGGGAGTACCGGCCGCCGATTGCGCGGAAGGCGCGCCCGGTGGGACGCGCCTTCGGGCGCACGTCACACCGCGGCCCGGGCGGCGAGCTCCTTGCCCCGGGCGGCGGCCAGTTCCAGGGCCTTGGCCTTGGACTCGGCGGCGACCGGGACGAACTCGGCCAGCGCCGGGACGCTCGCCGCCATGGTGAACTCCGGGACGATGAAGTCGACCTCCAGCCCGAGCCCGCCGGCCAGCACCTTCTCCAGGTAGGTGATGACGAACTCGAACGGCTCGCGCGGGGCGCCGGGGCCGTACGAGCCGCCGCGGGAGGCGACCACGGTGACCGGGGTGCCCTTGGCGGAGGGCTGCTCGCCGGCGGTGCGGCCCATCAGGACCACCTGGTCCAGCCAGGCCTTGAGGGTCGACGGGATCGTGAAGTTGTACATCGGGGCGCCGATCAGCACGGCGTCGGCGGTCTCCAGCTCGACGATCAGCCGCTCGCGCAGCGCGAAGGCGGCGGCCTGCTCGGCGGTGCGCGCCTCGGCCGGGAGGTATCCGGCGGTGATGCCGGCGGCGTCCAGGTGCGGCATCGGGTCGGCGGCGAGGTCGTGGTGGACCACCGTGCCGCCGGGGTGCTCGGCCTCCCAGGCGGCCCGGAAGGCGGCCGTGACCTCGCGGGAGACGGAGCCGTCGGTGAGCGCCGAGGAGTCGATGTGCAGGAGCGTGGGCATGGCGGTCCTCCAGAGAATTAGTAGCTGCCTTTTCCCTCGCAGCTGCAACTAAGGTAGCAGCTTACTTTTCCGCAGTCACTAGTGCCCGGTCGAGTACGCTGGATCCATGGCCGAGCCCGAGGTAGTGACCGACGCAGTACCGACCGCGGTCGACGCGTGCGCCGCCCCTGCCGTCCGCGGCGGCTGCGCCAACGTCGACCTGGCCCTCAACCGGGTGTTCACCCTGCTCGGCAAGCGCTGGACCGGCATGCTGCTGGGCGTGCTCAACAACGGCGGACCGGCCTACTTCTCCGAGCTGCGCCGCGCCGTACCGGGCATCAGCGAGCGGATGCTCTCCGACCGGCTGACCGAACTGACCGAGGCCGGGCTGGTCGTCCGCGAGGTCGACCCCGGCCCGCCGCTGCGGGTCAGCTACCGGCTCACCGAGGGCGGCGTCGCCCTGAAACCGGCCCTCAACGAGCTGGCCGTCTGGGCCGACCGCTACCTGCCGGAGAGCGCCCTCCGGGGCGGCTGCTGACCGGCCGGCCTCGACAGCCGGTCGCCCCCGGGTACGACGAAGGGCCCGTCCGCCGTATCCCGGCGGACGGGCCCTTCGCACGATCGGGGGCGGCTCAGCCCTTCGCGGCACCGCCGCGCGCCCGGGACACCCGGTCGGCGACACCCCAGGAGGTCACCCGCCAGAGCGCCTCGACCACGATGCCGCGGCTCATCTTGGAGGCCCCGAGCTCGCGCTCGACGAAGGTGATCGGCACCTCGGCGACCTTGAAGCCGGCCCTCACCGTGCGCCAGGCCAGGTCGACCTGGAAGCAGTAGCCGGCCGAGGCCACCTCGTCCATGCCCAGGCCCAGCAGGGTCTCCTTGCGGAAGGCCCGGTAGCCGCCGGTGACATCCCGGATCGGCACGCCCAGCATCAGCCGCGAGTAGGTCGAGCCGCCGCGGGAGAGCAGCAGGCGCGACTTCGGCCAGTTCACCACCCGGCCGCCCGGCACCCAGCGCGAGCCGAGCACCAGGTCGGCGCCGCGCAGCGCGCCCAGCAGCCGGTCCAGCTCCTCGGGCTGGTGCGAGCCGTCCGCGTCCATCTCGACCAGGACGTCGTAGCCGTTGTCGATGCCCCAACGGAAGCCCGCGAGGTAGGCGGCGCCCAGGCCCTCCTTGCCCTTGCGGTGCAGGACGTGGACGTTGCCGTCCTCGGCGGCCAGCTTGTCCGCCAGCTCGCCGGTGCCGTCGGGGCTGTTGTCGTCGGCGACCAGCACGTGCGCCTCGGGCACCGCGGCACGGACCCGGCCGACGATCCGCTCGACGTTCTCCGCCTCGTTGTAGGTCGGGATGATCACCAGGACCCTGCCGAGATCAGCAAAACTCTGCTGGTTCACGGTCACGTACAAACCTCTCGGCCGATGGCGGGGAGTGTCAGAACACCGTCGCCCGCACTCTGGAACGCGGCCCCGCCGACAGCCCGCCGACGGGATGACCACGGTGGAGAATGCTGCGGGGGGCGGATACTACTGCGTCCTGGCATTCTACTACCGCGCCCGGGAACCGCTGGTCGGACCACGGCACTCCCCCCTGATGCCCACCGTTTCCCCGCGGGCGACCCAGGTCAGCTAGGGTCGATGCCCTTGCCCGGGCCCGGACCGCCCGCACCGCCGGGCCCGCACCGCCGGCCCGGACCCGGGACGTCCGGGGCAGCCCCGTCAGCGAAGGAGTAGGACCGCGCGCATGGACAGGCTCGTCAACACCGTCCGCCCGTACGCCTGGGGGTCGCTCACGGCCCTGCCCGAGTTGCTCGGCCAGGAGCCGACCGGCGAACCGCAGGCCGAGCTGTGGATGGGCGCCCACCCCGGCGACCCGTCCCGGGCCGACCGCGGCGAAGGCCCGCGCCGACTGGACGAGCTGATCGCGGCCGACCCCGAGGGCGAGCTCGGCGCGGCGAGCGTGGCCCGGTTCGGGCCGAGCCTGCCGTTCCTGTTCAAGGTGCTCGCCGCCGGCATCCCGCTGTCCATCCAGGCCCACCCCACACCGGACCAGGCCCGGGCCGGCTTCGCCGCCGAGAACGCCCTCGGCATCGCGCCGGACGCCCCGGAGCGGAGCTACCGCGACGACAACCACAAGCCCGAAATGGTGTGCGCGCTCGGCGACTTCGAGGGCCTGTGCGGCTTCCGCCGGCCCGCCGGGGCGGCGGAGCTGATGGCCGCCCTCGGGGTGCCCGGGCTGGACCCGCTGATCGCGCTGCTGGCGGTCGGCGAGGACGGCGGCGCCGAGGCCGAGGCCGAGGCGCTGCGCCGCACCCTGGCCACCCTGCTCACCCTGGACGACGAGACCGCCGCACGGACCGTCCGGGAAACCGTCGCCGCGCTGGCCGGCACCGACCCGGACGGCCCGCACGCCCCGTACGCCCGGATCGCGAAGGACTTCCCGGACGACCGCGGCGTGATCGCCGGGCTGCTGCTCAACCACGTCCGGCTGCGGGCCGGCGAGGCGCTCTACCTGGGCGCCGGGGTGCCGCACGCCTACCTGTCCGGCGTCTGCGTGGAGCTCCAGGCCAACTCGGACAACGTGCTGCGGGCCGGCCTCACCCCCAAGCACATCGACGTCCCGGAACTGTTGAAGGTCGTGCTCTTCGAGCCCGGCGCCCCCGAGGTGGTGCACCCCGTCCCGGTCGAGGGCACCCCCGGCGAGCGGCTCTACCCCGTCCCGATCGACGAGTTCCGGCTGTCCCGCTTCCAACTGGACGGCGTGCAGCGGGAGATCGACGGCCGCACCCCGCAGATCCTGCTCTGCACCGAGGGCGCCGTCCGGCTCACCGCCGCCGACGGCGCCGTACTGGACCTCGCCCGCGGCCAGTCCGCCTTCCTCCCCGCCACCGGCACCCCGACCCGCCTCTCCGGCACCCCCGGCACCCTCTTCCGGGCCACCGTCACCGTCTGATCCGCCCCCGGACCCGCCCCGCCCCCGGACCCGCTCCGGCCACGGCCGGGCGAAATTCGTTTGCTCCGCCCACCGGTCACGGCTGGACTGTCGGCGGCCCCCGCACCGTGGGCCGTACCCAGGGGAGGGCGCAGCAGCGATGGAGATCCGTTCCACGACCGAGAAGGACCTCGACGTCTTCGTCGACACCGTCCACGCCGCGTTCGGCCGCTTCCCGGAGGCCCGGGCCGAGGACGGCAGCGGGGTCTGGTGGTCGGCGATCGAACCGGAGCGCGGCCTGCTCGCGGTGACGGACGACGGGCGTCCGGTCGGCACCGCCGCCGCGTACTCCTTCGAGCTCACCCTGCCCGGCGGGGCGCTCACCCCGGTCTCCGGAGTGAGCTTCGTCGGCGTCCTGCCCACCCACCGCCGCCGGGGCGTACTGACCGCGATGATGCGGCGCCAGCTCGCCGACCTGCGGGCCCGCGGGGAGTTCCTGTCCGTGCTGCTGGCCTCCGAGCCCGCGATCTACGGCCGGTTCGGCTACGGCCCGGCGACGTACACCGGGCGGCTGACGGTGCCGCGCCACCGGGCCGCCTTCACCGCCCCGCGGGCCGGCGGGGGCACGGACACCGGCTCGGTCGAGCTGCTGCGGCGCGCCGACTGCCGGGACCTCCTGGAGGAGGTCTACGACCGCTACCGCCGCGCCCGGCCCGGCGCGCTGTCCCGCCCGCACCGCTGGTGGGCCCTGGGCGCCGGGCAGCCCCCGGTCGCCGCGGCGCCGCGCTACATCGCCGTCCACCGCGACGCCGCCGGCACCCCGGACGGCTACGCCAGCTACTCCCTGGACGGGGACACCCTGACGGTGGACGAGACCATCGCCGTCGACGACGCCGTCACCTCGGCCCTGGCCCGGTTCCTGCTCGGGCACGACCTGGTCGACCAGGTCGTCTTCAAGCACTCCCCGGCCGAGCACCCGCTGCGCTGGCAGCTCGCGGACTTCGGCGCCGCCCAGGTGGGCAACAGCAGCGAGTGGCTCTGGGTCCGGCTGCTGGACGTCCCCCGGGCGCTGACCGCGCGCGGCTGGTCCGCCGACGGCGAGCTCGTCCTCGACGTGGACGACCCGTTCCTCGGCGAGCGCGCCCGCCACCTGCTGACCGTCCGGGGCGGCGAGGCTGTGTGCGTCCCGACCGACCGGGAGCCCGACCTCTCGCTGGACGTGCGGGACCTGGGCGCGGTCTACCTCGGCGGCACCCCCGTGGGCACACTGGTGCGGGCCGGGCACGTCCGGGCCCACCGCCCGGAGGCGGTCGCCCTCGCCGACGCCCTGTTCCGCACCGAGCGCCCGCCGCACTGCCTGTCCTGGTTCTGACCGGCCACCGGGGCCGCCCCCGGTTCCGCACCGGGAGCCGGCCCGGGGCCGGGGGTCAGTCCCGGGTCATGTCGACGAAGCGCGAGTAGTGGCCCTGGAAGGCGACGGTGATGGTCGCGGTCGGACCGTTACGGTGCTTGGCGACGATCAGGTCGGCCTCGCCCGCGCGCGGGGACTCCTTCTCGTAGGCGTCCTCGCGGTGCAGCAGGATGACCATGTCGGCGTCCTGCTCGATCGAGCCGGACTCGCGCAGGTCGGAGACCATCGGCCGCTTGTCGGTGCGCTGCTCGGGACCACGGTTCAGCTGGGACAGCGCGATGACCGGCACTTCCAGCTCCTTGGCCAGCAGCTTGAGGTTACGGGACATGTCCGAGACCTCCTGCTGGCGGTTCTCGGCCCGGCGGGAGCCGCCGGACTGCATCAGCTGGAGGTAGTCGATGACGATCAGCTTGATGTCGTTGCGCTGCTTGAGCCGGCGGCACTTGGCGCGGATCTCCATCATCGACAGGTTCGGCGAGTCGTCGATGAACAGCGGCGCCTCGCTGACGTCCGGCATCCGGCGGGCGACCCGCGTCCAGTCGTCGTCCGTCATGTTGCCGGAGCGCATGTGGTGCAGCGCGACCCTGGCCTCGGCGGAGAGCAGGCGCATGGCGATCTCGTTGCGGCCCATTTCGAGCGAGAAGATCACGCTCGGCAGCTTGTGGTGGATCGAGCAGGCCCGGGCGAAGTCCAGCGCCAGGGTGGACTTGCCCATCGCGGGGCGGGCCGCGATGACGATCATCTGGCCGGGGTGCAGCCCGTTGGTGAGCGCGTCGAAGTCGGCGAAGCCGGTCGGCACGCCGGACATCTGGCCGTTGCGGGAGCCGATCGCCTCGATCTCGTCGAGGGCGCCCTCCATGATGTCGGCGAGCGGCGCGTAGTCCTCGTTGGTGCGCTGCTCGGTGACGGCGTAGATCTCCGCCTGGGCGGCGTTGACGATCTCGTCCACGTCGCCCTCGGCGGCGTAGCCCATGCCGGCGATCCGGGTGCCGGCCTCGACCAGGCGGCGCAGCACCCCGCGCTCGGCGACGATCTGGGCGTAGTACTCGGCGTTGGCCGCGGTCGGGACGGAGTTGACCAGGGTGTGCAGGTAGGCGGCGCCGCCGACGCGCTGGAGCTCGCCGCGCTTGGTGAGCTCGCCGGCCACGGTGATCGGGTCGGCCGGCTCGCCGCGGGCGTACAGGTCGAGGATCGCGCCGTGCACCATCTCGTGCGCGGGCCGGTAGTAGTCGGCCGGCTTGAGCACCTCGACCACGTCGGCGATGGCGTCCTTGGAGAGCAGCATGCCGCCCAGCACGGACTGCTCGGCCGCGAGGTCCTGCGGGGGGACGCGTTCGAAGCCGTCGACGCCGCCGTGGCCCTCGTCGTCCCGGCGGTCGTCCCGGCCGCCGCCCTTGCCGTTCTTGCCGCCCCTGCCGTTGAAGTCGCCGCCGCCCTTGCGGAAGCCCTCGCCCCGGTTGCCGCCCTGACCGCCGCCGCCACCCTGGCCGCCGCGGTTGCGGGAGACCGGCAGCCGGTCGCCGGGACCGTCCGGGAAGGGGGCGTCGTCGAAGGCGCCGGCCGGGAAGGGGTCCTCGGCGGTCTGCCAGTCCTCCTCCGGCGGCGGGGCGTCGTGGTCATCGTACTGGGGGCCGGTCACGCGTGTTCCCCGATCAGCGAGTGGTGCGAAGTTGGAGCGGGCCTTGCCGGTGGCTGGGTGGAGCGGAGCCGCTCCTCTTTGTACGCCACGGCCCCGACAAATCGGACGCCGGGGCCGGTGGGAGTGTCGGGTGGAGGGCCCACGCTAAGGCGCCGGGCGCCCTCGCGCCAAGGCGGTTATCCACAGGGGGTGTGGACGAGCGGCCCCGGGCTGTGGAGAACTGCCGCAAAGCTGTGGACACCCCTGTGGAAGCTCCTGTGGATAACCGGACGATCGATCCATCGTCAACCTGTTGACCTGCGATTACCTCTTCCGGGGCCTGTGCATGAGAAATTCTTCACACACCGCCGAACAGCTGTGGGCGCGGACCGGACGGAGCACACCGCTCGCAGTTTCGAGTAACGACCGAACCGGCCATTGGCCTCTTACCTGTGGATGAGTACCCTGGAGCGCATGAGCACCGCCCCCGCCGAGCCCTCCAGACGCAGCCCCACCGGCCGCGGCCACGACCGACGCGGCCACGACCGCGAGATCCTCGCCCTGGCGGTGCCCGCCTTCGGCGCCCTGGTCGCCGAACCGCTGTTCCTGATGGCCGACTCCGCGATCGTCGGCCACCTCGGCACCCCCCAGCTCGCCGGGGTCGGCGTCGCCTCCGCCGCCCTCACCACCGCCACCGGGGTGTTCGTCTTCCTCGCCTACGCCACCACCGCCGCGGTGGCCCGCCGGATCGGCGCCGGGGACCGCCGGGGCGCCGTCCAGCAGGGCGTCGACGGCCTCTGGCTCGCCGTCGGCCTGGCCGTCCCGGTGGTCCTGCTCACCCTGCTGCTGGCCCCCTGGGCGGCCGACCTGCTGGGCGCCTCGCCGACCGCGGCGCCGTACACCGTGACGTACCTGCGGATCAGCTCCCTGGGGATCCCGGCGATGCTGCTGGTGCTGGCCGCCACCGGCGTGCTGCGCGGCCTCCAGGACACCCGTACGCCGCTGCTGGTGGCCGTCGGCGGCTTCACCGCCAACATCGGGCTGAACGCCGGCCTGGTGTACGGCGCCGGGCTCGGGGTGGCCGGCTCGGCCTGGGGCACCGTGCTGGCCCAGACCGGGATGGCCGCGGTCTACCTGGTCGTGGTGGTCCGCGGCGCCCGCCGGGAGCGGGCCTCGCTGCGGCCGGACGCGGCGGGCATCCGGGCCGGGGCCAGGGCGGGCGGGCCGCTGCTGGTCCGCACGGTCAGCCTGCGCGCGGTGCTGATGATCGCCACCGCGGTGGCCGCCCGGCTCGGCGACGACCAGGTCGCCGCACACCAGATCGCCATGACGCTGTTCAGCTTCCTGGCCTTCGCGCTGGACGCCATCGCGATCGCCGGCCAGGCCGTCATCGGCCGCTACCTGGGCGCCTCGGACGTCCCGGGCGCCCGCGCGGCCACCCGGCGGATGGTCGAGTGGGGCCTGGGCTCCGGGGTGGTGCTGGGCCTGCTGGTGGTGCTGGCCCGCCCGCTGTACGTCCCGCTGTTCACCCCCGACCCGGTGGTCCAGGGGCAGCTGCACACGGCCCTGCTGCTGCTCGCGCTGAGCCAGCCGGTGGCGGGCCTGGTCTTCGTGCTGGACGGCGTGCTGATGGGCGCCGGGGACGGCCCCTACCTGGCCAGGGCGGCGCTCGCCACCCTGGCGGTGTTCGCCCCGGCCGCGTTCCTGGTGCCGGCCACCGACACCGGGCTGGCCGGACTGTGGTGGGCGATGAACCTGTTCATGCTGGTCCGCGCGGTCTTCCTGGTGGCCCGCGCCCGCGGCGGCCGCTGGCTGGTCACCGGGGCCGTGCGCGACTGAGCGGGCCCGGGAACGCCCGAGGGCCGGACTCCCCGGGGGGAGTCCGGCCCTCGGCCGGTGCTACGGAACTCAGGCAGCCACGACGGCGACGTCGAGGTTGGCCACGACGTCCGAGTGCAGCTTGACCGAGACCTTGTGGGTGCCCACGGTCTTGATCGGCGAGGCGATCGCGACGGCGCGCTTGTCCACGGCCGGGCCGCCGGCGGCCTTGATGGCCTCGACGACGTCGGCCTGGGTCACCGAGCCGAACAGACGGCCGGCGTCACCCGAGCGAACGGCCAGCTTGACCTGGACGCCCTCGAGCTTGCCCTTGACCTCGTTGGCCGCGTCCAGGGTCTGGATCGCGTGGATCTTGCGGGCGCGACGGATCGCGTCGACGTCCTTCTGGCCGCCCTTGGTCCAGCGGATGGCGAAGCCACGCGGGACCAGGAAGTTGCGGGCGTAGCCGTCCTTGACCTCGACGACCTCGCCGGCGGAGCCGAGACCCGGAACCTCGTGCGTGAGGATGATCTTCATTACTCGGTCACCCTCTCTTAGCGCGCGGTGCTGGTGTAGGGCAGCAGCGCCATCTCACGGCTGTTCTTCACGGCCGTGGCGACGTCACGCTGGTGCTGGGTGCAGTTGCCGGTGACACGGCGGGCACGGATCTTTCCGCGGTCGGAGATGTACTTCCGCAGCAGGTTCGTGTCCTTGTAGTCAACGTAGTTGACCTTGTCCTTGCAGAAGACGCAAACCTTCTTCTTCGGCTTGCGAGCAGGCGGCTTCGCCATGGTGTGCTCCATTTGGGGTTCACGGCCCGACCGGCGTCCGGGGACGCCTGCGGCCGGGCCGCACGAAATCTGTCAGCTCTTAGAACGGGGGCTCTTCCGAGAAGCCGCCACCGGACGGGGCGCCTCCCCAGCCGCCGCCGCCCTGGTTTCCACCGGACGGGGCGCTGGACGCCCACGGGTCGTCGGAGGGGCCGGACTGGCCGCCGCCGGAGTTTCCACCCCAGCTGCCGCCGCCCTGCTGGCCGCCACCGTTGCCACCGCCCCAGTTACCGCCCTGGCCGCCGCCCTGCTGGCCGCCGAAGCCGCCGCCGGGAGCGCCGGACCGGTTGGCCCGGGTGACCTTCGCGGTCGCCGAGCGCAGGCTCGGACCGACCTCGTCGACCTCGACCTCGAAGACCGTCCGCTTCTCGCCTTCCTTGGTCTCGTAAGACCGCTGGCGCAGTCGGCCCTGCACGATGACGCGCATGCCGCGCTGCAGCGACTCGGCCACGTTCTCCGCCGGCTGCCGCCAGACGTTGCACGTGAGGAAGAGGCTCTCGCCGTCCTTCCACTCGTTCGTCTGACGGTCGAAGGTGCGGGGGGTGGACGCGATGCGGAACTTCGCGACCGCCGCACCCGACGGGGTGAAGCGCAGCTCGGGGTCGTCGACGAGATTGCCGACGAGGGTGATGACGGTCTCGCCTGCCATGGTGGTGATGACCTCTCGGGAAGATGTCCGTTCACCGCTGTTTCACGTGAAACAGCGGACGCGAGCTACCCGAGACCCGAAGGCCTCAGAAGTGGCTCAGTGGGTGTCCGGGCGCAGGACCTTGGTCCGCAGAACCGACTCGCTCAGGCCCATCTGGCGGTCGAGCTCCTTGACGACCTCAGGCGTGGCCTTGAGGTCGATGACCGAGTAGATGCCCTCGGACTGCTTGTTGATCTCGTAAGCCAGACGGCGACGACCCCAGGTGTCGACCTTCTCGACCTTGCCGCCGGCGTTGCGGACGACGGCCAGGAAGGACTCGATCAGGGGGGAGACAGCGCGCTCCTCGACCGACGGGTCGAGGATGACCATCAGCTCGTAGTGACGCATGAGTAACCCACCTCCTTTGGACTCAGCGGCCACGGTCTCTCCGTGGCAGGAGGGTTGTGCGTAGCGTCGGCACCGGTGCGGTGACGACTCCGGCCCACGGTAGCGGCCGGGTCGGACAGTCGGGCCCCGTACACCCACCAGGGGTGTCACCCGGAAGAGGGCGCAAGGGGGCACAACTACACCAGTGCAGACGGCACAGCCTACCTGCACCCGGACGGCCGAACAAAACGCATAGGGGTTGTGAGACGGACCCAACCGCCGCAATCTGGACGGAACGGGATTCCTGCCCGTTCGTCTCCACGCCAGGAGGTGGGACTCATGGCCCAGTCCGTCCACCGCATGCCCGCCCTCACGCTGAACACCGACGGCCACCCGCACCCCCGCGAGAACACCCTGGTGGCCCTGACGGCCGTGCTGGGTGTGATCGCCTTCACCACCTCGTTCTTCTACAACCTGCACCTGCTGACCTCGTGGACCGGCCTGGCCGGGATCGTCACCGGCCTGTGGGGCATGTTCGTCTCGGTCACCACCGCCGAACGCTTCGTCCTGATGATCGCGCTCGGCGCCTCCGCCATCGGCTTCTACCTCGGCATCGCCCGCGGCGGCCTCTGGGGCTGAACACCCGGCTCCAGGAACCCTCGGCGCCCCCGTCGCGTATCTGCATCAGACAGGTACCCGCCGGGGGCGCCGTCGTGCCCGCAGCGCCGGGCCGCCGGGCCCCGGACGATAGGGTCGAGCCCGAGAACCTGGGCCCACCGCAGCCCGACCGACGAGGAGCACCGAGCAATGAGCCTGCGCCTGAGGACGATCACCCGCGAGGAGCACCTCGCCTTCATCAGGAGCCGCGCCTCGGCGAGTCACATGCAGGTGCCGTCCTGGGGCGACGTGAAGGCCGAGTGGCGCTCGGAGTCGATCGGCTGGTTCGACGAGGCCGACCAGCTGGTCGGCGCGGGCCTGGTGCTCTACCGCCAGCTGCCGAAGGTCAAGCGCTACCTCGCCTACCTGCCCGAGGGCCCGGTCATCGACTGGTTCGACCGGGACCTCGACCGCTGGCTCTCCCCGATGCTCGCCCACCTGAAGTCGCAGGGCGCGTTCTCGGTGAAGATGGGCCCGCCGATCGTCATCCGCCGCTGGAACGCCCCCACCATCAAGGAGGCCATCGCCGCCAAGCAGGCCAAGCGCCTGCGCGACGTCGAGGCCGACTGGTACGAGGCCCGCGCCTTCGAGGTGGCCGACCGGCTGCGCAAGGCCGGCTGGCTGCAGGGCGACGACGGTGGGGCCGGCTTCGGCGACGTCCAGCCGCGCTACGTCTTCCAGGTGCCGCTGGCCAACCGCTCGCTGGACGACATCCACAAGAACTTCAACCAGCTCTGGCGCCGCAACATCAAGAAGGCCGAGAAGAGCGGCGTCGAGGTGTACCAGGGCGGCTACGACGAGCTGCCGATCTTCCACCAGCTCTACCTGGTCACCGCCGAGCGCGACAAGTTCACCCCGCGCCCGCTGTCCTACTTCCAGCGGATGTGGCAGGCCCTCACCGCCGAGGACCAGAACCGGATGCGGCTCTACATCGCCTACCACGAGGGCGAGCCGCTGGCCGCGACCACGATGCTGGTGGTCGGCGAGCACGTCTGGTACTCCTACGGCGCCTCGGCCAACCACAAGCGCGAGGTCAAGCCGTCCAACGCGATCCAGTGGCGGATGATGCGCGACGCCTACGCCCTCGGCGGCGGCGTGTACGACCTGCGCGGCATCAGCGACACCCTGGACGAGAACGACCACCTGTTCGGTCTGATCCAGTTCAAGGTCGGCACCGGCGGCCAGGCGGCCGAGTACCTCGGCGAGTGGGACTTCCCGCTGAACAAGCTGCTGCACAAGGCCCTCGACCTCTACATGTCCCGCCGCTGAGGAGGCTGCCCCGATGACGCTGTCGCTCTACCTCGAGACCGAACGCTGGCGCGCCCACCAGCGCTCCGTCCTCGCCGAGTTCCCCGGCCTGGTGCCCGTCGCCAAGGGGAACGGCTACGGCCTGGGCAACCACCGGCTGGCCGAGGAGGCGACCCTGCTCGGCACCGGTGTGCTGGCCGTCGGCACCGCGTACGAGGCGGCCGACGCCGCCGAGTGGTACGGCGGCGAGCTGCTGGTGCTCACGCCCTACCGGGTCGGCGAGGAGGTGCTCCCGCTGCCGCACTCCCGGGTGATCCGCACGGTGGCCAGCGTGGACGCGCTGCGCTCGCTGCACGGCGCCCGGGTGGTGCTGGAGTGCATGACCACCATGCGCCGGCACGGCGTGAGCGCCGCCGACCTGCGCACCGTCGCCGCCGAGCTGGACGGCGTCTCCTTCGAGGGCCTCGCCCTGCACCTGCCGATGGACCGGCCGGACGGCTCCAGCCCGGTCGAGGAGGTCGTGTACTGGGTGGACACCGCGCTGGCGGCCGGCATCCCGGTGCACACCGTCTTCGTCAGCCACCTGGGCGCGGCCGGCATGGAACAGCTGGCCCAGCGCTACCCGGGCACCGTGTTCCGGGCCCGGATCGGCACCCGGCTCTGGCTGGGCGACCACGGCGCGCTGGAGGTCCGGGCCACGGTCCTGGACGTCACCCCCTTGAAGAAGGGCGAGCGCTACGGCTACCGCCAGCACCCGGCGCCCACCGACGGCCACATCCTGGTGGTCGCCGGCGGCACCGCGCACGGCATCGGCCTGGAGGCGCCCAAGTACGTGGCCAGCATGGGCGCCCGCGCCAAGGGCATCGCCCGGGCCGGCCTGGCGACGGTCAACAAGACCAAGTCGCCGTTCCACTGGGCGGGCAAGCAGCTCTGGTTCGCCGAGCCGCCGCACATGCAGGTCTCGCTGCTGTTCCTGGACGGCGAGACCGCGCCCCCCGCGATCGGCGAGGAGCTGGGCCTCCAGGTCCGGCACACCACCACCCACTTCGACCGGGTGGTGGACCGCTAGGAGCCGCCGGCGGCCGCTACGGGCCGCTGGGGGCCGCTACGCCTTCCCGTCGGCCGGTTCCTTCGCCGGTGGCTCCTCCAGCCACTGCTCGAAGGAGCCGGCCGGCGCGTATCCGGCGTAGCTCCGCTCCTCCTCCAGCCGCCGGGCGGCGCCCAGGGTCACCACGTCCGGCGCGCCGTCCAGCACCCCACCGGAGGGGTCGTCGGTGCCGTCCCAGCGGACCGGGTCGCGGTCCGGGTACAGGGCGTCCCGGACCACCAGCACGACCAGGTAGAGCGTGCCGAGCAGGTGCAGCGCGATCGCGAAGTGGTACCAGGGCTCGCCGATGCCGTGCTGCTTGGGCCCGGTGACGAAGCCCAGGTGGGACCAGATGCCCAGGGTGTACAGCACCTCGCAGGCCTGCCAGACCAGAAGGTCGCGCCAGCGCGGCCGGGCCAGCGCCGCGAGCGGCAGCAGCCAGAGCGCGTACTGCGGCGAGTACACCTTGTTGACCAGCACGAACAGCGCGACCACCAGGAAGGCCAGCTGCGCGAACCGCGGCCGGCGCGGCGCCGAGAGGGCGAGCCACGCTATGGCCGCGCAGCCCAGCACCATCAGCACGCCGATGTAGAGGTCGAGGTCGGCCAGCCCCACGCCGCGCTGCTGCATCAGGATCAGCCAGAACGAGCCGTAGTCCTCGCCGCGGTGCTTGCTGAACACGTAGAAGGTCGACCAGCCCTGCCAGTTGGCCAGCATGATCGGCAGGTTGACCACCAGCCAGGCCCCGACCGCGCCGCCGAGCAGCAGCCGGAACTCGCGCCACTTGCCCGCCCGCCAGCAGAGCACCAGCAGCGGGCCGATCAGCAGCAGCGGGTAGAGCTTGGCCGCGGTGGCCAGGCCGATGAAGACCCCGGCCCAGCCCGGCCGGGAGCCGGACCACCAGGCCATCGCCACGGCGGCCAGGGCGACCGCGAGCAGGTCCCAGTTGATCGTGCCGTTGAGCAGCAGGACCGGCGAGAGCGCGAACAGCATCGCGTCCCAGGGGCGGCGGCGGTGGGTGCGCGAGAGCGCGACCGCGGCGACCACCGCACAGGCCATCAGCAGCCCGGCGTTGATCGCCCAGAACCACTGCTCCTGGGCCTGCTCGGTGCCGCCGCCGGGCGTCAGCCAGGCCGCGACCTGCATGAACAGGCCGGTCAGCACCGGGTACTCCAGGTACTGGAGGTCCCCCGTGGTGCCGGGGATGCGGTCCACGTACGGGTGCAGCCCGGCCGCGAAGCCGCGGCCGGAGAACAGGTGGGGGACGTCGCTGTAGCAGGCGTGGATGTACTGCGGCGAGCCCGGCTGGAACCAGGCCTGGTCGTAGCAGGGCAGGTTGTGCACCATGCCGAGCGCGGAGACCACGATCACCACCAGGGCCAGCACCCGCACCGGGATCCACCAGGAGACGCCGAGCAGCGCCCGCCGGCCGGGCGGGCCGCCGAACACCTCGCTGCCGGCCGCCGCCACCCGGTCCTCGTCCGCCGGGACGACCACGGTGTCGGCCGCCGGCACGGCCGTGGCGACGGCCGCCGGGGTGGGCCCTGCGGCGGCGCCGGGCCCGTCCGGGCCGCCGGTTTCGTCACGATCGCTCGACGTCATGCCGGACATCCTGCCGCACCGGATGCGCCGGGACGAGGAGGACCCTGCGGTGGTCCGGCGGTACGGACGGGGCGCGGGCGGCGAATCGTGACGAAACGGCGGTGGCGGCCCTCCGAGGAGGACCGCCACCGCCGTTGTCGGCTTCTCACCGGTCGGACCGGTCGGACCGGGCTACTACCCGGCCGCTGCGCCACCGCCTTGCAGGCCGCCGCCACCGCCGGCACCGCCGCCACCGGCGCCGCCGGTGCTGCTCGGGGTCGGCTTGCCGCCGGTGCCGCCGTTGCCGGCACCACCGTTGCCGGCGCCACCGTTGCCACCGGCCGGCGGCGTCGACGGGCAACCGAGGATCAGGTTGCAGGGGGTGTCCGTCGGCTTCGGCTTGTGGGTCTGGGTCGGCGGCGCGGTCGGCGGGCAGTCGACGGTCGGCACGCAGCCGCTGCCCTGGGTGGGCTGCGGGGGCTGCGGCTGGTTGGGCTGCTGGGTCGGCTGCTGGGTCTCCACCGTGGTCGGCGGGGTGGTGGTCGGGGTCTGGGAGGGCGTCATGGTGGCCGTGGACGGCGCGCCGGAGGAGTCCACCTCGGTGCCGACCGGCTGCGGGGTCGGGAAGTCCACCTTCTTCTCGTTGGCCAGTGCGGCCTTCATGTACCGGGTGAAGATGTCGGTGGGGATGTCACCACCGTGGATGGACTCCTTGCCGCCGGTGCCGTTGAGGGACTCCCGGTCGTGCTTGTTCGGGTCCTCGCGCCACATCGCGACGCTGGTCACCAGCTGCGGGGTGTAGCCGACCCACCAGGCCGACTTGTTCTGGTCGGTGGTACCGGTCTTGCCGGCCACCGGGCGGCCCAGGGTGTTGGTCTTGGTACCGGTACCGTTCTTGGCCACGTTCACCAGCACGTCGGTGACGTTGTCCGCGACGGCCGGCTCCAGCGCGACCTTGGCGTCCTTCTTGCCGAAGCCCGGGCGCTCCTTGCCGTCCACCTCGACCTTGGTGACCGAGTAGGGCTCGGCTTCCTTGCCGCTGGCGGCCAGGGTGCCGTAGCCGGTGGCCATCCGGATCGGGCTGATGGTCGAGGTGCCGAGCGGGAAGGTCGCGGTCTTCGGGTCGGCCAGGCTCTCCCGCTTGATGCCCATCTGCACGGCCATGTCGGCCACGGCGGGGCCGCCGACGTCCTGGTTGAGCTGGACGAAGGGCACGTTGTACGAGAACTGCATGGCCTGCCGCAGCGAGACGTAGCCGCGCTTGCCGGCGTCCTCGTTCTTCTGCCGGTAGGGCTTGCCGTCGTCGCCGATCACCAGCGAGCCGTCGGGCTTGCGGATCTCGGACATGTCGTCGGCCAGGTAGCGGCTGTCCGCGTTGATCCGCTTCGGCTTGCCGTCGGTGTCCTTCGCGGTCTGCACACCGGTCTGCATCGCGGTGGCCAGGACGAAGGGCTTGAAGGTCGAGCCGACCTGGACACCGCCGGCGTTGGCGTTGTTGTCGAAGTGGCCGTTCTCCACGCCGTCGCCGCCGTAGATGGCGACCATCGCGCCGTCCCCGGGCTTGATGCTGGCGGCGCCGAACTGGACGAAGGTGTCGTTGTTGGGCCGCTTCTGCGGGTCGAGGTTCTCGCCCTTGACGTCGTCGACGGCCTTCTTGAGGGCGTCGACCTTGTCCTTCTCGAAGGTGGTGTAGATCTTCAGGCCACCCTTGTCGAGCATCTGCTGGGTGATCGACTTGTCGGTGGTCGTCACGTACTGGTTGGCGGTGTCGACCAGGTAGCTGATCTCACCGTTCATGTTGGAGCTGGCCTTCAACGCGATCGGCTCGGGGAAGGTGGTGCACTTCGCCCGCTCCTCCGGAGTGGCGTTGTGGGTGGTCACCATCCGGTCCAGGATCCACTTCCAGCGCTCCACCGCGCGGTCGTGGTTGGCCGGCTTGGAGGGGTCGTAGTAGTTGGCGCCCTTCAACAGACCGGCCAGCATGGCACTCTGACAGAGGTTCAGGTCCTTGGCGTTGACCCCGTAGTACGCCTGCGCCGCGGCCTGGGCGCCATTGGCGTTGCGGCCGAACCAGCTGGTGTTGAGGTACCCCTTGAGGATCTCCTCCTTGCTGGTCTGCTGGTTGAGCTTGAGCGTGATGAAGAACTCCCTCAGCTTGCGGCTGATGGTCTGTTCCTGGCTCAGGTAGGCGTTCTTGACGTACTGCTGGGTGATCGTCGAGGCGCCCTGGGTCTCACCGCCCTTCGCCATGTTGTAGACGGCGCGCAGCATGCCCTTGGGGTCGATGCCGCTGTCGGTGCGGAAGGTCTCGTTCTCCGCCGAGATGACGGCGTTCTGCAGGGTGGGGTTGATGTCGTTGAGCTCGACGATCTGACGGTTGGTCTCGCCCTTGCGGGTCATCTCCGAACCGTCGGCCCAGTAGTAGATGGTGTTCTGGTCCTTCACCAGGTCCTTGAGCTGGGGCACCGTCGTGGTCTGGTACAGGTAGAACACGACGCCCACGCAGGCGGCGAAGCACACCAGGAAGACGCTGGAGACCAGCTTCCAGGACGGCAGCCAGCGCCGGAAGCCGGTCTTGCCGAACCGCGGGTAGTCGATGAAGCGCTTCTTGCCGGGGCCGGCCGCAGCGGCGGCGGAGGCGGCGGCGGCACCGCGCCGGCCACCGCCCTTCCCCTTCTTCTGGGAGGCCTTGCGCATCTCGGCGCGGCCCATCCGGGGTTGCTGGGCAGTCTCCCGGACACCGGGCGGACGCCGACGGCCGACGCCTTCCGAGCCCAGTTCGTCGGGGCCGGGGCCGCCCCGACGGCCGCCGCCTCCCGGCGGCTGCTGCCCGTCACCGCCCGAATTGGGCGTCCTTCGCCGTCGCTCGCTCATGTTTCCAGCCGCTCCTCGCCAGGCCCGGTCGGCCTGAAGGCAGGGTTCCTGTCCGATGCCCGGACCGCCCTAACCCCGGAGGTTGGTCCTCGTGCACACGCGACAGCGTACGCAGCGGGAAAACCTTCCTAATCGGGCATCAGGTGCCAATGCCCGCAAAACGGCAGCAGATCATTACACGGCCGTTGCCAACCCCACCCGCGCGTCGGCTTGTGATCACATTCACGCGTGCCCCCCTTGCTCGTTCCGGGGGTCGGGTTTACTGTTCTCGATATATCGAGCCGATACATCGAAGCGGTATACCGCCGAGGGAACGGCCGGAGCGAGGGTCGAGAGGGAGGAGGACGACGGCAGTGGGCAGGCGCTCAGGAGTGCTGGAGTTCGCCGTTCTCGGGCTGCTCCACGACGCCCCGATGCACGGCTACGAACTGCGCAAACGGCTCAACATCCTGCTCGGGGCACTGCGGGCGCTCTCCTACGGAACGCTCTACCCGTGCTTGAAGAGCCTGGTCGCCCAGGGCTTCCTGGTCGAGGACAACCCGGACGTCGAGTACGTCCCGGCCACCGCGCTCAACGGCAAGCGGTCGAAGATCGTCTACCGGCTCTCCCCCGAGGGCAAGCAGCGCTTCGAGGAGCTGCTCGCCGACTCCGGCCCGGAGGCCTGGGAGGACGAGCGCTTCGGCGTCCACTTCGCCTTCTTCGGTCAGACCGACCGGGCCGTCCGGATGCGCGTCCTGGAGGGCCGCCGCAGCCGGCTGGAGGAGCGCCTGGAGCGGATGCGCAACTCGCTGGCCCGCGCCCGCGAACGGTTCGACGACTACACCGTCGAACTCCAGCGGCACGGCCTGGAGTCGGTGGAGCGCGAGGTCCGGTGGCTCAACGAGCTGATCGAGACCGAGCGGGCCAACCGCACCGGCCGGACCGGGCCCGCCACCGGCACCCCCACCGGGACCGCCGGAACCACCGCCGTACCCCACACGACTTCGGACGGCCGTGGCCAGGAGACCGGGTCCTCCGACCCGTCCGGGCCACCGTACGACCGCCCGGGGCGCTCCGCCCAGGAGCGCTGACGCCGCGTCAGCCCTGTGCCGCGCGGCAGGAGTGGGCGCCTCGCGCCCGTACAAGCAGTCATTCGAAGAAGCAGGACGAGTGCCGTCTGTTCCGACGGCCCTCATGAGATCAGAGGGAGCAACCGGAATGGGTTCGGTTCGCGTAGCCATCGTGGGCGTGGGCAACTGCGCCGCGTCGCTGGTGCAGGGTGTCGAGTACTACAAGGACGCCGACCCGGCCGGCAGGGTCCCCGGGCTGATGCACGTCCAGTTCGGTGACTACCACGTCCGTGACGTGGAGTTCGTCGCCGCCTTCGACGTCGACGCCAAGAAGGTCGGCTTCGACCTGGCCGACGCCATCGGCAGCAGCGAGAACAACACCATCAAGATCTGCGACGTCCCGCCGACCGGCGTGACCGTCCAGCGCGGCCACACCCTCGACGGTCTGGGCAAGTACTACCTGGAGACCATCGAGGAGTCGGACGAGGCCCCGGTCGACGTCGTCCAGATCCTCAAGGACCAGCAGGTCGACGTCCTGGTCTGCTACCTGCCCGTCGGTTCCGAGAAGGCCGCCAAGTTCTACGCCCAGTGCGCCATCGACGCCAAGGTCGCCTTCGTGAACGCCCTGCCGGTGTTCATCGCGGGCACCAAGGAGTGGGCGGACAAGTTCACCGAGGCCGGCGTGCCGATCGTCGGTGACGACATCAAGTCCCAGGTCGGCGCGACCATCACGCACCGCGTGATGGCCAAGCTGTTCGAGGACCGCGGTGTCATCCTCGAGCGCACCATGCAGCTGAACGTCGGCGGCAACATGGACTTCAAGAACATGCTCGAGCGCGAGCGCCTGGAGTCCAAGAAGATCTCCAAGACCCAGGCCGTCACCTCGCAGATCCGCGACCGCGAGCTGGGCGCCAAGAACGTCCACATCGGTCCCTCGGACTACGTGGCCTGGCTGGACGACCGCAAGTGGGCCTACGTCCGCCTGGAGGGTCGCGCGTTCGGCGACGTCCCGCTGAACCTGGAGTACAAGCTCGAGGTCTGGGACTCCCCGAACTCGGCCGGTGTCATCATCGACGCCGTCCGCGCCGCGAAGATCGCCAAGGACCGCGGCATCGGCGGCCCGATCCTGTCGGCCTCCTCGTACTTCATGAAGTCCCCGCCGGTCCAGTACTTCGACGACGAGGCCAAGGAGAACGTCGAGAAGTTCATCCGCGGCGAGGTCGAGCGCTGAGCACAGCTCGGTTCGCGACCGTAGGACACCGGGCGCCGAGCTGACCGCTCGTAACGCGCCAGAAGGGCTCACGATCATCCGGTCGTGAGCCCTTCACGTGCGCGCAGCGAATGTTTCACGTGAAACGGTGCCCGGTTCCGTGGCACCCTGGGCGGGTGGCGATCACCGAGAACGGCAGCACCCACCAGTCCGCGCACCGCGCCACGCTCCTCGGTCTGCTCCGCGGCCGGGACTTCCGCCGGCTGCTCACCGCCCGGGTGCTCTCCCAGCTCTCGGACGGCGTCTTCCAGGTCTCGCTCGCCGCCTACGTGGTCTTCTCCCCCGAGAAGCAGTCCTCCCCCGCCGACATCGCCTCGGTGCTGGCCGTGATGCTGCTGCCGTTCTCGGTGATCGGCCCGTTCGCCGGGGTGCTGCTGGACCGCTGGCGCCGGCGCCAGGTGCTCTACTTCGGCAACCTGGCCCGCTTCGGGCTGGGCCTGGGCACCGGCGCGCTGCTCCTGGCCGAGGCACCGACCTGGCTGTTCTTCGCCTCGGCCCTGCTGGTCACCGCGCTCAACCGGTTCATCCTGGCCGGACTCTCGGCCGCGCTGCCCCGGGTGGTCGAGCAGGACCGGCTGGTCACCGCCAACGCCCTCTCCCCCACCCTCGGGACCGTCGCCGCCGCCCTGGGCGGGGGCGTCGGCTTCCTGCTGCACCAGCTGATGGCCCCCGGGCCGAAGGCGGACGCCGCACTGGTCACCGTCGCCTCGCTGCTCTACCTCTCGGCCGCGCTGGCCGCCCGCCGGATGGACCGCGACCTGCTCGGCCCGGACCAGCACGGCGAGCGCCCCGCGCTCGGCCAGGCACTCGTGGGGGCCGCCGTCGGGCTCGGCTCCGCCGTCCGCCACCTGGTGCGGGACTGCCGCCCGGCCGTGCACGCGCTGGCCGCCGTCACAGCGGCCCGGTTCTGCTACGGCGTGCTGATCGTGGTCGTGGTGATGCTCGCCCGCTACACCTTCAACGCCCCGACCGACAGTGCGGCCGGGCTGGCCACCCTCGGCCAGGCGGTCGGGCTGTCGGCCGCCGGGTTCTTCGTCGCCGCGGTGGTCAGCCCCTGGTGCACCCGCCGGCTCGGCCTGGCCGGCTGGATGACGGTCTGCCTGCTCGCCCCGGTGGTCTTCGTCCCCGCGCTGGGCCTGTTCTTCGCCCCGGTGCCCACCCTGGCCGCCGCGCTGCTGCTCGGGGTGGTCACCCAGGGCACCAAGATCTGCGCCGACACCGTGGTGCAGGAGTCGGTCGAGGACGAGTTCCGCGGCCGGGTGTTCGCCGTCTACGACGTGCTGTTCAACGTCGCCTTCGTGGCCGCCGCCCTGGTGACGGCCCTGGTGCTGCCGCTGTCCGGCCGCTCGGTCACGGTGGTGGTCGGGGTGGCGGTGGTGTACGGGCTGAC
The DNA here is from genome assembly GCF_042266305.1 of Kitasatospora sp. NPDC056076. Lineage (NCBI taxonomy): Bacteria > Bacillati > Actinomycetota > Actinomycetes > Kitasatosporales > Streptomycetaceae > Kitasatospora > Kitasatospora sp. NPDC056076. Next base: position 250,057 of record NZ_JBHJWG010000002.1, read on the forward strand.
CGCGGTGTTCTACCTGCGGGCCGCCCGGCGGTCCGGCCCCCTGCCCGGCGAGGCCCACTGACACCGCGCGGTACCGGAATCGCAACCGGTTCGTCCCGGACTCCGGTTGCGGCCACCGGACCGATTGCGTCCGACCCGGTCGCTAAGGTACGTAAACCTGTCGGAAGGACAGCACTCTGTCTCGGGGGACGAACTGATGAGCACACCGACCGGACCGTACGGGCCGCCGCCACCCGCGGCACCGGGCTTCGGTCCGCCCCCACCCGGCTACGCCCAGGCGCCGTACGGCGGGCCACCCGCCCAGCAGCCGTACGCCCCGGGCCCGTACGGCGGCCCGCCACCGAGCCCCCAACCCCCGTACGGCCAACCCCCGTACGGCCAGCCGCCGTACCCCCAGCCGCCCCACGGGCAGGCGCCGTACGGGCCGCAGCCGCCCGCCGGGCCGTACGGCTACCCGCAGCCCGGTGCGGCCGCCGCGGCGCCGCCCGCCAAGCGCGGTGCCCGCGCCAAGCTGCGGATCGCCGGGGCGGTCGGCGGCTGCGTGGTGCTCGCGGGCGCGTACTTCTTCAGCAGCCCGAACGTCAGCAGCGCCAAGCCCGGGGACTGCGTCCGGGTGAGCGGCTCCCGTGACGTCGAGATCGTCAAGTGCACTGATTCCCGGGCGAATTACAAGGTGCTGTCGAAGTTCACCGGCACCACCGACGTGACCCGCTGCCGGCAGACCCCGCAGACCACCAGCGCCGTCTCGGGCAAGAGCGGCCGCCGCTGGAACAAGACGCGGTACGTGCTCTGCCTCGGCCCCCTGACCCCCACCACCGGCTACCCGCCGGTGAAGAAGTCCTGACCCTTCCACCACGTCCTTGTTCCGGGGGGATCCCTTGTCCGCTCCGCCTCCGCCCCAGATGCCCTACGGCCCGCCACCCGGTGACGGCAACCCGTACGCCAGCGGCCCGTACGGCGCCCCGCCACCGCCGCCCCCGCCGGGGTACGGCTACCCGAGCGCCCCGCCCCCGCCGGAGCAGCCGTACGGCGCCCAGCCGCCCGGCTACGGCTACGGCTACCCGCCGCCGGCCCCGATGGACGGGGAGCACTGCCGCTTCTGCGGCGGCTTCCCGGCCGTGCGCGCCACCGTCCGCGGCCACCAGGGCCTGCTGATCGCGTTCCGGATGCTGCGGATGCACGGCCCGTTCTGCCGCACCTGCGGCACGGCCACCGTGCGCGACATGTCCGCCAGGACGCTGGTCCAGGGCTGGTGGAGCTGGATCTCGCCGATCCTGACCGTGATCACCCTGCTGATGAACCTCGGCGCCCACAACCGGATCAAGCGGCTGCCGCCGCCCATGCCGGGCACCCACGGCCCGCAGCTGGACCCGGGCGCCCCGCTGGGCAGCCGTCCGCACGTCGCCATGCTGCTGGTGCCGGTCTCCCTGCTGGTCACCGGGGTCCTGCTGGCCACCGGCGTGATCGGGCCGAAGCAGGACTCCGGCCCCGTCGCGGGGCCGACGACGACCAGCACGGTCACCTTCTCGCCGTCGCCGCGGCCCACCTTCAGCTACACCCCGCCGCCGCCGCTCCCGGTGCCCAGCTTCTCCCTGCCGAGCATCACCCTGCCGCCGCCCGCGACCCCGGCGGCCAAGGACGACGTCGACAGCGCGGGCATCGGCGACTGCCTGCGCAACGAGAACTCCAGCAACGCGACCGCGGACGACCACCCAAAGATCACCGTGCTGCCCTGCACCGACCCCAAGGCCCAGTACAAGGTGGTCTACAAGTACTTCGCCACCTCGGACGAGAAGGCCTGCGAGAAGCAGCCGAAGTCGGACAGCACCTACACCCGCACCTACACCAAGCTCCCCGCGCTGAACTACGTGCTCTGCCTCAAGCACATCAACGGCTGACCGGACGCGAACGCGGCGGTCACCGTCCCCTCCGGGACGGTGACCGCCGCGCGGTGCGTCCGGGGCGTCGCCCGGGTCAGCCCTGCTGCTGCTCGGCCCACCAGGCCCGCAGCGCCGCGACCGCCTCGTCGGGCTCCATCGGGCCGTGCTCCAGCCGCAGTTCGAGCATGTGCTTGTACGCCTTGCCGACCAGCGGGCCGGGCCGCAGCCCGAGCAGCTCCATGATCTGGTTGCCGTCCAGGGCGGGGCGGACGGCGTCCAGCTCCTCCCGGGCCTGCAGTTCGGAGATCCGCTCCTCCAGGCCGTCGTAGGTGCGCGAGAGCGCGGCCGCCTTCTTCTTGTTGCGGGTGGTGCAGTCGGAGCGGGTCAGCTTGTGCAGGCGCTCCAGCAGCGGCCCGGCGTCGGTGACGTAGCGGCGCACCGCGGAGTCGGTCCACTCGCCGCCGCCGTAGCCGTGGAAGCGCAGGTGCAGCTCGACCAGGCGCGAGACGTCCTCGGTGAGCTCCTTGGAGTACTTGAGCTCCCGCATCCGCTTGCGGGTCATCTTGGCGCCGACCACCTCGTGGTGGTGGAAGGAGACCCGGCCGTCCGACTCGAAGCGGCGGGTGCGCGGCTTGCCGATGTCGTGCAGCAGCGCGGCCAGCCGCAGGCTGAGGTCCGGGCCGTCCTGCTCCAGGTCGATGGCCTGCTCCAGGACGGTCAGCGAGTGCTCGTAGACGTCCTTGTGCCGGTGGTGCTCGTCGCTCTCCAGCTGCAGCGCGGGCAGCTCCGGCAGCACGTGCCCGGCCAGGCCGGTGTCGACCAGCAGCCGCAGGCCCTTCACCGGGTGCGCGGCGAGCAGCAGCTTGTTCAGCTCGGCCTGCACCCGCTCCGCCGAGACGATGGTGATCCGCTCGGCCATCGCGGTCATCGCGGCGACCACCTCGGGCGCCGGGTCGAAGTCCAGCTGGGCCGCGAAGCGGGCGGCCCGCATCATCCGCAGCGGGTCGTCGGAGAAGGACTCCTCGGGGGTGGCGGGGGTGCGCAGCACCCGGGCCTCCAGGTCCTCCAGGCCGTGGTGCGGGTCGACGAAGCCGCGGCCGGGCAGGTCGACGGCCATCGCGTTGACCGTGAAGTCGCGGCGGACCAGGTCCTGCTCGATGGTGTCGCCGTAGGTCACCTCGGGCTTGCGCGAGGTGCGGTCGTACGCCTCGGAACGGTAGGTGGTGATCTCGATCAGGAAGGACCCCTCGGGGGTGTCCTTGCGGGCGCCGACGGTGCCGAAGGCGATCCCGACGTCCCAGACCGCGTCCGCCCAGCCCTTGACCAGCTTGAGCACCTGCTGCGGCCGGGCGTCGGTGGTGAAGTCCAGGTCGTTGCCGAGCCGGCCGAGCAGCGCGTCCCGCACCGAGCCGCCGACCAGGGCCAGCCGGTGCCCGGCCGCGTGGAAGCGGCGGGCGATCTCGTCGGCGACCGGCGACACCCGCAGCAGCTCTTGCAGCCCCATCGTCTGGGCCTCGCTCAGGCCTGGGACGACCTGGACGGCGGTGCTGGAACGGTCGGTGCGCGCGGTGGGCTCATTGGCAGTGGACACGGCTCACAAGGGTACGTGCCCCGGAAGGTCAACCGCCCGCGCGTTTTGGGCGTCTCACCCCAGAGCCCGCAACACTGCACGCCAGGCTGGATCGTTACCATGCCGGTGGACGGAGCGCGGACACCGGAACCGGGGATGCGGTGTCGCGTGCCGCCGTGCCGACGGATCCCTCCGCGGCAGCAGGGTGGCGTACGTCGTCGAGCGAAGAACGTCGAGCGAGGAACGTCGAGCGGGGAACGTCGGGCGACCGCGCCGGACGGACAGCATCAGCAGCGAGCGAGCGAACAGAACGGCGAGGGCGAAACGAGTGAGTGAGCCGGCACGGCACTCGGGCCTGGGGGCACACCGACGACCTGGGCGGGCCGCGAGCCCGACCGAACCCCCCACCGGGGAACGGCGCACCGGCGGCCGCGCGCGCCGCTTCGCCGCCGCCTGCGGTGCGCTCCTGGCACTGGTCGCGGCCGCCCCCGCCGCGGCCCTGCCGACCGGCGGCAACGTCCGTCCGACCGTCGACTCGACGGCCACCGCGGAGTACCCGGTGGTGCTGACCATCGAGACGGTCACCCCGCAGCTGGCCGTCCAGAACGGCACCGTGTCCATCACCGGTCACGTCACCAACTCCGGCAAGTCCGCCCTCAAGGGCGCCCACGCCGCGGTCCGCAAGCCGGTCTCCAGCAAGCCCCTGCAGCGGCGCAGCGAGCTCCAGGGCGTGGCCGCGCGGACCAGCCCGCGGGGCGACGACGGGACGGAGCTGGACAGCCCGCAGTACGCCCTGCCGGAGCTCAACCCGGGCCAGAGCCTGCCGTACACCCTGAGCGTCGCGGTGAGCGACCTCGGCTTCTCCGAGAGCGGCGTCTACGAGCTCGCGGTGGACGCCTGGGGCTCGACCGCCGACAACCCGCGCGACCGGGCCCTGGGCATCGCCCGGACCTTCCTGCCCTACTCCCAGGGCAGCAGCGAGGCCCAGCCGACCAAGGTCGCCACGCTCTGGCCGCTGGTGCACGCGCCGGTGCTGGCCGCGCAGACCTACGCCGAGGGCGACCAGAACCTCTCCGTGCTGCGCGACGACAGCCTGGCCGCCGACTTCGCGCCGGGCGGCCGGCTGTACGAGCTGGTCGACACCGGCGCCAAGCTGAACGGGCTGACCTGGGTGGTCGACCCGGACCTGCTGGACGCCGCGTTCGCGATGACCAAGCCGTACCGGGTGCAGAAGCCGGGCACCGAGGGCTCGGGCAAGTCCGCCAAGGACGAGAACACCGTCGGCCGCCCCGCCTCGGCCGCCGCCGACGCCTGGCTGAACAAGCTGCGGGCGGCCGTCGCCAAGTCGGGCAGCCAGGTCGTCTCGCTGCCGTACGCCGACCCGGACCTCGCCTCGATCGCGCACAACGGCGCCGACCTCAGCGGCATGGGCACTGCCCTGAGCAAGGCCGCCACCGCCGGCCGGCTGACCGTCGAGGGCCGGCTCGCGGTGGACACCCGCTCCGACGTGGCCTGGCCGTACCAGGGCTACCTCGACCAGCAGATCGCCGGCATCGCCCGGCAGGCGGGCAGCAACCTGGTGCTGGTCAACGGCGCGAGCATGCCCGACCCGGACTCGGTCAACTACACCCCGACCGCGGTGCGCCCGATCGGCAACGGGCAGAACGCGGTGGTCGCCGACGACACGGTCTCCGGGCCCTTCCAGAAGGACCTGAGCACCCCGAAGGACCAGACCGACGCGACCCAGCGCTTCCTCGCCGAGACCTACGCGATCACCCACGAGCAGCCGCAGAACCAGCGCGGCCTGCTGGTGATGCCGCCGCGCGAGCTGACCGTCAACACCGCCAAGGCGCTGGCCACCGCCCTGCAGACGGCCGGGGACAAGTGGCTGGCCCCGGTGAAGCTGGACGTGCTGGCCCAGGCCGCGCCGGACCCGAAGGCCAACACCGGCGTCCCCTCGCCGGCCGACTACCCGACCCAGGCCCGCGCCTCCGAGCTGCCGGCCTCCGCCCTGAGCGGCACCGACGAGATCCAGCAGAAGCTGGACACCCTGATGCGGGTGCTCACCCTGCCGCAGCGGGTGCGCGGCCCGTTCAGCGCCGCGATGGTCCGCTCGCTGTCCACCGAGTGGCGCGCCCAGGCGCCGGCCGGCGACGCCTACCGCACCGGCGTCACCAACTACCTGAACGAGCTCACCACCGCCGTCCAGGTCCCAAAGAAGAACGTCGTCACCCTGGCCGGGAACACCGGCCAGCTCCAGGTCAGCGTGCGCAACGACCTCACCCAGACGGTCACCAACCTGCAGCTGCGGCTCACCTCGATCCAGCCGAACAGACTGCGGGTCGGCCTGCCGGAGCAGCTCGTCCTCCCCGCCTCGCAGAGCGTCACCCTGCGCTTCAACGCCGAGGCCCGCAGCAACGGCCCGGTCACCATGGTCGCCCAGCTGTGGACCACCGGTCCCGACTCCCGGCCCTACGGCCAGGCCCAGACCTTCACCGTCGAGGTCACCTCGGTGACCAACGGGGTGCTGTACGTCTTCGCCGGCGCCGCCGTGCTGCTGGTGCTCGCCGCGCTGCGCTTCATGCGCCAGCGCAAGCGGCGCGGCGGGCAGCCGCACGAGGACGGCGACCAGCCGGTCGGGGACGACCCGGCGGACGGCGACCCGGCGGGCACCGCCGAAGCTGAGCCCGCCGAGCCGACCGACCCGGACGGCGCCGCGGCGGACCGGCCGGAGAACGGCGCCGCGGACGGGGGGCCCGCACAGACACCGCGCGCCAGCAGCCCGGATGGCCGGGATCGGACCGCCAGTGATGAGAAGGTTGGTCCTTGACACCGCCGACCCCCCGCAACCCCGGGCCGGTCTCCCCCCACAACAGCGAAGAGGTGACATGACCGGGCGCAGCGAGGAGCGGCCGCCGGGCCGCGGTGAGAGCCGGCCGGGCGCCGAGTCGCCGTCCGGCGACTGGTACGTGGCCGACACCTACGCCCAGGACCCCTACGCCGCGCAGGCGTACGGGACGGCGCAGGACGGTCAGGACCCGTACGGCCTCCAGGCCGGACGGCCCGCCGCGGCGCCGCCGCCGGTCACCGCGTACGACGTGCCGCCGCAACTGCCGCCGCAGGGCGGCGGCTACCCGACGCCGGTGCCGACGACACCGTTCTCGCCCCCGGTCCCCCCCGTGCAGCCCGGCTGGGACACCCCGATGCAGGCCGACTGGCCGCAGCAGGCCGCCCCGGCGGCACCGGTCTCCACCCCGGCCCCCGGAGCGTGGAGCCAGCCGCAGCCGCAGTGGGAGCCGGGCCCGGCGCACTCCGCCTGGGACACCGAGACCACCGAGTACGTCGGGGTGGACGCGCTCTTCGGCAGCGGCCGGGCCGACGCCGCGGCCCAGCCGCCGGTCCCCCAGCCCGCCCCGGCCCCGCAGGCCGCCCCCGTGCCCCCGGCCTCGGCGGTACCGCCGGGCGCGCCCGCGCCGTACCCGCCGATGGGCGGCTACCCGGGGCAGCCGCAGCACGGCGGCCACGACGGGCAGCGGCCGTTCGTCCCGCCGATCGAGTTCGACCCGCCGCTCTCCGAGGAGGAGGCCACCATGCAGGTGGCCGCCGTGGCGGTGCCCCCGGCGGTCGAGCCGCTGGCGGACCTCGCCGAGGAGCAGGCCGCCCGGCCCGCGGCCGAGCCCGCCCCGGCCTCCGACGGCGGTGGCGGCAAGGTCGCCGGCCTGCTGAGCTCCAGCGCGATCATGGCGGCCGGCACCCTGGTCTCCCGCGGCACCGGCTTCCTGCGGACGATGGTGATCGCCGGCGCGATCGGCATCGCGGTCATGGGTGACTCGTACAACGCAGCGAACACCCTGCCGACCCTGCTGTACATCCTGATCGGCGGCGGCGCGCTGAACGCGGTCTTCGTGCCGCAGCTGGTGCGCAGCATGAAGAACGACGAGGACGGCGGGACGGCCTACGCCAACCGGCTGCTCACCCTGGTGATGGTCGGACTCGGCGGCGTGGTCTTCCTGGCCGTGCTCGGGGCGCCCCTGCTGGTCCAGCTGATCGCCCATCCGATGATGACCAACCCGGCCCGTGCCGAGACCACGGTCGCCCTGGCCCGCTACTGCCTGCCGACCATCTTCTTCATGGGCGTCCACGTGGTGATGGGCCAGATCCTCAACGCCCGGGGCCGGTTCGGCGCGATGATGTGGACCCCGGTCCTCAACAACATCGTGGTGATCTTCACCTTCGGCGCCTACATCTGGGTCTACGGCGGCTTCAACGGCACCCAGATCACCCCGGAGAACATCACCCCGGAGGGCGTCCGACTGCTCGGCCTGGGCACCCTGCTCGGCCTGGTGGTCCAGTCGCTGGCGATGATCCCGTACCTGCGGGCGGCCGACTTCCGCTTCCGGCCGCGCTTCGACTGGCGCGGCCACGGCCTGGGCAAGGCCGCCCGGCTGGCCAAGTGGACCTTCTTCTTCGTGCTCGCCAACCAGGCCGGCTACCTGGTCATCACCCAGCTGGCGACCGCCGCCGGCAGCGCCGCCGAACAGGGCGGGCACGGCGGTGTCGGCCTCTCGGCCTTCTCCAACGCCCTGCTGATCTGGCAGCTCCCGCAGGCCGTCATCACCGTCTCGATCATGAGCGCGGTGCTCCCCCGGCTCTCCCGCGCGGCCGCCGACGAGGACGCCGGCGCCGTCCGGGACGACCTGTCGTACGGGCTGCGCACCACGGCGGTGGCGGTCGTCCCGGCGGCCTTCCTGTTCCTGGCGCTCGGCCCGGCGATCGGCCGCTCGATCTACGCGGTCGGCGGCGGCGGGACGGCCCTGGACAACGCGACCAACGTCGGTCTGATGCTCTCGGCCTTCGCCCTCGGGCTGATCCCGTACTCCGCCCAGTACGTGATGCTGCGCGGCTTCTACGCCTACGAGGACACCCGGACGCCGTTCTCCAACACCGTCTGGGTGGCGGTCTGCCAGGCCGGCTTCTCGCTGGTCTGCTGGGTCGCGCTGCCCGCGCAGTGGACGGTGACCGGCATGGCCCTCGGCTACGGCCTCGCCTACGCCGTCGGAGTGATGGTCGCGGTGCCCAAGCTCAAGAAGAAGATCGGCGGGCTGGACACCAAGCGGATCGGCAAGACCTACAGCCGGCTGGCCACCGCCTGCGTCCCGGCCGCGGTGGTCGGCCTCGGCGTCAGCCTGGCGGTCCAGCAGGTGCTCGGCGGCTGGCCGGGCAGCGTGCTGTCGGTCCTGCTGGGCGGCGGCCTCCAGCTGCTGGTGTTCGTGTTCATCGCGAAGCGCCTGCGGATCGAGGAGATGAACGCCATGCTGGGCATGGTCCGCGGCCGACTGGGCCGCTGAGTCCGAGCACAACCGGCCGGACGAGCGGGCGCCCTGACCGGGCGTCGACCAGGGCTGACACCGCCCCCGCCCGTCCGGCCGCAGCACGGGCCGCCCTCCATGACCGGACACGCCCGGGCCGCCACGTGGCGGCCCGGTGTCGGATCTGCACCACATCTCTCCACCGGTATGCAACCGAGCGGACCCTTCAGCGGTCGTACCCGGTGGTGAAGAGTGGGCACAATTGTCCTGGAGCACAGGGCGGCCAATCCGCGGGCTCCAGCGACTCTCTCAGGCCGGGGCGACACAAGGGGAGGCAGGACCACGGTGGCTGATGGCACCAAGGCGGTCGTCGACACGTCAACAGCTGACGCGGCGGCGGACGAGGCCGCGCTGGCTGCGGCGATCGACGAGCTCGGGAGCGGGAACTCCGCCCCGGCGGGCTCCGCCGACGCCTCCTCCACGGACGCCCCCGGGAACTCCTCCGCGGACTCCGTGGAGACCCCTGACACGGCCGGCGCCGAGAGCAAGGACGACGGCGAGGACGACAGCAAGGACGGCGACGAGGACGGTCCGACCCCTGAGGCCACTGAGGCCCCGGCGGCCGCGGTGAGCGAGGAGACCTCGGAGATCACCGCCCCGCTCTCCGTCCACGAGATCGCCGCCGAACTGGCGGCCGGCCCCCCGCGGAAGAAGCCCGCTCCCGCACCGCAGCCCGCCTCCGACAAGCGCCGTCCGACCGACCCCCAGCCCACCCTCGACCCGCGCGACACCGCCACCCTCCCGCGGACCCTGCCCGCGCCGATGCGGCACAGCGGCGACAAGATCGGCCACCGGTACCTGCTGGAAGAGTGCATCTCCCAGACCGAGACCTTCAGCAGCTGGCGCGCCGTCGACGAGAAGCTGCGCCGGGCCGTCGGCGTCCACCTGATGGCCTCCGGCCACCAGCGCGCCCGCAAGGTGCTGGCCGCCGCCAAGTCCGCGGCCCTGCTCGGCGACCCGCGCTTCGTCCAGGTGCTGGACGCCGTGCAGGAGAACGAGCTGGTCTACATCGTGCGGGAGTGGCTGCCGCACGCCTCCGACCTCGCCAAGCTGCTCGCCGACGGCCCGATGGAGCCGCACGAGGCGTACCAGATGGTCCGCCAGGTCGCCGACGCCGTCGCCGCCGCGCACCGCCGCGGCAAGGCGCACCTGCGGCTCACCCCGCGCTGCGTGCTGCGCACCGACAGCGGCCAGTACCGGATCAACGGCATCGCGGTGGACGCCGCCCTGCGCGGGCTGCCCGCCGAGGACTCCACCGGGGACGCCGCCGAGGACGCCCAGCGCACCGACACCCGGGCGATCGGCGCCCTGCTCTTCGCCGCGCTCACCCACCGCTGGCCGTACCCCGAGGACCGCTACGACCTCAAGGGACTGCCCAAGGACCTGCAGAACGCCGCGCCGGACCAGGTCCGCGCGGGCGTCCACAAGGGCCTGTCCGAGCTCGCGGCGCGCGCCCTGTTCGACCACCCGCCGCACCACGCCGAGCCGATCACCACCCCGGAGGAACTGGTCCGGGCGATCGCCAAGCTGCCCCGGATCCGGCAGCCCGAGCCCGAGCTGCCGGCCTTCCCGGCCCCGCCCCGGCACCACGGCCACGCCCTCCCGACCGCGCCCATCCCCACCCGGGTGGCCGACACGACGGTCGCCCCGCTGCCGGCCTCCTCCCGGCCCACCGCCGCCCGGCGCACCAGGCGCCGGCTGCGCCGGGTGGTCAAGGCCACCGCCTGGACGGTCGCCCTGGGCGCGATCGGCGTCGCCTCCTGGCAGTTCGTCGGCAGCCTGCGCAACAGCAACCAGGCCGTCGCCACCCCGCAGACCTCGATCAGCAGCACCGCCGCGAGCGCCCGCCCGACGGCCCACACGCCGGTGCCGATCCAGATCAAGGGCGCGGAGTCGTACAACCCGCTGGGCGACGGTCCCGAAGGCACCGACAGCGTCAAGAACGCCATCGACGGCGACCCGAACACCGCCTGGACCACCGGCTGGTACGTCGACCAGCTCGGCCCCAAGCCGCCCGCCCTCAAGGTGGGCACCGGACTGCTGATCGACCTCGGCTCACCGCAGTCGGTGTCCTCGGTGACCGTCCAGTTCAAGGACGGCGAGCAGGCCGCGGAGGTGCGCGTGCCCAACGCGTCCGCCGCAGCCAACCCGACCGCGGCCAGGCCGGAGAGCTTCTCGGTCGTCGCGGCCAGGAAGGCCGGCCTCAACGTCGACTACGCCCTCGAATCGCCGGTCACCACGCGTTACCTCTTGATCTGGCTGACCTCTCTGAACAAGGATTCCGACGGCAGGTACCGCGGCCACGTCGCCGAGGTAAAGGTCTCCGGCTGACCGCACGGTCCAGACCCGGAACGACCCGCAGCGACAAGGGGTGACAGTGGCGGACGACGACGCGACGCTGCTCGCCCGGCACGTCGCCGGCGACCAGGAGGCCTTCGGCCTGCTGGTGAACCGCCACCGGGACCGCCTCTGGGCGGTCGCCCTGCGCACCCTGGGCGACCGCGAGGAGGCCGCGGACGCCCTCCAGGACGCCCTGGTCTCCGCCTTCCGGGCCGCCGCCGGCTTCCAGGGCCGCTCGGCCGTCACCACCTGGCTGCACCGGATCGTGGTCAACGCCTGTCTGGACCGCGCCCGGCGCAGCGCCACCCGGCGCACCACCCCGCTGGACGAGGACCCGCAGCGGCTGGACCGCCTGGTCGGCTCCGCCGAGCCGGCCGACTCCCCGGTGGTCCGGGCCGAGGTGCAGCGCGAGCTGACCGCCGCGCTCGCCGAGCTGCCCCCCGAGCAGCGGGCCGCGCTGGTCCTGGTCGACATGCAGGGCTACCCGGTCGCCGAGGCCGCCGAGCTGCTGGGCGTCCCGGTCGGCACCGTGAAGAGCCGTTGCGCCCGCGGCCGGGCCCGGCTGCTCCCGCTGGTCCGGCACCTGCGCGAGAGCGACGGCGGGGACCGCGAGGACGGCGACAGCAACGGCGACAGCAACGGCGGCGGACGGAACGTTTCACGTGAAACACCGGCCGGCCGGCCCCCGGGACGCACCGCCCCCGACCCGTCCGGCACCGCCCCGCCCCCGCCGGACCGGACCAGGGGGAACCCGACGGGCCCCCGCACCGTCACAGGGACAGGCACGAGCACCGGCCGCACGATGCTGGAAGGAGACGCGAGCACCCGATGAACGCCCCCCTCTCCTCCCCCGGACCCGCCGCCCACCCCTCGGTCGACGAGCTGGCCGACCTCGCCGAGGGCCTGGTCGAGCCCGCCGGGGCCGCCGAGGCCCTGCAGCGGCACCTGGACGGCTGCGCCGAGTGCCGCGGGACCGTCGAGGCGCTGGCCGAGGTGCAGGCGCTGCTCGGCACCGTCGAGCCCGAACCGATGCCCGCCGACGTCGCCGCCCGGCTGGACGCCGCCCTCGCCGAGGCGGCCCGCGCCGACCGCCCCTCCCCTGCCCGGCCCACCGCAGGCCCCGAGCGGGCCCCCGCCCCCGCCACCGCCCGCCGGACGGAGCTCCCCGCCGCGCCCGTACGGGCCGCCGCGGCGCCCTCCGCGCCCCCCTCGCGCCCGGCCTCGGCCACCGGCCCCGGCCGCCCCCGCCCGCGCCGCCGCCGGTTCGCCCTGCTGCTCGGGGCGGCCGCCGCGCTGGCGGCCGTCGGGCTGGGCGGGGCCCTGCTGCTGCACCAGGACGACTCCGCCACCCGCACCTCCGCCGTCTCCGCGGCCTCGGCGGGCACCGCGGGTTCCCCCGGCGAGCAGAGCGCCCGCACCCCGCACCTGGCGGGCCCCGGCACCGTCTACCGGGAGGACCAGCTCGCCGCCCAGGTGCAGCAGCTGCTGGACCGTTCCGGCTCCCAGCCCGGGCTGCGCGCCACCGGGCCCGCCAAGTCCGGCGCCGCGCCCGCCGACGGCTCCGGGCCGGAGCTCTCCGGCCCCGCCTCACCCGCCGCACCGGTCTCCCCCGCGGCCTGCCGCGCCCCCGCCCCGGGCACCCCGCTGGCCACCGACCGGGGCAGCTACCAGGGCTCCCCGGTGGACGTCCTGGTCTACCCCGCCGCCGGTCGGCCCGGTTTCGTGGACGTCTTCCTGCGCTCCCCCGACTGCGGCCCGGTCGTCCTGCAACGGACCGTCCCCGGCCACTGAACGGCCCTTCGCAGCCACCGGACGGCCGTTCCCATGCGATCGACGACCAGGGCGGCACGCCGCTTCCGGAGTTCGGGCGCCTGGTACTGATCCGCCTGGGAATGCGAGAGACTGGTCAGTCGTTGTCCCGGGCGGCGGAGCAGGACCGCCCTCCCCGCAGCAAACGCGGGTCGCGATGCGAACCAGGAGAAGCAGTGAGCGACGTCCGTAACGTGATCATCATCGGTTCCGGCCCGGCAGGCTACACGGCCGCGCTCTACACGGCCCGCGCCTCCCTCAAGCCGCTGGTCTTCGAGGGAGCCGTCACCGCCGGTGGTGCGCTCATGAACACCACCGAGGTCGAGAACTTCCCGGGCTTCCGGGACGGCATCATGGGCCCCGAGCTGATGGACAACATGCGGGCGCAGGCGGAGCGCTTCGGCGCCGAGCTGATCCCGGACGACATCGTCGCGGTGGACCTCACCGGTGAGATCAAGACCGTCACCGACTCCGAGGGCAACGTCCACCGGGCCCGCGCCGTGATCGTCACCACCGGCTCCCAGCACCGCAAGCTCGGCCTGCCCAACGAGGACAAGCTCTCCGGCCGCGGCGTCTCCTGGTGCGCGACCTGCGACGGCTTCTTCTTCCGCGACCAGGACATCGCGGTGGTCGGCGGCGGCGACACGGCCCTGGAGGAGGCGACCTTCCTCTCCCGCTTCGCCAAGAGCGTCACGATCATCCACCGCCGTGACAGCCTGCGCGCCTCCAAGGCGATGCAGGAGCGCGCCTTCGCCGACCCGAAGATCCGCTTCGAGTGGAACAGCGCGGTCGAGGCCATCCACGGCGACCCGAAGCTGACCGGCGTCACCCTGCGCGACACCGCCACGGGCGAGCTGCGCGAGCTGCCCGTCACCGGCCTGTTCATCGCGATCGGCCACGACCCGCGCACCGACCTCTTCAAGGGCCAGCTGGACCTCGACGGCGAGGGCTACCTCAAGGTCGACGCCCCCTCGACCCGGACCAACGTCGAGGGCGTGTTCGGCGCCGGCGACGTCGTGGACCACACCTACCGCCAGGCCATCACCGCCTCCGGCACCGGCTGCTCCGCCGCGCTGGACGCCGAGCGCTACCTGGCCGCGCTGGACGACGCGGAGAACAAGACCGCCGTCGCGGTCTGACCTCCCCGCCACCGACCGAACCCCGCGGGGGTGTTCCACGTGAAACACCCCCGCCCCGGCCAGGCAGAAACAGAACGGGCCCGCCCGTTGTTCACCTGGCAGCAGCCCCCTCCGTCCTAACCCGAGGAGTCCCCGTGGCCGGCGCCACCACCACCGTCACCGACGCGACCTTCAAGTCCGACGTCCTGGAGAGCGACAAGCCCGTACTGGTCGACTTCTGGGCCACCTGGTGCGGCCCGTGCCGCCAGGTCGCCCCGGTCCTGGAGGACATCGCGGCCGAGAACGGCGACAAGCTGACCATCGCCAAGCTCGACGTGGACGCCAACCAGGTGACCGCCGCCGAGTACAACGTGATCTCGATCCCGACCCTGATCCTCTTCAAGGACGGCCAGCCGGTGAAGCAGATCACCGGTGCCCGTCCGAAGGCCGCGCTGCTGCGCGAGCTGGACGGCCTGTTCTAGGCCTCCCGGTCACTCTCCCGGTCCACCGACCGGACGGCGGGGGGGGGGGGCCCGGCGGGGGGGGCCGCCCCCCCGCGGGGCCCCGCCGAAAAGCGCGGGGGGGGGTTTAAACAAAGGGGCGGCGGGGCGCGATCGCGCGGGT